>NZ_BAABAT010000009.1:0-306753 GCF_039537565.1 Dactylosporangium darangshiense
CTCGAACTGGACGATAGAAGCCTGAAGAACCTCTATCTTTCCAGCTCGCGGGGGCATCATCGCATCCGGGCCCTCGTGCTCACATCAATCCCATCGGTGGATCAGGGCTCAGTTGCTTGCGCACTTGCTCAGCGACGGACCACCGGAGGAACCGATCATCGTATCCGGCTGATCCAGTTACGGGCCGCTGCCGTAGTGGACAATCGAATGATCAGCAGAGGGTCGCGCTCGCTTCAATCTGGCCCTTCACAACGTGGGGTGTCGTTGGGGACCGAAATGCGCCGGGGCGCCCGTCAGGGATCGGCGCCGGCTCGATGCTGGCGGCGGCGCGTGATGCCGGATGGGCCGTCGGCGATGATGTCGGCGTGGAGTATGTATCCAGAATGCCCGGTCCGCCGCTGGACGGGCTGATCGACGACCTCTACTACCTGGAGGGCGCCCCGCCGTACTCCCGGTTGATGCTGCCGGCGGCGCCCGCGCCATTGCTCATCGTCAACCTCGGGGCGCCGTTTCTCATCCGCGCAGGCACCGACGTAGACGCCGTGGAGTACGCCGACGGCTGCGCGGTCACCACGCCCACGCGTGCGTGGGAGTTCAGCTACCCAACCCCGACCCGGTCCGTGGGCGTCCACTTCAGGCCGTGGGGCCTGGCACCGTTCCTTCCGATGCCTGCGGCCGAGTTGTGCGACCGACCTGCGACGGTGGAGCAGATCTGGGGCCAGCCCGCTATCGCTGAATTGCGACACCGACTGACCTTGGCGGACGCACCGCATGAAATGCTGATGTTGCTCGAGGAGGAACTGGTGCGACGGCTGCGGGTGATCGACGGTCTTGACCTGGTCCGCCAAATGAGCAGCGCCGTTGCGGCGACAGGCGGGACAGTGCCGATCAGCGACATCGGTCTGGCGGCCCGCGCCAGCAGCACGTATTTGGCGAAGCGGTTCAAGGCCGTAGTCGGTGTCACGCCAAAACGGCTGGCTCGTAGCTACCGCTTCAGCTCCGCCGTGTTGGCGCTCGACGTCGCTGCACCGATCGACTGGGGAGACGTTGCTGCTGGCGCGGGCTACTTCGACCAGGCCCACTTCGTGCGCGATTTCCGGGAGTTCACCGGGCTCACGCCGACCCGGTACGCCGAAGTCCGGCGGCGATTCCTGCGCGATCATCCCGACCACGTCCTGGACGGCTGGCCGCTCCCGGCCGATTGATTTCGTACAAGAGCGACAGCTCACGTCGCACAAGACTTGGGACTCCAAACAGAGGAGGAATCCATGGGGAAAGTGGTCATGAACGCGTCGGTTTCGGTGGATGGTTACATCGCGGCTGAGAACGACGACCCCGGTCCGATCTTCGAGTGGCTGGTCAGCGGTGACGTGCCGTTGGACGACAGTGGCGTTCTGAAGGTGTCGCAGGCTTCGTTCGACTACGTCCGGCCGTACTGGGACGAGGTCGGGGTGACCATTGCCGGCCGTCACGCCTTCGACATCACCGACGGCTGGGATGGGACGCCTCCGAGTGGGATCGACCATGTGGTCGTGGTGAGTCACCGTGGTGCGCCCGAGGGCTGGGACCTCCAGGCGCCGTTCCACTTTGTCGACGGCATCGAGGCGGCCGTGGCCAAGGCGCGGGAGCTTGCGGGTGACCGCACTGTCGAGTTCGCTGCTGGCGACGTCGGCGGCCAGGCGCTCGCCGCAGGTTGGGTCGACGAGGTACGCATGGACGTCGCACCCGTCGTGCTCGGGTCCGGTAAGCGTTACTTCGGCTCCGTCGACGCGCAGCACCTGCTGGAAGGCCCAGACGTAGTTGTTCAGGGCAACCGGGTGCTTCACCTGCGCTATCGGGTGCGCCGTTGACCGATCTGCGTGGGTACGCGAAGAAGACCGCTGCGACTGTGACACGAGATCGGGCGTCCGGCTGCGTTTGTGCATCGCTGCCCCGGGACGGAAGTCGTGGTCTTCCGGATTGGCACACCTCGACTTGTCTGACGCTACCTTTGCCTGCCCTGACCTGACCAAGTTCTGCCGGCTCGATGAGCTCGGTCTGGCCGTCACCGGCCAACGACTCAGGCCCGACCGTGCGGTGCTGGCATGCCGGGTCGTCGAGCCGGACCAGTGGTGCCGTCGCTGTGGTCGCGAAGGCGTACCGCGCGACACCGTGACCCGGGAGCTGGCCCACGAGCCGCTGGGCTGGCGGCCGACGACGCTCGTGGTGACCGTGCGCCGCTACCGGTGTACCGCTTGCGGTCACCGCGGCTGAGCCGCGAACGAAGCTGTCGCGTCGCGGGCGCGGTGGGCACTCGACACGAGGACCGGCTTTGGGACGACCCCGATGTCAAGGCGATCTATGACCTGAGAGGCGGTCAACCAATCCCGCGCCTTGCCGAGTTCAACGCCTTCCCGGAGCAAGCCGATCTGATGTTCGGATTCGTGAAACGGGACGTGCAGAACGGCACCGGGACGCCGGTCAGCGACTACGTCGAAGCCTGTCTGGCCGGAGTCAGGGCGGTCGAGGGGCTCGCGGGCAAGATTCACCCGGGTTGGATCAAGTTTCTGCTCTGCCAGATCGACCGCAACAACTCGCTGCTGTGGGACCAGCACGGTCAGCCCGCCGACTTCGTCGCGGCGATAGCCGAATGGCTTGTCAGCACCATTACGCGGTTTGGCTGGGGTCCGGACGGCAATTCGTCGCCGCTGGGGAGCCACAGCAACTCCATGGCGGTCGCAGCCGAGGCCGGCGGGGGACTGCATGTCGACCCGAGTACCGGGCTCATGAAGTACGGTGACGGCTCCGGCGCGCGCCGCCTCGCCGGCGTCGCGAACCCGGCGGCATCGGCGCATCCGCCTTCCAGCGCCACAGTCGAATCCGAAGCCGACGAGTACGGCTGGGACGCATTGAGCCGCCGCCTCAAGGCGGCCGGGGCCGGTGACTAGGCAAGAGCAGGGAGCGGCCGCGGTCGGTCAGGGCGTACTCGACGCGGCGCGGGGTCTCTCGGCCGCTCACCAGGGGCCGTCGGCCGTCAGCGCGCGCAGGGTGCGGGTCAGGATGCGGCGGCTCAGGCCGTCGACGGCGCGGTCGAGCTCCAGCCTGGAGGCGATCCTGGCCGAACCGCCCGCCGTGCCGCTGTCCGTGTTTCGCCGCGACCGCCCCGTGCCGCCGACCGGCCCGTCGTTCGACCCCGCCGCGGGCGGCCGCCTGGAGGCCGTCCTCGGCCGCCTGGCCGCCGTTTGAGCGCGCGCTCATTACGGCACGGCGGCCGGCTCGGGCTGGCGTACCGACGGGCGGGGGAGGATCGCCATGGCGGCGAGCAGAGGGATGAGCGCCGTCAGGGTCGGGCCCAGGCCGGCCAGCTCGGCCGTCCAGCCGATGAGGGCCGGGCCGAGCAGGATGCCGGCGTAGGTGAACGTGGTGAAGCGGGACACCAGGGTCGCCGTGGCCGCGCCGGGCAGGTTGCCGATCGCGCTGAACGTGAGCGGGAGCAGCACCGACGTGCCGAGGCCGGCGAGGGCGAAGCCGGCCACGGCGGCGTACGGGTGGCGGGTCAGCACGGCGGCGGCGAAGCCCGCGGTGGCCAGGGCCGCGCCGGTGCGGAACAAGGGCTGGGCGCCCAGGCGCAGGGTCAGGCGGTCGCCGACGAGGCGGCCGGCGGTCTGGCCGGCGGTGTAGGCGGTGACGGCGGTCGCGGCGACGGTGAGGGTGGCGCCGCGGGCGTCGTGCAGGAAGATGCCGCCCCAGCCGAGTGCCGCGCCCTCGCAGACCATCAGGGCGGTGCCGGTGAGGCCGAGCAGCAGCAGCGGGGCGCTCCAGCGGGCGCGGGCGCGTGGGGTCGGGCCCGCCTCGGGTGCGACCTCCGCGGACGCCGGGAGCAGGCGTGGGGTGACGAGGAGGCCGGCGACCAGGAGTACCGCCGCGGCCACCACGAGATGCACGGACAGCGCGACGCCGGCGTGGGTGAGGGCGGCGGCGGTCAGCGACGCCACGACCGCGCTCACGCTCCAGGCGGCGTGGCAGCCGCTGAGGATCGGGCGGCCGGCCAGGCGTTCGACGGTGACCGCGTGCGCGTTCATGGCCGCGTCCGTGGTGCCGTGCGCGGCGCCCAGCGCGGTGGCGGCCAGGGCGAAGCACCAGCGGCCGGGTACGGCGGCGACCGCGGCCAGCAGCAGCGGCATGACGGTCAAGGTGGCGCGCAGCACCGCGCGGCTGCCGGCGCGGGCCACGAGCGGGCCGACCAGCTGCATGGCGGCGAGGGCGGCCACGGCGAAGAGCATGCCGACCAGGCCGAACTCGGCGTCGGTCAGGCGGAGGTCGGACTTGAAGGAGGGTGCGCGCACGATGTACGTCGACAGCGTGAGCCCGTTGATGAAGAAGACGGCCGTTACGGCCCGGCGCGGCTTGCCAATGGTCACATCCGGACGACGATCGAGCGCCGTGCGGATCGACAGCCGCGGCGGGCCGGCGGGCTCAGCCCTGCAGCTGCCGGCCGATCCGCTTCGCGGTGGCGGCCTCCTCGGCGCGGCCGAGGCGCTCCAGGGCGGTGGCGCGGTTGAGGTAGTTGTCGGGGTTGTCCGGGCCGTCGTTGATCGCCTGGTCGATCGCGGCGAGGGCCTCCTGGTTGCGGCCGAGCTTGAGCAGGGCCGCGCCCTTGGCGCCGTTGGCGAACGAGGCCGCGTTGGGGGTGTGGTCGGCGGAGGCGTCGGCCGCCTCGATGCGCAGCGCCTCATCCGCGCTGTGCAGCGCCTCCTCGGCCCGGCCCATGTCCATCAGCGCGATCGACTTGTTGATGTGCACGGCGACGTAGCGCGGCTCCGCGGCCAGCGCCCGGTCGAAGGTCGCCAGGGCGCGGTCGCGCTGGCCCAGGTCGCGCAGGACGTTACCGGCGTCGAACAGCGGCTGGGGGTTGCGCGGGTCGATGGCGAAGGAGCGCTCGAACGCGGCGACCGCCTCCTCGCGCCGGCCGAGGTTGCGCAGGGCCAGCCCGCGGCTGAAGTGCGCGTCGGCGTATGCCTCGCGTATCGCGATCGCCCGGTCGAACAGGGCGAGGGCGGCGGGCATGTCGCCGCGGGCGCCGTGGTCGTAGCCCTCCTGGTGCAGCCGGACGAACTCGGCGACCTGGGTGCCGTTGACCTTCTGCCGCTGGCCGCCGTCGACGAGCTTGCCGCCGCACTGCCGGCACGGGGTGGAGCGCAGGAAGCCGGCCTTCGGGGCGCACCGGTCGCAGAACGTCTGGTGGCAGTCGGGGCAGATCTGGAACTTGATCGAGAAGTGCTCCGGGTCGTTGCGGGCGGTCGGGTTGCCGCCGGGGATGTTGGACACGGAGATCATGCGCTGGCAGCGCCAACCGGCGCAGGCGAGGATCACGAGGCTTCCTTTCCGGGTGATGTCAGGTCGTAGTCCCAGTCGAGCGCCCAGACGACGGTCTCGGCGCGGTCGCCGCAGGACCAGGCGAGGCCGTGGTCGGCGGCGAAGCCCACCCGGTCGCAGGGGCCGGCGGCCGGCAGGACGCGCAGGGCCCGGCCCTCGTCGAGGTCCCACACGCGGATGGTGGCGTCGGCGCCGCCGGAGACGGCGAAGCGGCCGCCGGGCGCGAGCGCGACCGCCTCGACCGCGCCCTCGTGCCCGGTGAGCACGGCCGTGCACGCGCCGGCGGCGACGTCCCAGACGCGCACGGTGCCGTCGGCCGAGGCCGAGCAGGCGCGCCGCCCGTCCGGGGTCATCGCCACGGCGCGGACGGGCTCGTCGTGGCCGAGCAGCATGTGGCGCAGCTCGCGGGTGCGCAGGTCGGTGACCCACAGCGAGGAGCCGGTGTGGCTCGGGCAGAGCACGGTGTGCCCGTCGGCGCTGACGGCGGTCGCCGCGGCGCGTGCGCCCTTGCCCGGCAGGGAGTGCAGGCAGCGGCCCTTGGCGGTGTCGAGCACGCAGACCTCGCCGTCGTGGTGGAACACCAGCGCCACCGAGCCGTCGTCGCTGAGCGCCATCGAGCCGACCCACCCGCCGTGCGGGGTCGCGATCCGGCGGCGTTTGCCCTTCTCCAGGTCCCAGACTCCGACGGTACCGCTCCAGCCGCCCGACACCGCGACGCGCCCGTCGGCGCTGACGGCGAGGGCGGAGACCTTGTCCTTGTGCCCGCTCAGCACGTGGCGGCACTGCCCGGTGGCGAGGTCCCACACGCGCACGGTCTGGTCCTCGCTCGCGGTGACGGCGAGCCGGGCGTCGGGCGTGATGCGCAGGGCGGTGACGGCGTCGCCATGGCCGTAGAGGGTGTACCGCGGTGCGCCGCCCGCCACCTCGAACGCCTCCACCGTGCGGAACGAGGACCGGTGCCGCAGGGCCAGCACACCGTCGGGGGTGAGCACCGACCCGGAGGGCAGCCGCCCGGCGGGCCAGGCGCCGAGCAGCCCGCTGCGCCGCCCGTGCCGGCCGACGGCAGCCCACAGCGACAGCAGCGTCCCGTCCCGCTCGAAGCCGGGGGTGGCCCGGGCGGTGCGCAGCTCGGCCGCGGCCGCCGCGATCCGTCCACTGCGGATCAGGCCGGGCACCCGCTCGACGGCCTCGCGCACGACGTCGACGTCGCGGGACAGCTCGACGGCGGCGCGCGGCTTCGCGTAGCTCCAGCGCGCCGCAGCGCCCGGCGCCGGCAGCCGCCACACCCGGGCGGTGCGGTCGGAGGAGCCGCTGGCGGCGAGGCCGGGCCCGGGCAGCGCGAGCGCGCGGACGGGCGACTCGTGGCCGTCGAGGGTGCGCAGGCACCGACCGCGGGCCACGTCCCACACCTGCAGGTCGTCGCCGGCGGCGGCCAGCACCAGGCTCCCGTCGTCGGCGAGCACGGCGTCGCGCCCCCAGGCCGCGTGGCGCTCCCACCGCGCGCGCCGCTCGCCGGTGAGCGGGTCGACCAGCTCGACCGACTCGGCGCCGGCCAGCAGCGCCACTGCGGCGGAGCGGCCCAGCAGCACCGTCTGCGTGCCGACGGGGCCGGAGCTGACCAGCTCGCCGTTGCCGAGCTTCCACGCCCGCAGCCGCCCGGTCCTGCTCGACCAGGCCACCACGTGGCCGTGGCCGACAGCCACCGCGCCCGACTCGTAGCCGGCACTCGGCCGCTGCAGCGTGTGCCGCGGCTCGCCGGTCTCGACGTCCCAGACGAGCACGCCGGACGCGGCGGTGAGCGTCGCCAGGGCCGAGCCGTCCTCGCTCAGCGCCAGGCTCCGCAGCGCCGCGCCGTGCTCGAGGCGGTGGCGGGGCTGCCCGGTCGCGGCGTCCCAGACGATCGCGGCGCCGTCGTCGCCGCCCGACACCACGAACCGCCCGGCGGGGTCGATCGCCAGCGCGCCGACCCGCCGCCGGTGCGCCGGCCAGACCCCGCGGCACACGCCGGCGGCGAGGTCCCACAGGCGCACCGCGGCCGGGGCGGCGTCGGTGCCCAGGGCCTCCTCGCCGACGGCGACCAGCCGGGCGTCCGGCGTCGCGGCGACGGCGGTGACGGTGCGCTCGCCCGGCAGCCGCACGACGGCGGGCGGCTCGCCGCGCTCCCGCTCGACCTGCGCGAGCAGTTCGCCGGCGCCGCGCACCGGGCCGAGCTCGGCGAGCAGGCCGGCGTCGGTGATCTCGCCTCGCCGCCAGCGCAACAGCCCGCGGTTGTACACGGTGTGCACGTGCTCCGGGTCGGCGCCCAGGGCCTGCTCCCACAGCGCCTCGGCCCGGTCCGGGTGGCCGAGGTCGAGCATCGACAGGGCCTGGTTGGACAGCCCGTCGGCGCGCAGGGCGACCGGGGACGGCACCCGGCGCGGGTAGGGCCGGCCGGTCACCTCGGTGTACACCGCGACGAGCCGCTCGGCGACCGCGCCGAGGTCGGCGGGGCGCGCCGCCGGGTCGGGCCGGAAGCACTCGCGCAGCACGGCGACCAGCCCGGCGGGCGGGTCGAGCTCGTCGCCGAGCAGCGCCTCGAATACCTCGCCCGCGATATGCCCGGCCCGCGTCGGCGGCCCGCCGACGAGCATCTCCAGCACGCTCAGCGCCCACGACCACACGTCGGTGGCCGGCGTCAGGCGCACCCGCTCGCCGGCGGCGGCGCGCATCTGCTCGGGGGAGCAGTAGGCGGGCGTGAGCCCGCCGTAGGTGACGCCGGCGTCGCCGGTGCGCGCGCCGCCGGTCGCGACGACGGCCTTGGCGAGCCCGAAGTCGGTGACCTTGACGGTGCCGTCGCGCTCGCGCATCGCGTTGGCGGGCTTCACGTCCTGGTGGACCATGCCCTGGCGGTGCGCGTGGTGCAGGCCCCAGGCGAACTGCACGGCGGCGTCGAGGACGTCGGGCAGCGCGGCGACCCGCCGCTCGCGGACCGCGTCGGCGAGGCTGCCGCCGTCGACCCACTCCGCGAACGCCGCCGGCCGGCCTTCGAGCTGGCGCACGTAGGCGCAGCTGACGACGTTGGGGTGGGCGCCGAGCGCGACCCAGGACTCGGCCTCGGCGCGGAACAGCTCGTCGCCGACGAACTCCGGCCGCGGCGTCTTGACGGCGAGGTCGACGCCCCAGCCGCGGTGGTGCACGCGATACACGAGGCCCATGCCTCCGCTGCGGATGACGTCGCGCACCTCGTAGAGGTCGAGCAGGGCGTCACCGACGCGGAACACGGGCCGTCACCTCGCGGGGCCGGGGCAGGGTCACGCCAGGCTAGCGGAAAGCCGCCCGGCGCGCGGCCCCGTGTCCGCGCTACAGGAACCGCCGGCAGCATCACTCGCCGCGCGAGCGCAGCCACGCGTCGAACTCGGCGGCCACGATCCGCTCGTCGTGCACGCCGTCCGCGGCCGCCGAGGCGAGCCAGACGATCGGCGGACCCATGATCTCCGGCTCCAGGAACCGGTGCCCGGCGGGCGCCGCCTCCGCCGGCAGCATGCCGGTGACCGTCGCACCGCCGGGCAGCAGCACGTTGACCGTCACCCCGGTGCCCCGCAGGTCGGCGGCCATGATCCGCGACAGCGACTCGCTGCCGGCGCGCGACGGGCCGTAGGGCACGAACCCGGCCCGCTGCATCGTCGACTCGCTCACCGAGACGTTGACGATCCGGCCGGCGCCCGCCGCCAGCATCCGCGGCGTCACCTCGCGGGCCATCAGGAAGTACCCCGTCAGGTTCGTCTCCACCACGGCCCGGAACCCGTCGGGCGGCACCTGCCAGAACCCCTGCGGCTCGCTCATGAACCGCGGGTTCACCGTGCGCATGCCGATCCCCGCGTTGTTCACCAGCATGTCGATCCCGCCGAGCCGCGCCCACGCCTCGTCGACCGCGCGGGCCACCGACGCGTCGTCGCACACGTCGAGCTCGAGCCCGATCGCGCCCGGCAGCCCGGCCGCCACCTCGGCGGCCCGCGCCCCGGACCGCCCGGTCAGCGCCACCGTCGCCCCCGCGCCGCCGCCATCGCCCGGCCGAGCCCGCTCGTACCACCCGTCACCAGCACTTTCTTCGCTCTCATACCAACGACGCTAGGTTTTCGAGCGCACTCGAAGTCAACCCGGCCCTTCAGGTGGAGCGGAGCCCCCGGGGGAGCGATGAACAGCGTCCTGCTGCCGCGCGACCTCGTCGGCTTCGCACTGCTCGGCGCGTGTTCTGCCCGGCCGGCCTTTCGGCTATGCCTTCGGGCGTTCCTTCACGCCGGCGGCCAGCAGCCGGACCATCTCGGCGATGCGCTCGGCCCGCTGCTCCGGCCGGCGCTTCGTGCCGTCCAGCCAGCGCAGGTACGCCTTGCGGTAGAACTGCGCCAGGGCGTCGAAGAACGCCGCGGCCGCCGGATCGGCCGCCAGCGCCGCGGCGACGTCGTCGGCCAGGTCGGCGCGCTGCGGCCCCTCGGGCGTGAGCTCGACGGCGACGGTCGCGCCGTCGGCGAGGCCGCAGTCGCGTTGCCAGGCCGGGCCCATCACCAGGGCGTGCCCGTCGCCGGCGCGCTCGACGGCGCCGCGCACCCGGCGCCCGCCGACGGTGCCGCCGACGAGGTGGCGCGGCTTGGCGCCCCAGGCCTCGTCCGGGTCGAACGGCACCGGCACCACCAGATGGCCGCGCGGCCCGGCGGCGACGGTCGCGGTGAAGGTGCGGGTGGTCGCTTCCATGCCACCAACCTAGACGGCGCGAACGGCTGTGTTGGTTGTTGTGTAACAACTGCAGCCTCGCGTGGGAAGTAACCCGCCCAGTTATGTCAACTCCTTACCGATATAGATCCAAAATGTCGATCTTCACCCTTCATTGATGCGGACGTTCCGTAACAAAGCTCATCTATCGGGTTTGTGTCCGCTAAGAGTTGACAGAACTGATGGCGACGCGTACCTCTTACGGACATCGCCATGCTTCAACATGTTCGACCATGCGCGGCCATCAACAACACCCCAATGCACACACTCCAACAACCGGTACACCCCTATCTGGAGGACGGATGCGCTTCAACGCGCGCGCGACCAGCCTCGCCGCCGCCGGTATCGCCCTGGCCCTGCTGGCCGGTGGCTGCGGTGCCGACGAGGGCGACGGCAGCGGCAACGGCGGCGGTGGCACCAAGAAGGTCGAGGTCTTCACCTGGTGGGCCGACGGCGGTGAGAAGCAGGGCCTCGACGGGCTCGTGAGCCAGTTCAAGACCGACTGCTCGCAGTACGAGTTCGTCAACGGCGCCGTCGCCGGCGGCGCGGGCTCGAACGCGAAGCAGGTCCTCGCCTCCCGCCTGCAGCAGAGCGACCCGCCGGACACGTTCCAGGCGCACGCGGGCGCGGAGCTCGCCGACTACATCAAGGCCGGGCAGATCGAGGACCTCTCCGCGCAGTACAAGGAGTGGGGCCTGTCCTCGGCGTTCCCGAAGGGCCTCGTCGACAGCCTGACCGTCGGCGGCAAGATCTACTCGGTGCCGGCGAACATCCACCGCGCCAACGTGCTGTGGGCCAACAAGAAGGTCCTCGCCGACAACGGGATCACCTCGGTGGCCACCACGCTGCCGCAGTTCTTCACCCAGCTCGACACCCTCAAGGCCAAGGGCATCACGCCGCTGGCGCTGGGCAAGGACTGGACGCAGCAGATGCTCTTCGAGGCGGTGCTCATCTCCGACCTCGGCACCGACAAGTACATCGGCCTGTGGACCGCCAAGACCGACTGGGCCGGCTCCGACGTCACCACCGCCATCAACGACTACAAGAAGCTGCTCGACTACACCAACAAGGACCGGGACAGCCTCGACTGGACCGACGCCGAGAAGCAGGTCATGGACGGCAAGGCCGCGTTCCAGCTGATGGGCGACTGGGAGGCCGCCGACATGGACGCGAAGGGCTTCAAGGACTACTCGTACACGGTGTTCCCGGGCAACGGCAACGCCTACCAGTGGCTCGCCGACTCCTTCGTGCTGCCCAAGGGCGCGAAGAACCCGGAGGGCACCAAGTGCTGGCTGAAGACGGTCGGCTCGGCGGCCGGGCAGAAGGCCTTCAACACCAAGAAGGGCTCGATCCCGGCCCGCACCGACACCGTCGCCGCCGACTACCCGGCCTACCAGCAGTCGGCGATCGCCGACTGGGCCAAGGACGTCGCGGTCCCGTCGTGCCCGCACGGCTCGGCCTGCTCGCAGGGCTGGCAGGGCGCGGTGAACTCCGCGCAGGGCAAGTTCTCCAGCGACGGTGACGTCGCCGGGCTGCAGAAGGCCCTCGTGGCCGCCGCGAAGCAGTTCGCCGGCAAGTAACGTCCCCGCAAGCCGCGGCGGGGCGGGGTCTGGGTCCCGCTCCGCCGCTCCCATGACGTGAGGAACCCCCGGTGTCCAAACCCCGTCGTTCCCCCGGAGCGCTCAAGGCGGCCGTGCGCCGCCGGCTGCCCGGCCTGCTGCTGCTCTCCCCGTCGCTGGTGCTGCTGGCCGTGTTCGTCTACGGGCTCATCGGCTGGACGGTCAAACTGTCGCTCAGCGACGAGCACGACGCCCTGGGCAACAAGGGCTTCGTGGGCCTGAAGAACTTCATCGACCTGTTCACCGAGGACATCAGCGGCCGGTTTGTGCACTCGCTGAAGAACCTGCTGGTCTTCACCGCCGTGTTCATGCTCGGCGCGCTGATCATGGGCCTGCTGTGGGCGCTGCTGCTGGAGCGCGGCGCGCGCGGCGAGGGCTTCTTCCGGGCCGTCTACCTGTTCCCGATGGCGGTGTCGTTCGTCGCCTCGGGCGTCGTGGCGCTGGCTGATGAACTCCGCCGACGGCGACAAGGCCGGCGGGCTCAACCGCATCTTCCACGACCTGCACCTCGGGTTCCTGGAGAACCCGTGGTGGACCGACCCCGACTGGGGCATGGCCGCGATGGCGCTGCCGGCGATCTGGCAGCTGTCGGGGTACGTGATGGCGCTGTTCCTGTCCGGCTTCCGCGGGATACCGGCCGAGCTGCGCGAGGCGGCCGCGATGGACGGCGCCAGCGGCTACCGCCTCTACCGGCACGTGCTCTTCCCGCAGCTGACCCCGACCGCGCTGTCGGCGCTGATCATTCTCGGTCACATGTCGATGAAGATGTTCGACCTCATCATGAGCGTCTCCGGCGCGCAGTGGCTCACCGAGGTACCCGCCGTCTACGTCTGGCAGACGCTGCTGACCAGCGACTACGCCAAGGCCGCGGCGATCTCGATCATCCTGCTGCTGCTCGTCGCGGTCGTCATCGTCCCCTACCTCGTCTACAACAACCGCGTGGAGCGCCGCTCATGACGACCACCGCCGAGCGACGCCCCGGCCGCGTCGGAGACGGGGACACCGCGGGCGCGGCGCGCCGCCCGCCCGGCGGGATCAACCGGCGCTCGCCGGCCGGGCAGGCGGTGCGGTACACCCTGCTGCTCGTCTTCCTGATCATCGTGCTCATGCCGGCCTACGTGCTGATCGTTACCAGCCTCAAGTCCGGCCGCGAGATCGGCGTCAACGGCCAGTGGAACCTGCCGGAGCACTGGACCTTCGCCTCGTGGGACAAGGCCTGGCACTCCCTGCGCCCGTCGTTCGTGCGCACCTTCGAGCTGGCGGTCCCGGTCGCGCTGATCTCCTCGGTGCTCGGCTCGGCCAACGGCTTCGTGCTGTCGCGCTGGCGCTTCCCGGGCGCCGACGTGGTCTTCACACTGATCCTGTTCGGCATGTTCATCCCGTACCAGGCGGTGATGATCCCGCTGCGGCAGATCGTGCACGAGATCGGCCTGCCGCCGGGCATCCCGACGCTGGTGTTCGTCCACTGCGTCTACGGCATCCCGATCTGCACGCTGATCTTCCGCAACTACTACGCCACCACCGTCCCGGTCGAGCTGATCGAGGCGAGCCGGGTCGACGGGGCGGGCATGCTGCGCACCTACGCCTCGGTGATCCTGCCGCTGTCGGCGCCCGGCTTCGTCGTGACCGTCATCTGGCAGTTCACGTCGGCCTGGAACGACTACCTGTTCGCCATCTTCATGTCCAACACCCGCAACGGCCCGATCACGATCGCCCTCAACGCCCTGGCCGGCGCCCAGTCGCCCGACTACGCGGCCTCGATGGCCGGCGCGCTCATCGCGTCGCTGCCCACCCTGGTCGTGTACATCGTGCTCGGCCGCTGGTTCATCGGCGGCCTCATGGCGGGCTCCGTCAAGAACTGAGTGCCAGCCAGTCGCGCAGGATCGGCAGCACCACCGCGGCCTGCATGGCGCCCATGTGGTCCAGACCGTCGAGCACGTGCACGCGCCACCCGAGCCGCTCGAGCTCGGCGCGGTGCTCGACGGTCGGGGCGGCCATGCTGACGCGGACGCCGCCCCACCGTTCCTCGTAGTCGATCTCGTCGGCCGACCCGACGATGCACACCAGCGCGCCGCCGAGGCGTTGCAGCGCGGCGCGGTCGTCGAAGCCCTGCAGCGCCTCGTACAGCGTGACGAACTGCCGCGTCTGCCCCTCCGACAGCGTCATCGGCGCCGTCGACCAGTCCACCTCGGCGCCCGGGTCGGGCGCCGGCGGCGGCGCTGCCGCGTTCGCCACCGACATGTCGTGCGCGGCTCGGGTGACCTTCAGCATCTCGGCGTAGGGCCCGGCCAGCGGCGGGTAGCCGCCCATCGCGAGGCCCGTGAGCCGGTCGGTGCGCACCGCGAGCTGCAGGCCGGCGAGGGCCAGCCAGGAGTACCCGTAGTAGGCGAAGCGCCGCGCGCCCGCCGCGTCCGCCACCGCCAGCAGGTCGGCGGCGACGCTGTCCGGCGTGAGCGTGCCCGGCTTGGGCACCCGCAGCACGTGCCCCTCGTAGTCGAAGGCCACCACGCGGTGCCGCTCCCGCAGCCCGTCGACGAGCGTCCGCCCGAGCGCCGGGTCCGCGCCCCACCGGCGCAGCTCCTCGGCCCGCTCGCCCTCGACCGGCACCGGGTCGACCGGCAGCAGGATCACCGGCCCGTCCCCGGCGACCTCGGCCTCGATCGTGTTGCCGTCATGCAGTCGTACCTCAACCATGCCTCTACCGTATCGTTGAACCACCCAGTGAAAGTCCACACGAGCATTGACGAGGAAGGGGCGCGTGAAGTCTCAAACCGCGGGACACCGCCCGGCCGACCTGGCGCGCGAGCACGGCATCAGCCCGCAGACGGTGCGCAACTACGAGCGCGACGGCGTCATCCCGCCGGCCGAGCGCACCGAGACCGGCTACCGCCGATACACCCCCGTCCACGCCAGCGCCCTGCGCGCCTACCTGGCGCTGGTCGCCGCCTACGGCTACGCCACGGCCGGCGTCATCATGCGGGCCGTGGCCGGCGGCGACCTCGACGCCGCCCTGCGCGCCGTCGACACCGGCCACGCCCAGCTGCTGCGCGACCGCGAGACCCTCGACACCGTCGCCGCGGCCGCCGGCGCCCTCGCCCGGCCCCTGCCGGCCCGCTCGGCGGCGCCGTCGGCGCTCGCCCGGCCGATGCCGATCGGGGTGCTCGCACACCGCCTCGGCGTCAAGCCGGCGACGCTGCGCAAGTGGGAGCGGGCCGGCGTCCTCGCACCGGCCCGCGACCGTGCCACGCACCAGCGCGTGTACGACGCCGACGACGTGCGCGACGCGGACCTCGCGCACCTGCTGCGCCGGGGCGGGTACCTGCTGAGCCACATCGCGGCCGTGGTCCGCCAGGTCCGCTCGGCCGGCGGCCCGGAGCCGCTGCTGGCCTCCCTCGACTCGTGGCGCGACCGGCACGCCGCACGGGGTCGCGCGATGCTGACCGCCGCCGCCCGCCTCGACGAGCACCTGCGCCTCCTCGAGCTCACCGGCTGAGCGAACCTCGCGCCCCGGCGCGAACGTCTGGAGGATGTAAGCGGATCCGGGCCCTCAAACGTGTACGGGGCGTGGGGCAGATGGAGTTTGCGGAGTTCTACGGGACCGAACGGGACCGGTGCCTGCGCGCCGTGCTCGCCGTCGTCGGCGACCGGCCGCTGGCCGAGGACCTCGTGGCCGAGGCGTTCACGCGCGCCTGGACGGGCTGGTCGAAGGTGCGGCGCCACCCGGCGCCGCGGGCCTGGGTCGTGCGCACCGCGCTGAACCTGCGGGTCTCCTGGTGGCGCCGGCTGCGGCGCGAGGTGGCACTGGGCGAGGCGGACGACGTCCCGGTCGCCGGCGCCGACCCGGGCGTCGACCCGCGGCTCCTGGCCCTGCTGCGCGGCCTGCCGCCGCGGCAGCGGGAGGTGATCGTGTTCCGGGTCCTGCTCGACCTCGACACGGAACAGACGGCGCGGGCGCTCGGGATGGCCCGCGGCACCGTCACCGCCCACCTGTCGCGCGCGGTCGCGGCGCTGCGCGCGCAACTCGTCACCGAGCCTGGAGAGGGTGGATCATGAACGAGCACGACCTGCACGACCCGGACGCGCCGGCGGTGCTGGACGCACTGCGGGACTCGATGGACGGCGTCACCATGAGCACGCCGCTGGAGCTGATCGTCGCCACGGGCCGCGCCCGCCGGACGCGCCGGCGGATCGCGACCGGCGTGACCGCCGCGGTCGTCGCCGGCGGGGTGGCGCTGGGCCTCACCACCTACGCCAACCCGGCCGCCGCGCCGCCCGCGGCCGACGACGGGCTGCACATCCGCACCGTCGCCTACACCGTCGACCGCACCGCCACCGGGACCCTGGTGGTGACCTGGGACAAAGAGCGGTACGCCGCCGACCGCACCGGCCTGGAGGCGGCGCTGCGCGCGGCCGGCTTCCCGGTGCTCATCCGCATCGGCGAGTTCTGTGCCGGCCCCGGCGAGGACCCCACCCAGGACCCCTACGGCGTCGCGTCCGGCGTCGGCGCGGTGATGCGCGCCGACCGCGGCGCGGACGGCCGGGTGACGTTCACCTTCGACCCGGCGGCGATGCCGGCGGGCAAGCAGCTGTTCATCGGGTACCTCAACGACGCACAGCTGGCCGTCACCGGCGGCGCGCCCGGCTCCGTCGAGCGTCTGGTCCCCACGGGGGTGGAGCTGACCTGCACCACGGTCGCGCCCCCGCGGAGCCCGAGGAAGCCGGGCGGCGAGGGCGACGCCACGACCAAGAGGCCGGCTGACCCGAAGGCGCCCGGGAACAGGCCGTCGGACCGGCCGACGGGGGACCCGAAAACCAAGTAGCGCGCGGGCGGCGCCGTGGCAGGATCGGCGCCGTGCGTGACGTGGTCGCCGACGCGTTCGGCTGGATCGAGGCGGCGGCGGTGCCCGCCGAGGGCGGGTCGTGCTGGACGGAGGCGGGCGTCCGCTACGACGACCTCTACTGCGGCACCGCCGGCGTCCTGCTCGCCTGCGCCGAAGCGGCCTCGGCCCGGCCTTCAGCGGCGGCCGGTTCGGCAATCGGGCGGGTCGCGGCGGCGGCCCGGGGCCGGCTGCTGCACCTGGCGGTCGGCGACCCGGCCGCGCTGCCCGACGACGGGCTCTTCGGCGGCTGGGGCGGTGCCGCCGTCGCTCTGCGCGCGTGGGGTGCCGCGGTCGCCGACCCCGAGGCCGCCGAGGCCGCCGAGCGCCTCACGGGCGAGATCGCCGGGCGGGTGCTGCGCCGCACGCCCGAGCCCGACCGGTGCACGGACATCATCGACGGCGACGCCGGCATCATCCTGGCGCTGCTCGGCGCGCCCGGCGGCGTCGAGCCGAGGCAGGCCGAGGCCGCCGGGCGGCTCGCCGACGGCCTCGTCGCCCTCGCCGACGAGCGCGACGAGGGCCCGCAGTGGCTCATGGGCCGCGGGTACGAGCGGCTCATGCCCGGGTTCTCGCACGGGACGGCCGGCATCGCGTACGCCCTCGCCCTCACCGGGCGGGCGCTGGGCCGCGACGACCTGGTCGCCCTCGCCGTGCGGGCCGCGGACGGGCTCATGCGCATGGCCGGGTTCCCTGGGCGGTGGGCGTTGCCTCTGGTGGTACCGCCGCAGGAACATCGACCGCCGGTGACCTTCGGCTGGTGCCACGGACCGACCGGGACGGCGCGGCTGTTCACCCTCCTCGACGCCGTCGCGCCGCAGCCGCGGTGGGGCGAGGCCGTCGAGGCGTGCCTCGGCGCGCTGCGCGACAGCCGGCTGCCGGAGCGGCTCTACCCGGGCTACTGGGACAACGTCGCGCGCTGCTGCGGCACCGCCGGCGTCGGGCAGTTCCTGCTCGACCGGCACGCCGCCACCGGCGACCCCGCGCTGCTGGACTGGGCGAAGGTCCTCGCCGCGGACGTGCTGTCCCGCACGGTGACCGAGCCGGCCGGGGTGACCTGGTCGAACACCGAGCACACCAAGAACCCGCCGCAGCTGCCGCCCGAGCCCGGGCTCATGCAGGGCTCCGCCGGCGTCGCCGCCTGGCTGGCCCGGCTCGCCGCGCCGGGCACCCCGCCGCTCCTGCCCTGGCTCTGACCGCCCGGCGCCCGGACGGAGCGGCACTGAGCGGCCGAACTATCATGGGAGATCGTTTTTATCGAGCGTGCAGGCGGCGACGGAGCCGAAGGCCGACCCGATCGCCAGGAAACCGGGGACATGACCGTCGACACTCGTGATGATCTTCTTGGCCGTCTCGCGCGCGCGGGGGTCGCGGACGTCCTCGCCGATGCGGCGCACCGCTCCGCCTACTCCAGCGACGCGTCGCTGTACCGGGTGGTGCCGCGGGCCGTGGTCCGGCCCCGCTCCGACGAGGACGTCCTGGCCACCCTCGAGGTGTGCCGGGCCCTCGGGGTGCCGGTCACCGCGCGCGGCGCGGGCACGTCCGTGGCCGGCAACGCGATCGGGCCGGGCGTGGTGCTGGACTTCAGCCGGCACCTGGACAAGGTCCTCGACGTCGACGCCGCCGCCCGCACAGCCAGGGTGCAGGCCGGCACCGTGCACGCCACCCTGCAGGCGGCGGCCCGGCCGCACGGGCTGCGCTTCGGGCCCGACCCGTCGACGCACACCCGCTGCACCATCGGCGGCATGATCGGCAACAACTCGTGCGGCTCGCGGACGCTCGGCTACGGGCGCACCTCGGACAACGTCGTCGGGCTCGCCGCGCTCACCCTCGACGGGGAGCGGCTGTCCACCGGGCGGGACGAGCAGGGCCGGCCCACCCTGGAGGGCGCCCGGACGATCGCGGAGAACCTGCAGGCGGTCGTGCGCGCCAACCTCGCGGTCGCGCGCACCGAGTTCGCCACGTTCCCGCGGCAGGTGTCCGGCTACGCCGTGGAGCACCTGCTGCCGGAGCGTGGCTTCGACCTGACCGGGCTGCTCGTCGGCAGCGAGGGGACCCTCGCGGTGGTGACCGAGGCCACGGTACGTCTCGTCGTCGACCCCGCGCACCGGCTGCTCGTCGTGCTCGGCTACCCCGACTTCGGCACCGCCGGCGACGCGGTGCCCACGATCCTCGAGTTCGAGCCGACGGCCTGCGAGGGCATCGACTCGCGCATCGTCGAGGTGGTGCGCAGCCGGCGCGGGCCGGACTCGGTGCCGCCGCTGCCGGGCGGCACGTCGTGGCTGTTCGTCGAGATCGCCGGCGACGACCTCGGCGAGGCCCGGGACCGCGCCCGCCGCCTGGTGGAGCGGGCCGGCGCCGTCGACTCGCTCATCGTGGAGGACGCGGCGAAGGCGGCGCCGCTGTGGCGCATCCGCGAGGACGGCGCGGGCCTGGCCGGCCGGGCGCCGTCTGGGCTGCCCGCGCACGCCGGCTGGGAGGACGCGGCCGTGCCGCCCGCCCGCATCGGCGACTACCTGCGCGACTTCGACGTCCTGGTCGAGCAGCACGGGCTCAGCGCCATGCCGTACGGGCACCTCGGCGACGGCTGCGTCCACGTCCGCCTCGACTTCCCGCTGGACCGCCCGGGCGGGCCGGGGAAGTTCCGGGCGTTCCTGGAGGACGCCGCCGACCTGGTGGTGCGCTACGGCGGGTCGCTGTCGGGGGAGCACGGCGACGGGCGGGCCCGCAGCGAGCTGCTGCCGCGGATGTACTCCCCGGCCGCGATGGACCTGTTCCGCTCGATCAAGCAGGTGTTCGACCCCGCCAACCTGCTCAACCCGGGCGTGCTCGTCGACCCGGACCCGGTCGACGCCGCGATCCGCGTCGCGTCGGCCCGCCCGGTCGCCCGGCCGCTCGCGTTCGGCTACCACGCCGACGGCGGCGACTTCAACCAGGCGGTGCACCGCTGCACCGGCGTCGGCAAGTGCCGCGCCGACACCGCGGTCCTCGGCGGGGTGATGTGCCCGTCGTTCCTGGCCACCCGGACGGAGAAGGACTCGACCCGCGGCCGGGCCCGGGTGCTGCAGGAGATGCTCGACGGGGACCTCGCCCCGGACTGGCGCGCGCCGGCCGTCCACGACGCGCTGGACCTGTGCCTGTCGTGCAAGGGCTGCGCATCGGACTGCCCGACCGGCATCGACATGGCCGCCTACAAGTCCGAGGTGCTGCACCAGAGCTACAAGGGCCGGCTGCGGCCGCGCTCGCACTACTCGCTGGGCCGGCTGCCGCGCTGGTCGCGGCTGGCGGCGCGGATGCCACGGCTGGCCAACGCGATGACGAAGCTGCCGGGGGTGCGCGGCGTCGCGCTGTTCCTGGCGGGCGTCGACAAGCGCCGCGCCATTCCGGAGTTCGCACCGCAGACGTTCCGCCGCTGGTTCCGCTCGACGGCGGCGCAGCGCCCGGTGGAGGGCAAGCCCGTGGTGCTGTTCGTCGACAGCTTCACCGATCACTTCTCGCCGGACATCGCCAAGGCAGCGGTCGAGGTGCTCGCCGCCGCCGGCTACGCGCCGCAGGTGACCGCCGAGCCAGTCTGCTGCGGGCTGACGTGGATCAGCACCGGCCAGCTCGACGCGGCCAAGCGCATCCTGGGTTCGACGGTGCAGCGGCTGCGGGAGGCGGCCGCGCAGGGCACGCCGATCGTGGGCCTGGAGCCGTCGTGCACGGGCGTGCTGCGCGGCGACCTGCCGGAGCTCGTCGACTCCGCGGACGCGCGGGCGGTGAGCGAGGCGACGGTGACGGTCGCGGAGCTGCTGGCCCGCACGCCGGGCTGGACGCCGCCGTCGCTGTCGGGCGTGCGGGTGGTCGCGCAGCCGCACTGCCACCAGCACGCAGTGATGGGCTGGGACGCTGACGCGAAGCTGCTGAAGACGGCGGGCGCGACGGTGACGCGGCTGGGCGGCTGCTGCGGCCTGGCCGGCAACTTCGGCGTGGAGCGCGGCCATTACGAGGTGTCGGTGCAGGTGGCCGAGCAGCAGCTGCTGCCGGCGCTGCGGCGCGCGGAGGAGGGCGAGGTCTTCCTGGCCGACGGCTTCTCGTGCCGCACCCAGGCGGCGGATCTCGCCGGTGTGGAGGGCCGTCACCTGGTGCAGGTCCTCGCCGACGCGCTGCGCAAGCCCGAGGCCTAGAAAGTACGGAGACCGGCATCCACGGGGGAAGATGCCGGTCTCACGTGTCACATTAGTTGACTCGTGAGGCTTCGCGCCAGCTCTGATTTTTGACAGTTTGATGTCAGGGGGTCACGGTGCTGGCCCGCAGCCGCCGCAGACCGTCCGTGCGCAGGCCGTTCGTGCGCACGGAGTCCCTGGTGTCGATCTTGACGCCGGCCTCGCGGACGGCCCCGACGCCGTGTTCTATGACGGCGCGGGCGACGGGTTCGCCGGGGCAGCGGTGGGGGCCGTAGCCGAACGCGATGTGGTCGGGCCCGTCGGCGCTCGCGGCGCGCAGCGAGTACAGGACGGTCTGGCCGGCGCGGATGGTCGTACCACCGATGGCGACGTCCTCGGTCGCGAACCGGCGAAACGCGGTGACCTGGGGCGCGTGTGCGGCCAGGGTTTCATCGAGGCCGCCGCCGGCCAGCGCCTCGGCGATGGCGTCGACGCACACCTCGTACCAGACGAACAGCAGGTAGAACAGCATCGACGAGGTTTCGCCGGAGCTGAGCCGCCCCGCGTCGCGGCGTTCGAGCAAGGCGTGTGCGCCGGTGGCGGCGAGGTCGCGGACCATGGCGAGCATGCCCGGCAGGGTGTCGCGGGCACGGACGTCCGCCCAGCCGGGGCCGGTGATGCGGGCCGCCCACGCCAGGTAGGGCTCGCGGACGTGCGGCGGCAGGCCGAGCCAGCCGGCGACGGCGTCGGCGACGTACGGGCCGGCGTAGTCGGCGACGGCGTCGAACTCGCCGCCGGCCTTGGCGAGGGCCCGCCGGGCGGCGTCGCGCAGCGCCGGCGCGAGCCGGTTCGCCGCCGCGCGATCCATGAGCGGTGCGACGAGCGCGCGGACCCGCCGGTGGTCGGCGGGCTCGGCGCTGATGATGTTGTCGCGGAACTCGGGCGGCAGGTCGTAGCCGCGGTAGTCGCCGCCGGCCGCGTGCCGCGGGCACGGCGACAGCCGCGGATCCGTGGAGGCGGCGCGGACGTCGGCGAGGCGGCGCAGCACCCAGGCGGGCCCGTCGGGCGTGTCGATGCGGACCGGCTCGCCAGGTGTGTGCAACGCCTCGTTCATGCGTCGGTCGGCGTCGCCTGGGTGGTGGCCGTTCGCACGTGCGGGGAGCGGGCGAGGGCCTGGGCGACGCGGCCGAGCCAGTCGGCCTCGGCGTCCGGGTCGGCGGCCTCGGGCTCGGCGGGCGCACGCGCCTCGGTGGCCTCGGCGGGCGGCTCGGCCGACGGGCGCAGTGCCGGTGCGATGCGGGCCGCCTCGGCGACGGCGTCGGCCTCCTCGGGCGGCAGGCCGGCGGCCTCGGCGGCGGCCCGGGCGCGGGCGGCGGCGCCGTCGCTGAAGCCGGGCCGGGCGGCGAGCAGGCCGTCGCGGATCTCGATGACGCGCCGGTAGAGCCGGTCCTCGAGCCGCCGCGGGTCCCACCGGTCCAGGCGCCCGACCTCCGGCTCGAGGATGACGGACGGCTTCGCGTCGCGGACCGCGCGCCACAGGGGTTCCATCCGGCGGTACCGCCGGAAGCGCAGCACCGCCGTCTCCGCGTTCGGCGCCCAGGCGGGCAGGCTGGAGCTGACGGCGATGAGGACCGCCCCGACGCAGGCGCTCACCGGCGCCCACAGGATGTTCACGTCGTCCAGCGCGCTGCTGCCCAGCCAGCGGGCGACGATCGACACCGCCTTGCCGGCCGCGTAGCCGAGCCCGAACGCGGCACCGACGGCGTTGAGCAGCAGGCCGCGGCGCAGCCAGCGTTGCGGTACCACCTTGGAGAACCGCCAGGTCATGAGCGCGGACAGGGTCAGGCCGGTGGCGAAGGCGACGAGGTAGACCGACAGGAACACCGCGGTGGCCGGCTGGCGCGCGAAGTGCACGTCGAAGTCGATGGCGTGCTCGCCGGCGTGCGAAGTGGTCAGGAACAGCGCCGCCATGGCCGCCATGACGACGCCGAAGCCCGCCAGCCGCCACCGCACCGCGCCGCGCGCCGTGGCGGCCGGGCGGGACCACAGCAGGAGCAGCACCTGGGCGGTGACGCTGTTGGCGGTGATGAAGAGGTACACGATGAGCGTCGACAGGTTCGCGACCCCGGCGAGCCGGTCGACGGCGAGGTACACCACGGGCGTGGCGAACGTGAACGACAGCGCCGGGAACGCCCGGGCGAGCGTCAGTGCGATCAGCGCCGGGTTGCGCGGGTCCTTGCGCAGGTCCCGGACCTTGTACGCGCACGTGGCGAAGCCCAGCAGCGCGCACAGCGGGTACACGATGTTGAAGAAGGTGATCAACACTGGTCCGTTCAGTCGGCGCGCTCGAGCGACCGGCGCAGCCGCTCGACGACGTCGGAGACCTCGGCCGGGGCCCGCCGCTCGGCGTGGCGGATCGGGCGCTGGATGCGCTTGGACAGGATGTCGGCCGCGACCTCGGCCTCGCGCTCGGCGTCCTCGTCGAACCAGGTGCGCGCCATGAGCCGCTGCACGGTGGCCGGGTCGAGGTGCGGCATGAGCACGCTGGTGGCGCCGTCGGTGAGCACCCGGGTCGAGGAGTGGTCCAGCAGCACGTGCGCGAGCTCGTGCAGCACGATGTGGTTGCGGTGCGTCGGCGACGTCGTCGCCTCGAACACGACGTAGTCCGCGGAGCCGGTGGCCACCCACAGCCCGCACGGCCCGCCGGTCGGCAGGGGCATGGCCAGCAGGGTCAGCGGCCGGCCCCGCGACGCGCTCAGCGACTCGCAGAGGCGCTCGACCGTGAGCGGCTCGGGCAGCGCCATCGCGTCCAGTGCGCGCTCGAGCCTGCTGCGCAGGCTGCGGAGGGTCACGTCGGTGTCCTTCGGTCGCGGCGGCGTCGGCTGCCAGTGCTCGATGACGATGCTCATGCTTCGCCGCGGCGCTCTTCGGCGGGCGGCTCGGCGGGCTTGCCCTGCTGCTCCAGCTCCAGGATGGTGTTGACGATCTGCAGCACGGAGCGCAGGCCGTTGTCGGACAGCCCGCGGGTGCGCACCACGAGCGTGCGCGCGTGGTCGTTCTCGCGGATGCGGGCCAGGGCCGCGGCGAGCTCGACCTCGGCGACGACCTCCTCGGCGACGGCGTCGCGGGTGAAGTAGGCCACGTCGACGCCGAAGAACCGGGCCAGCGCGGTCAGCGTGCCGAGCTTCGGGTTGGTCTCGACGCCGTTGCGGATGTTCGCGATCGCGGTGTGCGAGATGGAGGTGTCGCCGCGCTCGGTGATGGCGCGGGCGACCTCGCGGTGCCTGAACTCCTCGTCGCCGTTGCGGATCGTGCGGAACAGGTAGTCCAGGCGGCTCGCCAGGGTCCGGCCCGGGTGGGCGTCGCCCCGGTCCCGCGTCCGGTCGTCCCCGCCTGTCGACATGCGCACCCTCCATCGCCCGTGGCAAGCCAGCTTGCCACGTCGAGGTCGAGTGGCTCAAGCGGTTGACAGTGTTGTCGATCTGTCGCATATAGTGCCATTGACTTGCCAGGTCACACTGGTCTGGCAACTGCAGTTACCGCTCTGGCGGTGGCGGCCAACGGGGGGCCGTCCGGGCGCGTGCGGCGTTGTCCGCGCGCGCCCGGAGCCACCGCAGGGAGGCGCCGCCCAGCGCGGCCGCCATGTCGATGAGGCGGGGATCGGCTCCCGGCCCGGCGGTGACCGCGAGGCGCAGCAGAAACCCCGAGTGCGCAGCCAGGAACGCATCCACCTCGCGCGGGTCCAGGTCGTGCGTGAGCGGGTTGGCCGCCAGGTGCGGTTGCGGGTCCAGGCCGCTGAGCACCGCGTTCGACAGCAGCGTCAGCACGTCCGCGTGCGCCGGGCCGACCCACGCGTGCGGCCAGTCCACGACCCGCACGCGGTCCCCGTCCAGCAGGACGTTGAACGGGTACAGATCCCCGTGCAGCAGCGTGCCGCCCTCCAGCGGCGCCGCCTCCAGCGCGATCAGCTCGTCCAGGTGCGCGGCGGCCCACGGCTCCCGGCCGGCCAGCGCCGCGCGCGGCCCCGGGCCGGCCAGGTCGGCCCAGCCGCGCAGCCGGGGCCGGGCCGCGTCCGCGGCGGCGATCGGCGACGGCGTCACTGCCCGCGCCATTCCCGTCGCCGCCGCCAGGACGCGTTCGAAGTCCGCGGGCCGCCACGGCTGCGCGGGCAGGGCGCCGGCGACGTGCTCGAACAGCAGCGCCACCCAGTCCCCGTCGTCGTGCACGGCGAGCAGCCGCGGCGCGGGCACGCTCGCCGGCAGCCGCCGCGCGACGCCGGCCTCGCGGCGGTGGAACCCCGCCACGGCCGGCGCCGTCGCGCAGCTCACCGCCTTCACGAACACGTCCGCGCCGTCGTCGAGCCGCAGCCGGGCCGCCAGCCCCTCCGAGAAGCCGCCGCGCAGGCTCTCCGCCGCGGCGACCCGCCGGCCGAGCAGCCCCTCGATCGCCTTCCGGACGTGTTCGGGCACCGCGGCCCAGCCGATGCGCCGGCTGCCGGTCATCTCCATGCGCATCACCGTGCCGCCCGGCGCGGCGACCGGCAACCCGGGGGATGGCCGACAGTGCCCCGGAACACGCCCGAACGGGGACTGCGGTTCCGGCGCCGCGGGCCGGTAACGTGCCGGGCCATGAGGCTTGGGGTCGACTTCGGCACCTCACACACGGTCGCTGTCGTCTCGCGCCCGGACGGCCGGGTCGACGCGTTGCTGTTCGACGCGTCGCCGCTGCTGCCGTCGGCGGTCTTCGCCGACCCCGGCGGTGCCCTGTTGACCGGCCGGGACGCCGAGCGCAGCGCCCGGCTTGACCCGGCCTCCTACGAGCCGCACCCGAAGCGGCGCATCGACGACGTCGGGCTGCTGCTCGGCGCGCGCGAGGTGACGGTCGCCGAGCTCATCGAGGCCGTCCTGCGCCGGGTCGCCGACGAGGCCGCGCGCACGGCCGGCCGGCCGCCGGAGGCCACCGTGCTGACCCACCCGGCCGGCTGGGGCCCGCAGCGGCGCGGGCTGCTGCTGGAGGCGGCCGCCCGCGCGGGGCTGCCCGCCGTCTCGGCCGTCCCCGAGCCGGTCGCCGCCGCCATGTACTTCACCACCGTGCTCGGCCATCAGGTGCCCGACGGCCACGCCGTCGTGGTGTACGACTTCGGCGGCGGCACCTTCGACATCAGCGTCGTGCGCCGGTCCGGCACCGACTGGGAGGTCGCCGCCGCGCAGGGCCTCGACGACGTCGGCGGCGTCGACCTCGACGCGGCGATCGTCGGCTGGGCCGGCGGCCGCGTCGGACCGCAGGACCCCGCCCGCTGGACCCGCCTGGAGAGCCCGGCCAGCGCGCCGGACCGCCGCCACCGCCGGTCCCTGTGGGACGACGCCCGGTCGGTGAAGGAGCTGCTGAGCCGGGCCACGGCCGGCGGCATCGCGGTGCCGCTGTTCGACGTCGACCTGCACCTGACCCGCGACGAGTTCGAGGCCCTGGCCCGCCCGTGGCTGGAGCGCACCGTCACGCTGACCACCGCGACCCTGTTCACCAGCGGCGTGAGCGCCGACCGCCTGGCCGGCGTGTTCCTCGTCGGCGGCGGGAGCCGGGTGCCTCTGGTCGCGACGCTGCTGCACCGCGCCCTCGGCGTCGCACCCGTCGTCCTGGAGCAGCCCGAGCTGGTCGTCGCCCTCGGCAGCCTCCTGGCCCCGTCCACCGCGGCCGTCGAGCCGGCGATACCCAAGCTTCCGCCGGTCGCCCCTGTTGCCCCCGCTGCCCCTGTTGCCGCGGTTGCCCCGGTTGCGCCGGCACCGGCGCCTGCCCCCGCGCCGGTCTCCCCGGCGATCGTGCCCGTCTCACCGGCCGTCCCGGTTGCCGCTGCCGCAACTCCCGTCGTTCCCTTCAGCGCGGCCGGTCCGGTCTCGCCGCCGCCCGTCGCGGCGCCCTACTCACCGCCCTACTCACCGCCCGTCGCGGCGGCGATGCCGCCGCCCGCCTCCGCGGTCGTTGCGCCGGTGGAGAAGCGGCGCGGCACCGTGTGGCTGCTCGCCACGGCCGCAGCGCTGGTGGTGGCGGGCCTGCTCGGCATCGCCATCAGCGACTACCACGGGAATCCGCCCCTGCACAGCGGGTTCTTCTCGGCGCTGCTGCCCAAGCCGTTCCTGATCCTGCTGGCCATGACGCTCACCGTCGCCGTGACGGGACGGCCGGCCGGCCCGGCGTACCGCGTCATCGGCCCGGCCCTGTACGCCACCGGCGGCGCCATGGCCGCGCTGTTCGTCACGATCCTGTTCCGCGACGCGGGCCACGCGCTGACCTTCGCCGACGGTGCGCCGCTGCGCCTGGCCGAGCAGTCGTACGACTTCCTCGAGACGGTCCTGTACCTGTTCGCGCTGGTGACGGCGGCCGCGTTCGCCGGCGGCGCGGTGATCTTCGCCCGCCGGTCGCCGGCCGGAGCGCCCCGGCGCGCCTGGCGGGTCGTGCTGTGGGTCGCGGCCGGCGTCGCGTTCGGCCTCGGCACCGTGAGCCCGGTGAACTACCGCCAGTGGGCGTTCATGGACGCGGGCCACCGCGACGTCGACCCGCTCTCCGGCGCGTACGACACGGGCGGCGCACTGAGCTGGTGGGCCCCGTGCGCCCTCGGCCTCGCCCTGAGCCTGACGGCCTGGCTGCTCGTCGGCGCCGCCCTGCGCACCTGGGTCTCCGACCGGCCCCGGCTGCGCCTGGCCGGCGTGATCGCGATCGGCGCTCTCGGCGTGCTCGCGATCGTCACCATGCTGCTGGAGATCGCGCGCATGGACGGCAGCAGCTACCTGATCGACAGCATCACCTCCCGGTACTGGGACGTCGTCGCGCTGCCCGATTCCGGACGGGCCGTGCCCTGGGTGCAGCTCATCGTCGCGCTCGCCGTCATCGCCGGCATCGCCGTGCCGTCGGCCGTGCGGGCTCGCCGCTGATCGGGCGCGGCGTTATCGCCGATCCGCGTCGGGTGTGTACCGTGCCATCGATGGACAGCGAAGCCACCGGAAACGGGTACCGGTTCCTCGGCGGCCGGTACCGGCTGGAGGACGTGCTCGGCATCGGCGGCATGTCCACGGTGTGGAGCGCCCGCGACGAGGTGCTCGGCCGGCTCGTCGCGGTCAAGCTGCTCTCCGGGCAGTACCTCACCGACGCACCGGCCCGGCGGCGCATCCGCGAGGAGGCCCGGGCCGCTGCCGCGCTGTCGCACCCCAACGTCGCCCAGGTCTACGACTACGGCGAGGCCACCGAGGACGGCCAGCCGGTCCCGTACGTCGTGATGGAGCTCGTGTCCGGCCCGACCCTGCAGGAGCGGGCGGCGCAGTCGTCGCTGCCGCCGGCCGAGGCGTTCCGCATCGGCGCCGAGGTCGCCGCCGGCCTCGCCGCCGCGCACGCCGACGGGCTCGTGCACCGCGACGTGAAGCCGGCCAACGTAATCCTTTCCCCGTCGGGCGCCAAGGTCGTCGACTTCGGCATCGCCGCCGCGGCCGGCCCGGCGGCCTCCGGCGAGTTCGGGGCGCAGGTCTTCGGCACGCCCGTGTACCTCGCGCCGGAGCGCATCACCGGCGACGACGTCGCGCCCGCCTCTGATGTGTACTCGCTGGGGATCCTGCTGTACAAGCTGCTCGCGCAGCGGCTGCCGTGGGCGGTCGACTCGGCCACCGACCTGATCGACGCCCACCTGCACCGGCCGCCCGACCCGCTGCCCGACCGGCCCGGCATCCCCGCCGCCGTCGCCGACCTGTGCCGGCGCTGCCTGGACAAGAACCCGGCGGCGCGCCCGAACGCCGC
This sequence comes from Dactylosporangium darangshiense, assembly GCF_039537565.1. NCBI lineage: Bacteria > Bacillati > Actinomycetota > Actinomycetes > Micromonosporales > Micromonosporaceae > Dactylosporangium > Dactylosporangium darangshiense. The sequence goes on from NZ_BAABAT010000009.1 coordinate 28,522, forward strand.
GACGGTCGCCGCAGTCCTCGCCGCCGCCTCCGGGCCGGGCGCGCCCGCACACGCCGCGCCCGCCACCGGATGGCGGACCGTCGGGTTCGGCATCGCCGCCGCCGGTGTCGCCGCGGCGGCCGTGGTGGCCTGGCAGCTCGCACCCGCGGCACCGGGCCACCCGGCCGCCGGGGGTTCGGCGCAGGCGGCCACCGCGGCGGGCGCCGCGTCCGCGACCGCGTCACCCGCCCTCTCCGGCGCGACGCCGACCGCTCGGCCCGTCGGTGGCAACCCGCGTCCGGGCACCGTCACGCAGCCCGTCGTACCCGCACTGCCGGCCGGCACCACCGCGACGAGCACGACTGCGGCGCCGACCACTCCGCCGCCCGGGCCGCGCACCTTCGACACCGATGGCGGCACCGTGCAGGCGGAGTGCACGCCGTCGGGGGAGGCCCACCTGCTGCAGTGGACGGCGGCCAGGCCGTACCGGGCGGAGCAGGCCGATCCCGGGCCCGCGGCGTCGGCGTCGGTCGAGTTCCGGCACGGCAACCGCACCGTGCGGGTCGTCGTCACCTGCAGCGGTGGCGTTCCCTCCGCCGCCTAGTGAGCACGGGCGCCTTCTCCCTGGTCATCGACATCGACGCCTTCAAGCCCCTCGAGTGACGGGCTGCCGTGGCGGTACCGTGCGACGGTGCCAGGCGACGCCCGCCTCGCCCGCCTCGGGGAGACGCTGGAGATCGTCGGCGGGCTGCTGGGCGGCGCTGCCGTCACCACGTCCGGCCGGTTCCACCGGCTGCGGGACGCTTCGCTGCTGCCGCCGCCCGATCGGCGGATTCCGTTGCTGGTCGCCGGCGCCGGCCCGGGCGTGCTGCGGCTGGCCGCCCCGTCACGCCCAGGCCTGGAACACCGCGCGGAACCTGCTCGCCTGAACCTCAGGCGCCGTTGGTTGCGGGCTGTCCCTGGCCGGCGGTGCGGCGGGCGGCCTGGCGGGAGAGTGCGGCCAGCGTGATGTTCATGATCCGGTCGAAGGCGCGGTCGGGCAGGATGCGGCGGGCGGCCAGGATCGGCTTGGCGCCGCGGCCGACGGCGTAGCGCGTGCGGGGCCGCCGGGCGGTCACCACCTTGGCGACGGCGTCGGCGATCACCGACGGCGGCGACGCCATGCCGTCCGGGTCGGCGGTGAAGAAGGTCGCCAACCGCGCGGCCTGTTTGGCGTACGGCCCCTGCCCGGACGTCTCGAGCAGGTGCCGCCCGGCGACACCGGACCATTCGGTGGCGATCGCGCCCGGCTCGATGACGACCACGTCGATGCCGAACGGCGCGAGCTCCATGCGCATCGAGTCGCTCAGCCCTTCGACCGCGAACTTCGTGGCGTGGTACCAGCCGCCGAGCGGCTCGTAGATCTTCCCGCCGATCGACGAGATGTTGATGATGCGCCCCGAGCCTTGGCGGCGCATGTGCGGCAGCACCAGCTGGGACAGCCGGGCCAGCCCGAACACGTTGACCTCGAACTGCCGGCGGGCCTCGTGCAGCGGCACGTCCTCCACCGCGCCGTACGAGCCGTAGCCGGCGTTGTTGACCAGCACGTCGACGCGGCCGGACTCGGCGATGACGCGCTCGACGAAGCCGACCATGGACTCGTCGTCGGTGACGTCCACGCCGACCGGCCGGATGCCGATCTCGGCCATCGGCGCCATCCGCTCCACCCGGCGGGCCGCCGCGTACACCGTGTAGCCCATGGCGCGCAGCCGCCGCGCCGTGGCCTCGCCGATCCCCGATGACGCACCGGTCACGATCGCGACCTTGTCGCTCGTCATGATGCCCTCCATGCTGATTGACCAACTAGTTGGTTACATAGTTGCTCGGTTGCGGGTCGCTGTCAACTAAACAGTTGGTTATCGAGTAGGCTGGGCGCGTGCCACCACGTGACGCCGCCGCAACGAAGGTCCGCATCCTCGACGCCGCTACGGCCGAGTTCGCCGCCTACGGCCTGGCCGGCGCCCGGGTCGACCGCGTCGCGATGCGGGCCGAAATCAACAAACAGCTCATCTACGCGTACTTCGGCAGCAAGGAGGGCCTGTTCGACGCCGTCCTGCAGACGCACATCGAGCTGCTGCTCGACGCGGTGCCGTTCGACGCCGGCGACCTGCCCGGCTATGCGGTGGCGCTGTTCGACTTCGCGGTGGCCAAGCCGGACCTGCTGCGGCTGCTGCGCTGGCACACCCTGGAGCGCCCGGGGGAGCTGGCCCGCTTCGAGCAGACCATCGGGTCCACGGAGCGCAAAATCGCCGCACTGGCCGCGGCGCAGGCGGCCGGCAAGGTCAACTCCACTCTACCTCCGGCCGAGTTGCTGGCCGTCGTCCTCGCCGTCGCGCAGACCTTCGAGGATCCCGAGCCCGTCGCGGTCGCCGTCCGCCGCGAAACCGTGGCCACCGCCGTCCGCCGCCTCGTGACGCCCTGACACCGCCCGCCGTGCCTGCGCGGTGCCCTGACACCGCCCGCCGTGCCTGCGCGGTGCCCTGACACCGTCTGCAGTCGTGCCGTGCCCTGACGGCGTCCGCATTTGTGCCGTGCGTTGGCGCCGTCCGCAGTCGCGCCACGCCCTGCCGCGGGCCACCGTGCTACCGCTCGTCACCCCATCGACCTGGGCCGCCGAGTGTCAAGATCGCGGGTTTGCCGAATTATTGATTACTGATTATCGGCAATTCGGTAATCGATAATTCGGCGGCGCCCGCCTGTGGGAGCGGCCCAGGACGCCGCCATGCCCTCGATGATCACCAACCCGCGGTCCGGCTCGGCCTCGTCGGTCGGCTCGGCTCCGTCCGTGTTCGGCGAGTTTACGCCGGTCGAGGTTTTCGCGGCGGTTTTGAACCCTGCGCCGCACGCGCCCCGTAGTCGCTGGTGACAGGACGGGTGGTGGACGGATGCCTGAACCGCACTTTGCATACGGCGTGGCGGTGGCGCCCGGGTCGGCCCCGGTCACCGCCGTACCGGCGACCGCGATACCGGCGACCGCGGTCCCCGCCGGCGACGGCGCCGACTGGTACGGCCCCGAACGCTGGGGCGGCTGGGAAGGCCCGGTGCCGCCGCCGCGCCCGCCGCACTGGCACCGGCCGCCGGAGTGGGACGAGCCGCCCGCGCGCCCGGCCCGCCGGCTGCTGCGCTGGATTATCGGAATCGCCGCGATCACCGGCCTGGCGCTGCTCGTGGCCGCGGCCGGCCTGGCCGCGATCGTCGGGTCCCGCAACCCGGCGCCGCGCGCGTCGGCGACGGCGCAGGCGAACGCGGCCGCCCCGGTCCCGCCCGGCGGCATCCTCGGGGAGTCCGCCGAGGCCTCCACCGAGGCGTCGCCGACACCGACGCGTGCGCTCAGCACGCAGGAGATCGTGGCGACGGTGAACAAGAGCGTCGTGAACATCACCAGCACGCTCGGCCTGCGCAACACCCGCGTCGCCGGCACCGGCGTGGTCGTCGGCAACGGCGGGCTCGTGATCACCAACAACCACGTCATCGCCGGCGCGACCGCGATCAGTGGCGTGGCCGTCGCCAACGGCCGCACGTTCCAGGCCAGCGTCGTCGGCTACGACCGCTCGCACGATATCGCCCTGATCCAGCTCGCGGGCGCGAGCAACCTGCCGCGGCTGGGCGTCGCCGACTCGTCGCAGGTCAAGGCCGGCGACCCGATCGTCGCGGTCGGCAACGCGGGCGGGCAGGGCGGTACACCCGAAGCGGTGACGGGCTCGGTGACGGCCCTGAATCGCTCGATCAACGCGCAGGACCCCGACGGCGGCGGCTCGCGGCGCCTCGACGGGCTCATCGAGGTGGCCGCGGACATCAAGGCCGGCGACTCGGGCGGCCCGCTGGTCGACCGGGCCGGCCGGCTCATCGGCATCAACACCGCCGCCTCGATCGACCCGCGCGACCAGAGCCCGGCCGGGCAGGGCTTCGCGGTGCCGAGCAACACGGCGCTGGGCATCGCGGGCCGCATCCAGTCCGGCAAGGCGTCCTCGACAATCCACATCGGCCCGACGGCCCTGCTCGGCGTCGCCGCCTCCGACGCCGGCGGAAGGACCCAGGGCGCCGAGGTGACCGGCGTCGTCTCCGGCAGCCCCGCCGACCGCGCCGGCCTCGAGAACGGCGACGTGCTCCGCTCGGTGGACGGCCAGGAGATCGCCTCCGCCGCGGACCTCACGTCGGCGATCGACCTGCACCACCCGGGCGACGAGGTGCGCATCGCCTGGGTCGACCGCTCGGGCCGAACCCGTTCCGCGACGGTACGCCTGGCCACCGGCCCGGCGGGCTGAGCCGGTGGTGGCGGGCGCCAGACCGCGTCTGCCGCCCGCCACCGCTCTCTACCGGCAACCTCATCGGCGGGTGCACAATCGTGAGCGTGCTGCGCGCGGCCGCCGTCGACGTCATCGGCGGCGTGGTCGTGCTCGTGGGCCTGGCCCTGATCGTCCACGAGAGCGGCGTGCTGGCCTCGGCCGTGCGCCGGACGGGCCGCCGCGGCGCGACCACCGTCGAGGCCCTGCGCGCCTCCGCCGCCAACGACGGCCGCTGCCTGCTGGTCGGCCGACTGCGCGACGCCTCCGACCCGCCGACGCCGCCGCGGTCGGGCCGGCGCGTCGCCTGGTACCGCCGGCAGCACACACGCGAGTACGAGGACACGACCGGGGAGTTCCCGGTAGTCAGGTCGTTCACGGTCGCCGTCGACACCGGCCCGGGAAGCATCGCCCTCGACGACGGCACCGGGCTCGCGCTGGTCCCGCCGCGCCTGATCCATCCGGACCGGTGGGGGCCGGTGACCGTCAAGTCCCCGGACCTTCGCGAGTGGACCATCCGGGCGCTGGGTGCCGCCGCGTTCGCCGCCGTCGTGGTTCGAGGGGCTGACGTGCGCCGAGGTGGCGTCGCTGCCGCCGGCGGTGCAGTTCAATGTGCCCGCGGTGACCTGCGGGATGCTCGACCAGCGGCCGCCGGACACGATCGAGGACGGTGCGCAGGCGGTGGCGTGCGACGACAGCCGCCTCAAGTACCTGACGGACGTCGCGAAGGTGGCCGGCACCGGCGTCGTCTACGCACGGCCGCGCTTCGACGCAGCAGATGCGCACCTCTCGTACGCTGAGGCCATGTCCACGCCCGAACCGGCGCCAGAATACCTGCCCCCGCCCGCACCGCCGGGCCTCGGTTACGTGCCGCAGGGGTATCTGCCGCCGCGGCGCCGCGGACGGCTGCTGTGGCTGTGGGTGACGCTGAGCGTCGTCGCGCTCGTCGCCGTCGCCGGCGGGGTCACGGCCGTGCTGCTGGCGCGGCGCTGGGACGGCAAGCCCGCCGTCGGCGACGCCGCGATGACGGTGCGGATGATCGGGTCCGGCGGCGCGAAGCCGGCGCCGGAGGCGGTGGAGCGCACCAAGCAGATCCTGCTGGAGCGGCTGCGCCAGCTCGACCTGCAGCGCCCGACGGTGACCGCGATCGGCGCCGAGACGCTGCTGGTGACGGTCGCCCAGAAGGACGTCGAGCGGGCCCGGTCCGTGCTCGCGCCCGGCAACCTGACGTTCCGGCTGGTCCAGTCGATGACCCAGCCGCAGGCCGTCGAGCCGGGGTGCAAGGCGGACGCACAGGAGCGCGTCGACCGGGCGACGGCGCTGGCCTCGGCGAAGGCGAAGCTCGGGTCGAAGTACGACGCGGCCGTGGCGCTGCAGGCGCCGGCCGACGGCGACGCCGCCGCGGCGCTGAGCGGGTTCGAGGCGCTGACGTGCGCCGAGGTGGCGGCGCTGCCGCAGGCGGTGCAGTTCAACGTGCCGGGGGTGACGTGCGGGATGCTCGACCAGCGGCCGGCGGGCGCGCTCGAGGACGGCGCGCAGGCGGTGGCGTGCGACGACAGCCGCCTCAAGTACCTGACGGACGTCGCGAAGGTGGCCGGCACCGACCTCGCCTCCGCCAAGCCCGAGCTCGGCCAGCAGGGCGGCGGCTGGACCGTCACGCTGGGCTTCACGTCGGCCGGGCAGGACCGGTGGACCGCCCTGACCAGGGAGGCGATGGACAAGGGGCAGGCGTCCGGCGAGGCGGCGCAGATCGCGGTGGTCATCGACAACCACGTGGTGACCGCGCCGATCATCATGGCCGTCATCCCGGGCGATGCGCAGATCTCCGGCGGTGACCTGTCGACCCGCGACGGCGCGAACGCGCTCGCGGCCACGCTCAGCCACGGCGTGCTGCCGGTCCGGTTGGTCATCGACGCGCTCGAGACCGTCCGCTGATGCGGACGGTCCCGAGCCCGGGGCGTCAGGAGGCGTAGGCCTCCAGTTCGTAGATCCGCGCCGCCGTGTCGGTGTCACTCGTCGGCGTGATGATGTTCAGCCTGATATATCGGGCCTGGCGTGGCGTGAACGTGTGCGTGGTGACGGCCGCGGTGTTGCCCCGCGGCGAGGCGACCGTCGTCCACGTGGTGCCGTCGGTGCTCACCTGGATGTCGAAGTCCTTCGTGTTCCAGGTGGCCTTCTCGCCGCCGGCCTGGGCGTGGCGCACCACCACCCGGCCGACGGTCTGGGCCGACTGCAGGTCGACGCGCAGGAACCGGTTGGACCCGAGCGCGCACCACTTGTCGGCGTTGCCGCCGGTCCAGCTGCCGTTGACGGCCTTCTCCGGGCCCTCCGACGCCGCGCACTGCCCCGACGCGGTGGCGGGCTTGTTCAGGGCCAGGTTGCCGCCGGTGTCGGGGACGAACAGCTTGATGTCGGTGAGGCTGGCGCTGCCCTCGTACACGTTGGTGTACAGGTCGCCGATAACGAAGTAGTCGGGGTAGGACGAGCCGGCCGGCCACTGGTTGGGCCAGGAGGCGCTGCCGTTGGCGTCGTTCTGGGTGAGCGTGCCGTTGAACTGCCCGTTGTACTCCGCCGCGGTCGTGTTGTAGTGCCAGATCGGCACGTTGTTGACCACGAAGTTGCGGTGGAAGCGCAGCGTCTTCTGCCCGACCCGGGCGAAGTTCCCGCTGGCCTCGAGGGTGTAGCCGGTCGCGTCGCGCTCGATGGCGAACGTGTAGAACGTGTTCGGCATCAGCTCCGGCTGCAGCTCGGCGGCGCTGGAGAGCTGGTTCTCCGCCGCACCGCCGGAGCAGCTGGTCATGAACCACTGGGAGTTGCCGGGCAGGCCGCCCGGGCCCGGGTTCCAGTTGGGCATGCCGCTGATCCACATGTTGACGGTGTTGAAGTTGCCGTCGCGGTAGTTGTAGTAGGTATTGGTGTTGGAGTCGCAGACCCGCCCGCCGGTGCCCGTGCCGACCCGGTCCGGGTGCTGCGCGAACTGGTCCATCAGCACCTTGCGGTGGTAGTGCCAGAAGTGGTTGTTGCGCGGTGCCGGGTTCGCGAAGTCCACAATGGACAGGAAGTGGAATCCGTTGTACCCGTACGGGCCCTCCCGCACGTTCTGCCACTCGCAGTAGGGCACGGAGGCGTTGCCGCTCCAGCCGGGTGAGCGCGACCCCTCGCCCCACGGGTGCTGGGTCTTGCAGCCCGCGGTGCTGTACCCGTTGACCTTGCCGTTGTAGTTGATGGTGCCGTTGCGCTTGCCGCCGAAGTCCAGCGTCTTGAGCTTGTACTCGATGCGGTACTGGTCGGGCAGCTTGTTCGTGGGCCGGAAGATGGCGCCGCCGGTGCTCTCCGGCACGTTGAGCACGGCGACGTGCTCGCTGCCGAGGGCCTGGGTGGTGATGGTCGGCGGCTGCTCGATGACGCCGTCCTTGTTGAAGTCCCGGGCCGACAGCGACGCGGTCAGCCAGCCGTCCTGACCGACGCGGAACTCCTTGCGGTAGGTGGCGAACGAGTTGAGCTGGGTGGTCCAGGCGGGGCCGTAGTCGTTGCGGTACCACTGGCCCGCGTCGTCGGTGATGGTGTCGAACCCGGTCGCGTACGTGTCGCGGACCCACGGCGTGGAGTCGCTGTTATACGCGGTGGCGAAATTCTCCGAGTACAGCTGGCGCCAGGTGGTCGCGGCTACGGCTGGTGAGGTCGCGGCGAGGGGAAGAGACACGAGCATTCCGGCCACGAGGGCCGCGGCCACGGCGTGATGCAGTCTCATGGCGAATCCTCTAGGCGTTCATGTACTGCGCGGCGGTTTCCTTGGTGATCTGCGGCGACGGCACGACGGTGTCCTTCTCGACCTTGGCGCCGCCGAGCACCTCGACGGTCCGGTCCAGCGCCAGCTTGCCGATCTGGTTGGGGCTGTTGAGCCCGGTCACGACGTAGTTCGTGCCGTCCTGGATGGCCTTGAGCGCCTCGGCCTGCCCGTCGACGCCGGCGAGCACGATCTGGGCGGTCTTGTTCGCCGAGGCGATGGCGCGCTGCGCGCCGAGGCACATCGCGTCGTTCTCGCAGAACACGGCGACGAGGTCGGAGTGCTTGGCCAGCAGCCCCTCCATGACGGTCAGCCCGCCGTCGGAGCCCCAGTTGCCGAAGTCGGGCGCCTCGACGAGCGTGAAGCGGGAGTCCTTGCCCAGCACCGACTTGAGCCCGTTGGTGCGGGCCAGGCCGATGGAGTTGTCGGCGGGGCCGCCCTTGATGATGGCGACCTTGCCGCCGGCGGTCAGCTTCTGGGCCAGGAACTGCCCGTCCTGCTTGCCGATCGCCTCGTTGTCGGGGCCGATCCAGCTGGTGTACTCCCCGACGGCGAACTTGCGGTCGACGAGCACGACCGGCTTGCCGGCCGCCTTGATGGCGTTCAGCGCGGCCGGCGCGGACTCCAGCGGCCCGCCGGAGATGATGATGGCGTCGACGTTCTTGCTCAGCAGGTCCTCGACGTTGGCGGCGAGCTTCGCCGCGTCGCCGCCGGCGTCGGTGCTGACGGTCTTGACGTTGCCCTTCGTCTTGGCCTGCGCGGCGATGGCGGCGTCCATGCCGCTGAAGTAGGGCCCGCTGAGCAGGAAGTTGGCGATGCCGATCGTGTACGTCTTGGCCCCGCCGGCACCGCTGCCGGCGTCGTCGCCCTTGCACGCGGCGGTCGTCAGCGCCACGCCGGCGGCCAGCAGGCCGGCCAGTAACCGTTGCTTACCCGAGATCATGCGCGTCCCTTCGCGGTGCGCGGCCGGTTCGTGCGTTGCACGAGGATGACCGCGATGATGATCAGTCCCTTCGCCACCTGCTGCCAGAAGCTCTGCACCCCGTAGAGGTTCAGCAGGTTGTTGATGAGGACCAGGACGAGCACCCCGCCGAAGGCACCCTTGGCCGAACCCTTGCCGCCGGCCAGGCTCGCGCCGCCGATGACACAGGCCGCGATCGCGTCGAGTTCGAAGGCGACCCCGACGCTGGGTTGGGCGATGCCGACGCGGCTGGTGAGGATGACACCCGCCAGGCCGGCGCAGAAGCCGCTGATGACGTACGCCAGCACGATGTGGCGCCGCACGTTGATGCCCGCAAGGCGCACCGTCTCGACGTTGCCGCCGATGGCGATGATCGAGCGCCCGGCCGGGGTCCGGGAGAGGAACACCCCGCCGGCGCCGAAGACGGCCAGCATCACGAGCGTGATCAGCGGTATCGGCCCGGCCATCGCCGAGCCGAGCCAGAGGAACCCCGGGTCCGCCGGGGCGATCGGCACCTCCGAGTACACGAACGCCAGGCCCCGGATCGTGGTCAGCGCGGCCAGGGTCACCACGAACGGCGCCAGCGCGAAGCGGGCGACCAGCACGCCGTTGACCGCGCCGAACGCGACGCCACTGGCGATGCCGACGGCCATGGCGAACGGGATCGGCGCTTCGGCGACCAGGCCGGCGGTGACGATGCCGGCGAACGCGACGACGGAGCCGACGGACAGGTCGATGCCGCCGGTGAGGATCACCACGAGCATCCCGAACGCGAGCAGCCCGGTGGTGACCATCTGCTTGAGCAGGTTGGTGAGGTTGGTCTGGGACAGGAAGCTGTCGGAGGTGCTCGCCGCGACGGCGACGAGCGCGACGATCAGCAGCGTGAACGCGAGCTCCACGGTGACGTCCCGCCCGCGGACCCTGACAGCCGGCAGCGACATCCCGGTCATGCGATCGCCCTTTCCAGAACCTGGTCCTCGGTGGTGCCTTCCGACGGCAGCTCGCCGACGAGCCGGCCGGCGTTCATCACGAGGACCCGGTCGGTGGCGCCGAGCACCTCGGTGAGGTCGGAGGAGATGAGCAGCACGGCCAGCCCGCCGCGGGCGAGGTCGTCGACGAGCCGGTAGATCTCGACCCGGGTGGCCGTGTCGACGCCGCGGGTCGGCTCGTCGAGGATGAGCACCCGCGGCCCGGTGAGCAGCCACTTGGCGAGGACGACCTTCTGCTGGTTGCCGCCGCTGAGCCGCACCGCCGGCATCCCGGCGCAGTGCGGCGGCCGGATGTCGAGGCGCTCGATCATGCCGTCGGCCTCGCGGCGCTGCCGCGCCCGGTCCAGCAACGGGCCGCGGCGGGCGGTGCGCCACGTCGCCAGGCCGATGTTGTCGCGTACGGTGAGGCCGAGCACGAGGCCGCTGCCCGCCCGGTCCTCGGTGACGAACGCGATCCCGGCCCGGATCGCCGCCGCCGGGTCCGGCTGCGCGCCCGCGCCGTGCGCCGGCGGGCTCGCGCCGAACAGGCACGCGGCGAGCTCGCTGCGGCCGGAGCCGACGAGGCCGAAGAGCCCGACGATCTCGCCGGCGCGGACCTCGAACGACACGTCGTCGAACTCGCCGGTGCGGCTGAGCCCGGCGACGCTCAGGCGCGCCTCGCCCGGCGCGGGGCGGCGCGCCGGGTAGATGCGCTCGATCTGCCGGCCGGCCATCAGGCGTACCAGATCGGCTTCCGTGGTGTGCTCCGGCTCCGGGGTGGCGACCACCGTGCCGTCCTTCAGCACGACGATCCGGTCGGCGAGGCCGAGGACCTCGGCGAGGCGGTGCGACACGTACAGCACCAGCACCCCGCGGTCGCGCAGGCGCCGCACGAGGGCGAACAGGGCCTCGAGGTCGGCGCCGGCCAGCACCGCCGACGGCTCGTCCAGCACGAGGATCCGGGGATCGCTGACGAGCGCCTTGGCGATCTCGACCATCTGCTGGCGGGCGACCGGCAGCCGGCCCGCCCGGGCCCGCGGGTCGATCATGCCGAACCCGGCGGCGTCGAGCAGTTGCTGCGCGCGACGGTGCGCGGCCGGCCAGTCGATGAGCCCGTAGCGGCGCGGGAAGTTGCCCATGAGCAGGTTCTCGGTGACGCTGAGCTCCGGCACGAGGGAGAGTTCCTGGTACACCGTGCGGATCCCCAGGTCGTGCGCGTCGTGCGGCGAGCGCAGCTCGGCCCGCTCGCCGCCGATGCTGATCTCGCCGCCGCTCATCGGCAGCGCGCCGGCGAGGATGCGGATGAGCGTGGACTTGCCGGCGCCGTTGGCCCCGACGATCGCCAGCACCTGCCCCGGCTCGGCGTCGAAGTCGACGCCGTGCAGCACCTCGACGCCCGCGAACTCCTTGCGCACGCCGCGGAGGCGCAGGCTCACCGGAACGCGTCCATCACGATGATCGTCTTCTGCCGGGTGAGGTCCAGCGCGGTGTCGTGGACGCCCTCGCGGTACCCGCCGGTGTCCTTGGTGCCGCCGAAGGGCAGGTTCTCGGCGCGCAGCGCGGTGGAGCCGTTGACGACGACGCCGCCGACGTCGAGGCGCCGGGCGACGTCGAAGGCGCGGCCGATGTCGCGGGTGAACACGGCCGCCTGCAGCCCGTACGGCGACTCGTTGGCCATCGCGACGGCCTCGTCGACGTCGTCGAAGCGGGCCACCGGCGCGACCGGCCCGAAGATCTCCTCGGCGAACGCCCGGCTCGCGGCCGGCACGTCGACGAGGACGGCCGGGTCGACGAACGCGCCGTTGCGCCCGCCGCCGGCCACGAGCCGGGCGCCGTCGCCGACCAGGGTCCGTACCGCGGCCTCCACCCGTTCGGCTGCCGCCTGCGCGATCAGCGGTCCGACGTCGGTCGGCTCGAGCAGCTGGTCGCCGACGGTGAGCTTCGCCGTCTGCGCGAGCAGCGCGTCGACGACGGCGTCGTGGATCGGCGACTGGACGTACACCCGCTTCACCGCGCAGCAGATCTGCCCGTTGCCGCGGGCGAGGCGGCCCAGCACGACGGCGCGGGCGGCCTCCTCGGGGTCGGCGTCGGCGCACACGATGAGCGCGTCGTTGCCGCCGAGCTCCAGGCAGACCTTCTTCAGCGTCGCCGCGCCGAGCCGCGCGATCTCCCGCCCGGCGGTGGTGCTGCCGGTGAGGCTGACCGCGGCGATGTCCGGGTGCGCGGCGAGTGACTGCGACAGCGCGGCGCCGCCGATGACGACCTGGTGCGCGCGGTCCGGTACCCCGGCGACCTCGACGAGTTCGGCGACCCGCAGCACGGCCAGCGGGCAGCGCAGCGGCGGCTGGACCAGCACGGCGTTGCCGGCGGCGAGCGCGGCGGCCGCCTTGTGCGCGTACAGCTCCACCGGGTAGTTGAACGGCACGAGCGCGGCGACGACGCCGAGCGGTTCACGGACGGTGACGGCGAGGTGGCGCTCCAGCCCCGGCACCGCGTCGAGCGGGATCTGGCGGCCGAACAGCCGCGTGGCCTCCCCGGCGTAGGCGCGGAAGATGCGCACGGCGGCCTGGACCTCGCCGCGCGTCTGCTGGATGGGTTTGCCGTTCTCGGCGGCCAGGAGCCGCGCCAGGTCCTCCTGCTCGGCCTCGATCAGCCCGGCGATGCGGCGCAGCAGCGCCTCGCGCTCGTGCGCGGGCATCGCGGCCATCGCGCGGCGCCCCTCGCCGGCGGCGCCGGTCACGATCGTGTCGACCTGGCCGGGTTCGTGCTCGGCGACGTCGCCCAGCGCTTCACCGGTGCCCGGATTGCGCACGGTGATGACGGGCATGCTGCGGCCCCCTCGTAACTCGTCGTCAACGGTGTCCGCGTGCGGGCGCGCCGATTCGCTGCACGAATAGTCAGGCGGTCCGCCGGTGCCGTCCGGCGAGTGTTACGGGCACGACGGCGTATGCCGAGCCGTCGCAGCGGCTGTCTGGGTGACAGCGCGCGGTTACCGATCAGCGGAACGTGAGGGTTGCCGTAAATCTACCCGGCGTCGCATCGATGTCAAGACCCATGCCTTGACATCGATGCGACCGCGAGCGTACAAAGGCATCGCGTGAGAGCGCTCTCATCAGTAGACGTTGTTACTGATAAACTGTCTAGAGAGCGCTCTCTGAACACCCGCCCTCAGGAAAGGTCGACATGCCAACTGTCCGACCGCGAACCGCCCGCCGGCTGACCGTCGCCGGCGCCGCCCTCACCCTGCTGACCGCCGGCATCGCCGCCGCCTGGCCGGCCGAAGCGTCCCTCACCGTCCCGTCCGGCTGGACCGTCGCCTGGTCCGACGACAGCTGGAGACCACGACGGACACCGGCGGCGGCCAGAACGTCGCCTACGTGACCAACGGCGACTGGCTGCGCTTCGACGGCGTCGACTTCACCTCGAGCGCGGCCCGCACCTTCTCCGCCCGCGTCGCGTCGGGCATCGCGGGCGGCGCGAGCGGCCTGGTCGAGGTGCGCCTCGACAGCCCGACCGCGACCCCGATCGGCAGCTTCGCCGTGGCCGACACGGGCGGCTGGCAGTCCTGGCGTACCATCCCGGCGAACATCGCCGCCACGACGGGCGTCCACACCGTCTACCTCACCTTCACCAGCGGCCAGCCCGCCGACTTCGTCAACGTCAACTGGCTCACCTTCACCCACTAGCAGTGCTCGTCGTGGGCGCCCGGGTCTCCCGGGCGCACCACCCGGCGTGGAAAGGCACACGATGCCCAACCCGAGGCGCGGCGTGGTGCTCGTGCGCTGCCCGCACCCGCTGACCGCCCCACCCGGCCAGGCCGTAGCGTCCATTGTGGAGTCATTGGAGTCCTACGGCCTGGTCCCGATGCTGAGCGGCTCCGAGGCCGGCGCGCTCGGCGCGATCCTGGTCCGCCCGCCCGACCCGGTGCACCTCCTGCAGCGCCTGCGCAACCGGCGGTACCCGTTCGCGCTCGTCGACTCGCGCCCGCCGGTGCTGCGCGACGTCCCCGCCGCCTGGTCCGACCCCGCCGCGGGGCTTCGCGACCTGGCCGCGCACCTGCGGGCGCTCGGGCACGACCGCATCGCCCTGATCACGTGCGCCACCCCGCCCTCGGGCGCCGGCTTCGCACCGCGCCTCGTCCGCCGCGTTGCCGAGGCGAGCCCGGATCACGGTCGCCGGGCCGCCGGCGAGCTGCTCGAGCGCCCGGGTGCACCCACCGCGCTGATCTGTGCCGACGACCGGCTCGCGACGGGTGCGCTGCGCGCCGCCGCGGACCGCCGCCTGCGCGTGCCGCGCGACCTGTCCGTCGCGGCCCTCGACGAGTCCGGGCTCGGCACCCTGGCCCGGCCGGAGCTGACCGTGGCCCGCGCGCCCTGGCCCGCCCTCGGGCGCACGGCGGCGGCGCTGCTGGCCCAACTGCTGGACGGCATCGATCCGATACCGCACTCGGTGGAGGTACCGCCGGACCTGTTCCTGGCCGCGTCCACCGGCCCGGTCATCGCCGAGCCCCTGCACCCCGCGGGGGTCACGTAACACGCGGCGGTCGAAGTCACGACCCCGTGTCGTGAGCTGGACGAGGCAGCCCGGAGCGAGGCCGGTCCGAGGGCGTGCGCCACCAGCGGCGCGACGCCAGCGCGGCCAGCACGGCGCCGGCGGCGTTGACCAGGACGTCGTCCACGGAGGACACCCGGTCCAGCCGCAGGACGTACTGCGCGGTCTCGACCAGGACCGAGCAGCCCGCCCCGAGCGCCAGGATCCGCGGCAGGGACGCCAGCGCCGCGAACCGCATCGGGGCGAAGAACCCCAGCGCCGCGAAGATCAGCAGGTTGCCGAGGACCCCGAGCGGACCCATCGCGAGCAGGTCCCGCAGCGGCACCAGGCTCACCCGGCCGGGGACGGTGCCGGCACCGGCGCCCGGCATCATGGTGATCCAGAGGAACGGCACCGTCCCGTGGACCATGCCCACCTCGGCCAGCGACATCCGCCACGCCGATGTGCCGCCGGCGCCACGCCGAAGGCCCGCCAGGGCCAACGCCACCAGCGCGGCCAGCGGCAGCGTGACCAGCGTGACCAGCAGCACCCCGTTCTCCGTGTCGAGGCAGCCGTGCCACCGCCCGGCCATGCACGCCGGAGCGGCCATCATGAGCGGCCGCCGCACGACGAACGCGGCGCTCGCCACGCCGAGGATCGCCAGGCCGAGGAGCACGATCGTGCGGGTGCGGCGGGGCGGTGCCGACAGGGATGCGTCGTGGTTCATGCCCCCATTGGAGACGAACAGCCGTTGCGGCGGCGTAAAGGCCTCAGCCGCGTGTTGCGCCAGTCGTACGGCATGACGCCGCGCGACTGGCGCAACACGAAGACCCGAAGAGGGCGCTGACCTACCCGTTGGCGCCGATCCGCTGGCGGCCTTCGTGGTCCTGGGCGCCCTCGGCGTCGGGCGGCACGACCAGCACGCGGCAGCCGGCCTCGGCGATGAGGCGCTCGCCGGCGCTGCCGTCGAGCATGTGCGCGATCCCGCCGTGCGACGGGCGGCCGATGGCGATGAGGCGGGCGCCGACGGCCTCGGCGTGCCGGGCGATCACGCTGCCGGCGTGGCCGTGGTCGGCGACGCTGCGCAGGATGTGGCCGGCAGCGGGCACGCCGCGGGCGGCGAGGGCGTCCAGGTGCGCGCGGACGCGGTCGCGGGCCTGCTCGTACGACTCGCGGTCCACGGCCTCGTCGCCGACGACCGCGATCTCGTGGACGTGCAGCAGGTCCACCGGGGCGTGCAGCCGCTCGGCGAGGTCGGCGGCGGCCGCGGTCACCGCCGCGGCGGCCGGGCCGGCGTCGACGGCGACGACGATCGGCGCCTGGTCGTTCGCCTCGCCGGTGCGCCCGACGGTGACGATCTCGGCGACGGCGTGTGCCGGCCCGGTCGCCTCCTCGGCCGGCGCCTCGGCGTCGGTCAGGATGCGGTGGCCGGTGGCGAGCACGGCGATCGCGATGAGGAACGCGGCGGCGCCCGCATAGAACGGGACGTGGATGTTGAAGTGCTCGGCGAGCTTGCCGGCGACGAACGGCGCGAGGCCGCCGCCGATGAAGCGCACGAACCCGTAGGACGCGGAGGCGACGGGCCGCGGCACCGGGGCGACGGTCATGACGGCCTGCGTGGTCAGGGTGTTGTTGATGCCGATGAACGCGCCGCACACGATGACCGCGACGATGACGGTCGTGGCGGAGTCGGTGTACGCGCCGATGACGGCCATCACGACGGCGAGCAGGAACAGGTTGGCGTACAGCGTCTTGGCCGTGCCGAAGCGCCGCTGCAGCCGCGGCGCGACGGCGACGCTGAAGACGGCGACGAGCAGCCCCCAGCCGGTGAAGACGAGGCCGAGCCGGTGCTCCGACAGGTGCATCGGATACGGCGCGTACCCGAGCATCGTGAAGAAGCCCCAGTTGTAGAACACGGCGGTCAGGCTCATGATCAGCAGCCCGCGGTGGCGCAGCGCGGCGATCGGGGCGACCAGCGACGTGCGCTCGGCCGGCTTCGGGGTCTTCGGCACGAGCGTGATGGTGGCGATGAGCGCGATGAACATGAGCACGCTGACGCCGTAGAACGGCCCGCGCCAGCTGATCCCGCCGAGGGTGCCGCCCAGCAGCGGCCCGACGGCGATGCCGATGCCCAGCGCCGTCTCGTACAGGATGATCGCCCCGCCGAAGCCGCCGCTCGCGGACGCGACGATGACGGCGAGGGAGGTGGCGATGAACAGCGCGTTGCCCAGCCCCCAGCCGGCGCGGAAGCCGACGATGCCGCCGATGGTGTCCGAGGTACCGGCGAGGCCCGCGAAGATGACGATCAGCACCAGGCCGGCGATGAGGGTCCGCTTGGGTCCGATCCGGCTGGACACCATGTTCGTGAGGAGCATGGCGACGGCGGTGACCAGCAGGTAGCTGGTGAACAGCAGCGACACCTGGCTGGGCGTCGCGTGCAGCTTGGCCGACAGCGCCGGCAGGATCGGGTCGACCAGGCCGATGCCCATGAACGACACGACGCAGGCGAATGCGACCGCCCACACCGCCCTTGGCTGGCGGAACGGGCTGACGGTTGCGGGACTGTGCTGATGGTTCATGTGGAGGTACCCCCGGAATCGGTGTGATACGCGGCGACGAGCCGGTCCAGTGCGGGCAGTGCGGCCTCGAGTGCGGCGCGGTCGTCCGCGCTGAGCCGCCCGGCGAGCTGCGCGAGCAGCTCGGCGCGCGCCGCGCGGCGCCGTCGCAGCAGGTCAGCGCCGGCGGCGGTGAGATGCACCATGACCACCCGCGCGTCGCCCTCGCACGAGCGCCGCTCGGCGTAGCCGTCGTGCTCCAGGCGCGAGACCAGCTGTGTCATGGCCGGCTGCGTGATGCCGTCCCGCGCCGCGAGCTCGGAGACGCGGCACGGCCCGTGCGTGTCGAGGGTCCGCAGCGTGGCCGCCTTCGCCAGCGACACACCTTCACCCGGCGCAAGCCTGCGCAGCAGCGCCACGACCCGCTCAAGGCCGTTCGCCAGCGCAGCACCGTCAAGCTCCCCGGACACCCAATTTTTATATCACGGGCTTATATAGTGGCATTATGTTTCTGGCTGTGATCCGCCCCTCAGCCCGCGCGGGGTTCAGCTCAGGCGCCAGTGCACCGGCGTGCCGTCCACGCAGCGCAGGGCGCCGGCGCCGTCGAGGTGGCGCAGGTGCGCGAGCGTTTCGGCGAGGGCCATCCGGCGCAGCATGCCGCGCAGCGAGTCCCAGCCCCGCGACCACGTCAGCGCGGCCGCGACGTCCCAGGCCGTCGCCGGCCCGAGGGTGTCGAGCACGCGCAGGATCTCCCGCCCGCGCTCGTCGTGGTGGCGGATGAGGTCGGCGGCGCGCACGTCGAGGCCCCGGAAGCGGTACTCGTGCGCCGGCAACGCCTCGTCGGCGCCGAACTTCGCGGTCAGTTCGAGGGAGTCGAGGTAGGCGCTGAGCGGGTCGCCGTCCTCGGTGTAGACGCCGATGTTGGGGCTGATCCGCGGCAGCAGGTGATCGCCGGTGAGCAGGATGCCGGCGCCGGCCTCGTGCAGGCACAGGTGCCCGGGCGTGTGCCCCGGCGTCCAGATCGCCCGCACCTCGTGGCGCCGCATGGGCAGCAGGTCGCCGTCCTCGATCGTGCGGTCCGGCTCGGCCATGCCGAGGATGTGGCCGATGCGCCCCGGGTCGACGGCCAGCGCGGCCGCGTCGGCCTCGGGGGTGCCGTGGCGAAGCAGCCACGCGCGGTCGTGCTCCGGGCGCCGGTCGCGCCACACCCGGCCCGGCAGCGTGCGCGCCTCCTCGGGATGCATGCCGATCCACGCGCCGCTCTGTTCCCGCACCCAGCCGCTGAGGCCGTGGTGGTCGGGGTGCACGTGGGTGACGGCGACGCCCGTGACGTCGCCGATGCCGGCGCCCGCCGCCGCCAGGCCCGCGGTCAGCGCCGCCCGGCCCTCGGCGGTGTCCCAGCCGGGGTCGACCAGCACGACACCCGAGTCGTCCACAAAGCCATAGCAGATGGTGTACCGCAATGGGCTGTCCGGAATCGGCACCGGGAACGACCACACGTCGGGCCGGACCCGCTCGACCGGTGGCAGGGTGCGTTGCTGCCAGGCGTGGCGTTGTGCGGTACCGGTGACGATCATGCTTGGTTCTCCGCCCGTGCGGTGACGGCGTGCAGCAGGAAGTCCACGAGCCGCCGGGCGTGCCCGGCCGTGTCGGCGGCCGCCGCCGCGCGCCGGTCCGGCGGCGTGCTCAGCGCGTGCATCATGGCGCCGCCCGCGAGGGTCTCCAGCAGGAGCGTGACCGAGGCCTCCGCGGGCAGCTCGCCCCGGCCGATGCCGCGGCGCACGATCGCCCGCGCGGCCGTGACCTGACCGGTGCGCATCGCCTCGTACGGCTCGGCGACGCCGGGGATCGTGGCCGCCTCCAGGGCCAGGCGCAGGGCGGCGCGGCTGGCCGGCCCGGCGTACAACTGCAGCATCTGCCGCGCGAGCTCGACCAGGTCGCCGTGCAGGGTGCCGGTGTCGACGTCACTGATGCGCACCAGGCCGGTCGTGAGCGCGTCGGCGAGCAGCGCCTCCTTGCCGCTCCAGCGCAGGTACACCGACGCCTTGCCGACCCCGGCCCGCCGGGCGACGCTCTCGACGGAGAACCCGGCCCAGCCGCCGTCGCCGAACACGTCCAGCGCGGCCCGGGCGATCCGCTGGTCCACCTGCGGATCACGCGGCCTGCCCGGCGCCGCCATGGTGTCCCTCATCGCTGCACCTTAACTGCACGGACAGCGTTCAGGAATTCCGGGTCCGGGCGCCGGCCTCGGAATTTGCGGTTCGCGCCCGTTCGGGGTCGAATGAATTACATGGGTGTAGTTCGCGTCGGCACGGCGTCATGGGCGAACCGCCGGCAGCTCGCCTCCGGCTGGTACCCGCGCTCGGTCCGCACCCCCGCCGGTCGCCTGGCCCACTACGCGAGCCGCTTCGACCTGGTCGAGGCCGACACCGGCCACTACGCGATCCCGGCACCCGAGATCACGGCGGCCTGGGCCGCCGCGACCCCGCCGGGGTTCACCTTCGACGTGAAGGCGTTCGGCCTGCTGACGGGCCACCCGACGAGCCTGGCCGCCCTGCCCGCGGACCTGCGCCCCGCCGGCGCCGACCTGACCACCCCCTTGCGCCGCGGCGACCTGCCCATCGAGGCCGTCGAGGAGCTCTGGCTGCGTCTGCACCAGGCCCTGGACCCGCTCGAGGACGCCGGCCGCCTGGGCGCGGTCCTGCTGAGCTTCCCCGGCTGGCTGGCGTACGGCCCGGCCGCCCGCCGCCGCGTCCTCGACACGATCGAGCGCTGCGCACCGCGCCCCCCCGCGGTCGAGCTGCGCCACCCGTCCTGGTTCGAGGGCGCGCGCGCCGCCGAGACGCTGCTGATGCTGCACGACGCCGGCGCCGCCCTGGTGTGCGTGAGCGACGTGCACGGCCTGGCGGTGACGGCCGAGCCCGCGATCGTCCGCCTGGAGGACCCCGCGAAGCCCGAGCACGGCGCCGGCGAGCGCGACGAACGGCCCGACGAGCCGCGGCTCGCGGACTGGGCGGCCCGGCTGCGCCACCTGGCCGCGGACGCGGACGAGCTGCACCTGCTGGTGGACACCCGCAACGCGCACCGCGACGCCGAGCGGCTCGTCGAGCTCCTGGCCGAGCGGCCGTTGCGGTCCGGGCTGCGCGCCGTCTAGCTCCCGCTAGGCGCCGGACGCGAGCAGCTGCGCGGTCGCCGTCCACAGGCGCTGTTCGCGGTCCCGGTCGTGTGCCTCCGGCCGTACCTCGGCCGGCCGGCCCCGCACCACGAACGCGCCGTCGCGCAGGTGGGCCCACCGGTCGTCGAGCGCGATCGAGGCCAGCTGCGGGCCGGAGGTCTCCGGGGTGGCCACGCCCGGCAGCCGGGCGATGCCGCGCCCGATCGCCTGCAGGGCGGCCGGCGCTTCCCGGCCCAGCGCGGTGCCCGGCATCCAGCCCGGCTCGAACACCGTGACCGCGACGCCCGGCCCGGCGTGGCGCTGCAGCTCGTGGGCGTAGTAGAGGATCGCCAGCTTGGCGGTCGAGTAGGCGGCCCCGGAGGCCCTGGTGCCGGGGTTGTCGGCGCCGGTCGCGGGCCGGGCGATCTCGACCGGGTCGCGCCAGTCCGCGCCGGGCACGCCGAGCAGCCGGCGCCAGAAGTTCGCGTAGTAGGTGTTCGAGCCGATCAGCACGATCCGGGCCGGCGCGGCGAGCGACCCGAGCAGGTCGCCGATGAGCTGGGCGTGCGCGAGGTAGTTCACGGCGAACGTCAGCTCGTAGCCGTCGGCGGACGCGCGCCGGGTGTCGGCGGACATGGCGCCGGCGTTGGCGACGATTGCGCGCAGCGGCGGCACGGTTCCGGCCTCCAGCAGGCCCCGCACGCTCGCCGCCGCCGCCCGCACGTCCGAGAGCCGCGACAGGTCGCACTCGATCTCGTGGACGGTTGCGCCGCGGGAGCGGGCCTCCGCGGCGACCTGGGCCAGCCCGCGGCCGACCAGCAGAAGGTCCGCCCGCGGGCGGTCGGCCATGGCGAGGGTGGCGGCGTGGCCGAGGCCGCGGGTCGGGCCGGTGATCAGTACGGTCATGGGCCCAGCGTGCCGGTCCGCCGGCCCGTCAGGCAGTCGTCGCGTTGTCGTAGGAGTGCCAGGGCCAGGACATTCGCGGCCGCGCGCGGGCAGACTGGGCGGGTGCAGGAGTGGGAGTTCGGCCGCATGGTGCGCCACTGGCGCGACCGCGTCGCACCGTCGGACGTCGGCGTGCCCGTCGGCCGGCGCCGCCGCGCGACGGGCCTGCGGCGCGAGGAGCTGGCCGGCCTGGCCGGCATCTCGGCCGACTACCTGACCCGCCTGGAGCAGGGCCGTGCGACGACCCCGTCGGCGCAGGTGGTGGAGGCGCTGGCCCGGGCACTGCGGCTGGCCGACCCGGAGCGGGACCTGCTGTACCGCCTGGCCGGCCACGCCCCGCCCGGCCTGGACGTGGTCCCGTCGCGCATCACGCCGAGCGTGCAGCGCCTGCTCGACCGCCTGGTCGACACCCCGGTCGTGGTCTACGACGCCACCTGGACGCTGGTGACGGCGAACGCGCCGTACGACGCCGTGATGGGCTCGACCACCGCGTGGAGCGGGATCGAGCGCAACGCGATCTGGCGCAACCTCGCCGGTCCGCCGTCCCGGGTGGTCCACACCGCGCAGGAGCGGGCCGACCACGAGGCGCGCCTGGTCGCGGACCTTCGGCTGACCGCCTCCCGCTACCCGGCCGACCGGTCCCTGCGCCGCCTCGTCGCCGAGCTGTCGGCCCGATGCCCGCGCTTCGACGAGCTCTGGGACTCCCAGGCGCCCCCGCCGCTGCCCGACCTGTCGAAGCGCAAGGTCGTCGACCATCCCGCGGTGGGCCGCATCACGCTGGACTGCGACACGCTGCTGGTCGCGACGGACGACCTGCGCATCGGCGTCTACACGGCCGAGCCCGGCACCGAGGACGCGCAACGCCTCGCCCTGGCCGTCGTGCTCGGCACGCAGTCCCTCGCCTCGCCGCTCTGACGAGCGTCAACCGCAGTTGCGGCTCGTGCGGGTCTGGTCGGGGGACTGCGGGCCCGCGGTGCGCAGCGGGCCCGTCGCGGCGCTGCCGTCCGACGTGATGCCCGACGGGACGCCGTCGAAGATCGACTCGACCTTGTCCTGGACGCCGCGGGTGTGGCGCGGGTCGCGGGTGTCGTCGAGCTGCTCGTAGTGCAGGTGGTCGACCTTCGTCGAGCCGGTGTGGCCGACCTGGCCCAGCGGCTGGGCCTGGCCCACGCGGTCGCCGGTGCGGACTCCCGGTGCGCCCGCCAGGTGGCCGTACGTGGTGAACCAGCCGCCGCCGTGGTCGATGATGACGCCGAAGCCCAGGCCGCCGCGGGTGCCCGACGCGCCCGGCGCGGCCTGCGCGCCGTTGTCCAGGGTGGCGCTCCAGCCCGCCCACGTGACGGTGCCGGGCGCCGAGGCGACCACCGTCCGGCCGCCGGACTCGCCCTCGGCGGCGAAGAAGTCGATGTCGTAGTCGTCGTGGCCGGGGTACGTCGTGAGGCGCCAACGCTCGCCGCACGGGAACGGCAGCTGGAAGTTGGGGCGGGGGCCCGGCTGGACCGGGCGGTCGGGGTGCCGGCGGGTGAGCACGACGTAGGACACGACGGCGCAGGCGACGATGATCGACAGCATCGTCCAGCGGTACACGCTGCGGGCGCTCATCTGCTCCTGTCCCAGGAAACGTTCAGGTTGGGCCGGTAGTCTCGGCCGCCGAGGGGAGTATCTCGCAAAGGTCGACCCGGTCAGGACGAGCCGCCGACGCGGCTTCCGGGCGGCGCCCGCCAGCAACGCGGCGGGTGAGAGAGACCTCGAACGAGCAGTGCTGCGTTCGAGGGAGCCCGCATGACCCAGTCCATCGCGTCGCCCGCCCTGTGGACGGTCACCGTCGCCGTCCTGCTGGGGCTGCTCGCGCTCGACTTCGTGATGACCCGCAAGCCGCACGACGTGCCGATGCGCGAGGCGGTGGCGTGGTCGGTGTTCTACCTGGCGCTGCCTGCGGGCTTCGGCGCCTACGTCTGGCTGGCGCACGGCGGCACCGCCGGCGTCGAGTTCTTCACCGGCTACGTGGTGGAGAAGTCGCTGTCGGTCGACAACCTGTTCGTCTTCATGCTGCTGCTCGGCGCGTTCGCGGTGCCGTCGGCGCTCGCGCAGCGGGTGCTGCTCTACGGCATCGTCGGCGCCCTGGTGCTGCGCGGCATCTTCATCGCCGCCGGTGCCGCGCTGCTGTCCGCCGGGACGTGGGCGTTCCTGCTGTTCGGCGCCGTGCTCATCGTGACCGCGGCGAAGGTGCTGCGCGACGCGCTGCGGGGCAACGAGCACCAGGTCGACCCCGGCTCAATGCGCGGCACGCGGCTGCTGCGCCGGCTGATGCCGGTGACGGAGGAGTACCACGGAGCCCGCCTCACCGTGCGCCAGGCCGGGCGGCGGGCGCTCACCCCGATGGCGCTCGTCGTCGCCGCGGTGTTCCTCACCGACGTGGTGTTCGCCGTGGACTCGGTGCCCGCGGTGTACGGCGTGACGAGCGACCCCTACCTGGTCTTCGCCACCAACGCGTTCGCGCTGCTGGGGCTGCGCGCGCTGTACTTCGTGCTGCGCAACGCCCTGTCGAAGCTGCGCCACCTCAACCACGGCCTGGCGATCATCCTGGCGTTCATCGGCGGCAAGCTGGTGCTGCACTGGGCGCACACGGTCTGGGCGTGGGTGCCCGACGTGCCGACCCCGCTGTCGCTGCTGGTCATCGTCGCGACCCTGGCGATCGTGACCGCGACGAGCCTGCTGGCCAACCGGAGGGAGATCGCGGCCGGGTCGCGGCAGGCCGCCCCCGTCAGCGACGCCGGAGTAGGGTGATCCGGTGACGGGTGAGCGGCTGCGCGTCGTGGTCGGCGACGACTCGGCACTCATCCGCGACGGGCTGGGCCGCCTGCTCGCCGAGCACGACATGGTGGTCGTCGGCGCCACCGGGCACGCCGGCGAACTGCCGGACCTCGTCGAGCGGCTGCGCCCCGACGTCGTCATCGCCGACATCAGGATGCCGCCGACCCACACCGACGACGGGCTGCGCGCGGCCACCGCGATCCGCCGCGCCCACCCGGACGTGGCGGTGCTGGTGCTGTCGCAGCACCTGATGGTCGCCGACGTCGCCGAGCTGGTCCGGGCGCCGGGCGGGCGGTTCGGGTACCTGCTCAAGGACCGCGTCACCGACGTGGCCCGCCTCGCCGAGTCGCTGCGGGTGCTCGCGGCCGGCGGCACCGTCTTCGACCCGGAGGTGGTGTCGCGGCTCATGCGCAAGGCCGCCGACCCCCTCGCGACGCTCACGAACCGGGAGCTCCAGGTCCTCGGGCTCGTCGCCGAGGGCGCCACCAACCAAGCGATCGCCGCGGCCCTGGGCATCGCGGAGAGCACGGTCGAGAAGCATTGCAACGCCGTCTTCGCCAAGCTGCACGTCGACGCCGACCCGCAGGGCCACCGCCGGGTCCTGGCGGTGCTGGCCTACCTGCAGGCCGTCGAGTAGCAGGCAGCTGCTACGAGCGGGTGGCGGCCAGCGCGGTTCGCGCCAGCGCCGCCCGCGCCGAGAATCGGCGCATGTTCAGCACGACACGCCTGCTCTCGACCCTCGCCGACGCCATGCGCCGCCGCCGGTGCCGCCGATCCGCGCCCGATGATCGCCCGCCGCCCGTCCTGCCGCCCCGCCCGTTCGGCGGCTGAGCCCTTATGCCACCGGTCCCTCATGCCACCGGCACGTGCGCGACGAGGGTCGTGCCGCCGCCGTCGGTACTGCGGATCTCCAGCCGGCCGCCCATGTGGGCCAGCCGCTCGGCCAGCCCGCGCAGTCCCGAGCCGCGGCCGGGGTCGGCGCCGCCGCGCCCGTCGTCGGACACCTCGACGCGCAGCTCGCCCGCCGCCTCGGTCAGGCGGACCCGCGCCGCGGCGGCGCCGGAGTGCTTGACCACGTTGGTGAGCGCCTCGCTGACGAAGAAGTACGCGGTGGCCTGCGCGGCCGGCGGCAGCGCGCCGACCTCATAGGTGAAGTCGACCGGCACCGGATAGGCGCGCACCGCGCCGCGGATGCACTCGGTGAACGGCACCCCGCCGACCATCCACGGCGGACGGCGCAGCAGCATCGCGCGCAGGTCGGCGGCGGCGCCGTCGAGCAGGTCGGCGGCGTCGGGCCCGCCGGTGGCCGACGACAGCAGCATGGCGGCGGCGATGAGCTTCTGCTGCACCCCGTCGTGCAGTTCCCGCTCGATGCTCCTGCGCTCCTCCGCCTCGCCGAGCGCGATCCCGCGCCGACGGTCCGGGCCGGCGCACCCGGACACGTCGATGGTCGCGTCGAGGGCGCCGGCGTTCCCGGCGACGGCGACGTGCACGGACACGGCCGGGCCCTGCAGGGCGTCGGCGACGGCGTCGTACACGGCGAGGGCCAGCTCCGGCGGCGGCTCGCCGGTCGCGGTGTAGTCGACGCGGACCGCGGGCCCGTCGCCGTGCTGCAGCTCGCGCAGCGCCGCCTCGAGCCCGCGCTGCGCCAGCGGCGCCGGGTAGGCGCGGTGTGCGGCCTGCCGCAGGCGCCGCAGCGCGTCCACGACACCCGCCCGGACCTGCTCCGGGCCGGCGCCTCCGGCCGACCGGGCCCGCCCGGCCAGCTCGGCGACCTCGTCGCGCAGCCCGCGCAGCCGCCCCTCCACCTCCGGGCGCCAGGCGCGGGCGTCGTTCACGGCGCCAACGATAGCCGCGTCAGTACGCGTCCATCGGCGCCTCGACGATCCGCCCGCCCGGCTTGGCCATCACAGCCGCGACGAGCGGGGCGAAGTCGGGCACGTCCGTCCGATGCTGCCGCTGGCTGCGGCGCTGGTCAGCCGCGGGCACGATGTGCGCTTCTACACCGGCTCGGCGTTCCGGGCCAGGGTCGAGGCGACCGGCGCGGTGTTCGAGTCATGCTGTCCAGCCGGGACACGGCGCGGCGGGAGCTGGTGTTCGACGGGGTGCGAACCGGGTCGCGTTCGCCGGGGCCGGTGTGAACCTGCGCACCGGCGAGCCGTCCGAGGCGGCGCTGCGCTCGGCGGTGCGGCGGGTGCTCGGCGAGCCCTCGTACCGCGAGCGGGCCGCGGCGATCCGCGACGACGTCGCCCGCCACGACGGCCCGGCCGACGCGTGCGTGCTCATCGAGCGCCTCGCGCGCACCGGCGCACCGGTGCTGCGCTGCTGAACGAAAGGGGGCGCGGCGCCGCCGCGCCCCCTCTCGCAGGGTCAGCCGGTACTGCAGGAGACCGTCGGCCACGTCCACTTGCCGTTGGCCTGGATGGTGACGCCGAACGTGTTGCCGCTGCCGTTCGGCTTGCCGACCATCACCTGTGCGCTGGGCCAGGTGGCGCTGACGTTCCAGGTGGCGATGATCTTCTCCGGCGCCGGGACGTTCATGGTGACGGTCCAGGTGCTGGAGCCGGTGACGGTGACATTGAGGTTGTACCGGTCGCTCCACTGCTGTCCGGCGGACAGGGTGGCGGTACAACTTCCTCCGCCACCGCCGCCACCACCGCCACCCCCGCCTCCGCCGCCGCCCGTGGGGGCGACCGCGCGGCCGGTCTGCGGCGAGATCATGCCGGCGCACAGGCCGCGGCCGGCCAGGCCCTGCGCGATGCGCGGGATGGCGGCCAGGGTGTTGGCCGGCCACTCGTGCATCAGGATGATCTGGCCGTTGGTGAGCCGGGCGTTGGCCGCCACGATCGCGTCGACGCTCGCGCCGTTCCAGTCCTGCGAGTCGACGTCCCAGATGATCTGGGTCAGGCCGTATTTGGCCTCGACCGACTGCAGGGTGCCGTTCGTCTCGCCGTACGGCGGGCGGAACAGCTTCGGGGTGCCACCGCCGGCGTTGGCGATGGCCTGCTGGGTGCGCGAGACCTCCGAGTCGACCTGCGCCTGGCTCTGCTGGATCAGGTGCGGGTGGGTGTAGCTGTGGTTGCCGACCCACATGCCGGCGGCGACCTCGGCGGCGACCTGGCCGGGGTAGGCGGCGGCGTACTGGCCCTCGTTGAACATCGTGGCCCGCAGCCCGTTCTGCCGTAGCGCGTTGAGGATCGCCGGGGTGTGGTCGTTGGACGGGCCGTCGTCGAAGGTGAGCCCGACATAGCCGTTGCAGGTGGCCGCGCCGGCGGGCCCGGCGCGAAGGGTCACGGCGAGCGTGGTGGCCAGCGCCGAGGTGGCGACGGCGAGTGCGGCGACGAGCAGGCGTCTGGTCATGGCGTCACCCCGCGCTGCACGAGACGGTGGGCCAGGTCCAGGTGCCGTTGGCCATGATGGTCACCCCGAAGGTGTTGCCGCTGCCGTTCGGCTTGGCCACCATCACCTGCGCGCTGGGCCAGGTGGCGCTCGTGTTCCACGTCGCGCTGATCTTCTCGGGGCTCGGCACGTTCATCGTCACGGTCCAGTTGCTGCTGCCGGTGACCGCGACGTTGAGGTTGTACCGGTCGCTCCACTTCTGCCCGGCCGAGAGGGTGGCCGTGCAGCCGCCACCTCCGCCTCCGCCGCCGCCGGGGGTCGTCGGCGGCGGGGTGGTGCCGCCGATGGTGATGTTGGAGCTGCCGCTGCTCTGGTAGCCCTCGGTGGCCAGGATCATGTAGTTGAAGCTGCCGAGGTTCATGCCGTAGCGGGACCAGGCGTCGAAGTGGTTGCCGGTGGTGATGGTGCCGCCGGTGCGCTTGCTCTGCCGGACGCTCCAGTACTGGTTGAACGTCGCCGTGCCGATGATGGACGGCGCGTTGTACCGGGTCGTCTCGTAGATGTCGTAGGTGCCGCCGTCGGAGGTGACGGTGCCCTTGTACGTCCCGGTCGGGCGGTAGGTGCCGTAGTTGTCGACGATGTAGTACTCCACCAGCGGGTTCGTCGTCCAGCCGTACAGCGACAGGTAGGCGTTGCCGGACGGGTTGAAGCTGCCGGAGTAGTTGACGCTCATCCGCCCGCCGGTGCTCCAGCCCTTGCCGGCGACGAAGTTCCCGGCGTTGCTCCACGACGTGCTGTAGTTGCCGCCGGAGCCGAGGTTCATCGAGACCGAGCCGCTGCCCTCGGTCCAGAACGAGTAGAAGTAGCCGTTGTTGGTGCCGGTCTGGTTCGTGGTGATGGCCGCGTGGGCGGTGCCGGGGGCGAGCACGGCGGCGCAGGCCAGCGCCGCGACGGCGGCGCCGGTCAGCAGCCGGGCCCGGCGCCTCGGTCGGACAGGGGTGTCGTGCATGTGCGCGCTTCCTCCTCGTGCGCAGGGTGACGGGAGGCCCAGGCGGGGCGGCATGGTGCGGCACGGCGTGGGCGAAGCGGTCATGGCGGGTGACCGGATCGACGCCTCGTTCGAGGGCCGTCGATGGCGTCAGTATTCGACCGCTGTGGACGGCTGTCAATGTTTTCCGGAAGTCTTTCAGGCGGCTTCCGGCTGTTGCCGACCGTTGCGCACCCGTATGGTGCAAGCGTGAGCCAGGGGATTTCCGGAAGTCTTGCGGGCCGGGTCACCATCACCGCGATCGCGCGGGAGGCCGGCGTGTCGGTGCCGACCGTGTCGCGGGTGCTCAACGGCCGCGCCGACGTCTCGCCGGCCACCCGCGAGCGGGTCGAGGCGATCCTGCGCGAGCACGGGTACCGCCGCCGCCCCGCCCGCGGCCGGGCCTCCTCCGGCCTCATCGACCTCGTCTTCAACGACCTCGACAGCCCGTGGGCGGTGGAGATCATCCGCGGTGTCGAGGAGGTCGCGCACGCCACCGGCATCGGCACCGTCGTGTCGGCGATCCACGACCAGTCGGCCTCGGCCCGGCAGTGGCTGTCCAACCTGCGCGCCCGGGCCACCGACGGCGTCATCTTCGTGACCTCCGACGTGACCCCGCCGCTGCACGCCGAGCTGCGCCGCCTCGACATCCCGGTCGCGGTCGTCGACCCGGCCGGCGGCCCGGTCAACGACGTGCCCACGATCGGGGCGACCAACTGGGCCGGCGGCCGGGCCGCGACCGAGCACCTGCTCTCGCTCGGGCACCGGCGCATCGGCTTCATCGCCGGCCCCGAGCGGCTGCTGTGCAGCCGGGCCCGTCTCGACGGCTACGGCGCGGCCCTCGCCGCCGCCGGCGTCGCGGCCGATCCCGAGCTTGTCCGGCCGGGCGACTTCTACCACGAGTCCGGCTGGGCCGGCGCCGACGCGCTGCTGCGCCTGGAGCGGCCGCCGACGGCCATCTTCGCCTCCAGCGACCAGATGGCCTTCGGCGCCTACGAGGCGGTGCGCCGCCGCGGGCTGCGTGTGCCCGACGACGTCTCCGTGGTCGGCTTCGACGACCTGCCGGAGTCGCGCTGGGCCTCCCCGCCGCTGACCACCGTCCGCCAGCCCCTGGCCGAGATGGGCCTGCTGGCCGCCCGCACCGTGCTGCGCCTGGCCCGGGGCGAGGACCTCGAGACACAGCGGGTCGAGCTCGCCACGGAGCTCGTCGTGCGCGACAGCACCGCGGCGGCCTGAACGGCCAGGACCATCCTCGCGTTCGCGGCCGAGCTCAACCAGGTCTGGACGAACGGTCAGATCGCGAAGCCCTCTTCGAGCGCCGCCGGGCGCAGGGCCTCCAGCGCGGCGACGATCTCGTGGCCGACGTGCTCCGCGGGGCGCATCGCGTCGACCGGCAGCAGGATGCCGCGCAGCGCGTACCACGCCTTCAGCGGCGAGGTCGTCTCGTGGTAGCGGCGCAGCCGCTCCCGGATCACCGGCGCGGTGTCGTCGCTGCGCCCGCCCGTCGAGCCGCGGGCCAGCAGGCGGCGGGTCAGCTCCTCGTCGTCGGCGTGCAGGTGCAGGGCGACCTGCGGCAGCCGGCCCAGGTCCACCGCGAGCTGGTGCAGCCGTTCGGCCTGCGGCACCGTGCGGGGCATGCCGTCGAGGATGTAGCCGCCGTCCACCTCGCACAGCGCATGGCCGAGCGCGTCGAACACGATCTCGTCGGGCACCAGCCCGCCACGGTCCAGGTGTCCCTGAGCCGCCCGGCCGATGGCCGTGCGCCGGGCCACGTGGCCGCGCAGGATGTCGCCCGCGCCGATGTGCGGGACGTTGAAATGCGCGGCGATCCGCGCGCCCTGGGTGCCCTTGCCGGAACCTGGTGCACCGATCATCAGGACTCGCATCCGTCGGTTCTCCTCGTCGAAATGGCGACTGGTCGGGTGATGTCCTCGAAGCTACGGGCGGCGCAGAGCCCCACCATCGGCACAACTGCCGAACCTGGGCGTACGCGGCCTACTAGGCTGTTACGCCTACGCGCTACGGTCGATGGGTGCTGGAGCAAGAGGTTCTCCCGGCTGTCCCGGCATCCCCGGCGGCGCCGTCGGTGGCCTTCACCCCGCTGCTGCGCAACAAGCTCGTAGCGCCGCGGCTGTGGCCCGGCCATCTCGAACGCCCGCAGCTCGTGCGCCGCCTGGCCGACAGCGTGGCGCCGGGCCGCCTCACGTACGTCGGCGCGCCGGTCGGCTGCGGCAAGTCGACCCTGCTGGCCCTCTACGCGCGGCAGATCGCGCCGCAGGCCCGCCTGGCCTGGTACACCGTCGACGCCGCCGACAACATCGCCACCTCGTTCTGGGCCTACGTCATCGCCGCGCTCACGGAGGCGGTCGGCGACGCCGCCAGACGCGCCGGGCGGGTCCTCGCCGCGCCCGGCACCACCATCATCGACGACGTGCTGCCGACGCTCATCAACGACCTGACGCCGCTCGCCGACCCGGTGACGCTCATCATCGACGACTACGACGCGGTCACCGCCCTGGAGATCCACCGCACCCTGGGCTTCCTGGTGGAGCACCTGCCGCCGTCGCTGAGCCTCATCGTGGCCAGCCGCCAGCAGCCGCCCGCCTGCTGGCCGACCAGCCGACTGGTCGGGCGCAGCGTGCTGCTCGACCTCGGCCCGAAGGACCTGCGCCTGAGCCGCGAGGAGGCCGCCCGCCTGCTGGAGCAGGAGGTCGGCGCGCCCCTGCCCGTCGCCGACGTCGACCTGCTCTACGACCGCACCGAGGGCTGGTGCGCGGGGCTGCACCTGGCCGCGCTGTCGCTGCGCGGGCGGACCGACACCGACAGGCACGAGTTCGTCCAGGCCTTCTCCGGCACCGACCGGGGCATCGCGGAGTACCTGATGACCGAGCTCC
This sequence comes from Dactylosporangium darangshiense, assembly GCF_039537565.1. Lineage (NCBI taxonomy): Bacteria > Bacillati > Actinomycetota > Actinomycetes > Micromonosporales > Micromonosporaceae > Dactylosporangium > Dactylosporangium darangshiense. The sequence continues at coordinate 59,797 of NZ_BAABAT010000009.1, forward strand.
TCGACCGCGAGCCGGCGCCGGTGCGCACCTTCCTGCGCCGCACCTCGATCCTGGACCGCTACTGCGCCGAGCTGTGCGACCACGTCACCGGCGACCGCGACGCCGGGCAGTACCTGCAGCGGGCCGAGCACGACCACCTGTTCGTCATCGAGCTGGACAACCGCGGCGCCTGGTTCCGCTACCACCGCCTGCTGCGCGACATCCTGCTGCGAGAGCTGCACCGCAGCGAGCCGGACCTCATCCCGCTGCTGCACAGCCGCGCCGCGGACTGGCTGCAGGAGCAGGGCCTGCTCATCGAGGCGGTGCGCCACGCCGTGGCCGCCGGCGACACCGACACCGCCGGCCGGCTCATCCGCGCCGACTACTTCCGGGTCGCCAACGACGGGGACCTCTCCACCGTCGTGTCGTGGTTCGACTCGATGGGCAGGTCGATCCTGCAGGCCGACGGGCGCCTGCTGGTGGCCCGCTCGATGACCGCGGTGCTGGCCGGCGACCTCGACGGCGCCCTGGCCTGGCTGGACGAGGCCTCCGGGTCGGACTCCATGAACGCCCGCCTGCGCAAGCGGGTCGACGCCAAGAAGGCGCTGCTGCACCAGATGCGCGGCTACGCCGCGGGCGACGTCGCCGAGGCGCGGCGCTGGTCGAACACCGCGCTGCACGACCTGCCTCGCGACACCGTCTGGTACGACCTGTCGCTCGTCCACACCGCCCTCGCCGATCGGCGCCGTGGCGAGTGCGAGGCGGCGCTGTACGGGTTCCGCCGGTGCCTGGCCCGCGCCGACGCGGGCGACCTGCACCTGCTGGCGGTGCAGGCCAAGGGCGGCCTCCTCCTCGCGTACTGCGACCTCGGCCGCCTCGAGACCGCCCGGGACTGGACCGAGCGCACAGCCCACGACGAGCGCTGGCGCCGCCTCGACGAGCATTGCATGACCTACGCCCGCCACTACGTCGCCGGCTGGCTCGACCTCGGCGACGACCGCCCCGACACGGCCGAGCCGCACCTGCGCCGGGCGCTGGAGCTGGTCCGCCGCGGCCCGTACCGCCTCGAGCTGGTCGAGGTGCTCACCGCCCTGGCGGAGGCCCGCGACCGGCTCGGCGACGACGAGTCCGCCGCCGCGTTGCGGGCCCGCGCCGGCCGGATCCTGGCCCGGTGCCCGGACCACGGCCGGTTGATGGGCCCGCCGACGCCCGCCGTCGAAGAGGAGCCCGCGCCGACGCCCGCCGGCCAGGCGCAGGGGGCGCAGGGCGACGGCCACGACCACGGCCTGACCGAGCGCGAGCGGATGGTGCTCGGCATCCTCGCCGAGGGCCTCACCAGTGCGCAGATGGCCCGCCGCCTGCACGTCAGCGAGCGGACCATCGCGGCACACCTGCGGGCGATCTACCGCAAGATCGGCGTCGGCAACCGCAGCGCCGCCACCCGCTACGCCCTCGATCACCACCTCGTTGCCGGCCGTTAACCGGGCCTGCGGCGCGCTGTCCTCTATCGGAACCTGGTGGGCGGCGCGGCGGCGGCCTCCGTCATGATGGGCCCATGACGGTGGACCGCACGCGTGCCGAACGCCTCGGCGACTTCCTCACCGCCTGGGTCGACCGGCTGCCGCCGCGGCTGCGCCGCTTCCTGCCGCGGGAGCTGGTCGGCTTCGCGATGCTCGGCGCGTTCACCTTCGCCATCGACCTGGGGGTCCTGACGGCGCTGCGGCACTGGACGCATTTGCCGATCGCCGTCGCGGTCGCCATCGCCTACATCGGCGCGTTCGGGCTCAACTTCGCGCTGAACCGGACCGTGAACTTCCGTTCGCACGCGCCGGTGGGGCGGCAGTTCCTGCGGTACGCGGCGGTGATGGTCGGCGACTTCCTCATCACCGTGTACGTCACGACCGGCCTGACCATGGTGGGCCTGGACTTCCGCGTCGCCCGGGTCGCCGCCTCGGCCGTCGTGGCCGTCTTCACCTACTCGGCGTCGCGCTGGTGGGTCTTCCGCGACCGCCCGGCCGCCGCGGTCCTCGCCCAGGACCAGGACACCGACCTGGACGCGGTGGGGGATCCGGTCGCCTGACGCCCGGGACAAGACCCTCTGGCAGGGCTGGTACGGCTACGCCTCCGTGATCATCGCCCCGATCACGGTCCTCATCAACCTGGCGCGCCGTGGGAAGGTCGCCAACCTGCCGGCGCGGCAGCTCGCGCCGGACGGCAGCGGCAAGGCCCCGATGGACCCGGGCAAGCCGCTGCTGGCCCGGCCGGGCACCATCATCGGCATCCTCATCCCGTTCGCGGTGGTCGCCCTGGTGCTGGTCGCGGCGACCCTCAGCGCCATGTCGGAGGCCTGAGCGCAGACGCTCAGACCGACAGGAGCCGGTCGAGCAGCCGGTGGTACTGCAGCACGGCGTCGCGCTTGCCCTCGGTGCTGTCCGAGCCCCGGGCGCCGGCGCGCGCCAGCTGATCCTCGCGCTCGTGGACGTTGTCGGCGAGGGACTGCACCGCCTCGTCGACCAGCTGCCGGGCCTCGGAGACCGTGGCCGACGGGTCCTCGACGAACCTGGTCTGCATCTCGCCCCAGCGCCGGCGTAGCTCGTCGGCCCGGCCCTGGTCCCAGATGGCCTCGTCGGCTCCCGTTTCCGTCCTGGTCGCGTTCACCGTCGTCGTGGTCGCCGGCTGGGTCCCGGTCTGCGGCTGAGCCGTGGTCGCCGGCTGGGCCCCGGTCTGCGGCTGCGCCTGAGTCTGCGGCTGGGTCCCGGTCTGCGGCTGGGCCTGAGTCTGCGGCTGGGTCCCGGCCTGCGGCTGGGTCCCGGTCTGCGGCTGGGCCTGAGTCTGCGGCTGGGCCCCGGTCTGCGGCTGGCCCTGGGTTTGCGGCGTCGGTGTCGCCGGTGGCATGGGGATCGCGGTTCCCCGTTCGTCCTGCATGGCGGATCCGCCTTTCCGGATTGGGTTCAGCGGCTTGGGTTTCAGCCGTGGCGCGGCACCGGGCCGCCGCCCGAGGCGTCGCCGACGAGCTCGGCGAACAGGATGCGGTAGTGCATCAGCGCCTGTCGCAGCTGCTCGGTCGAGGCCTGGCCGCGCTCGTTGACCTGGTTGATCTCGTGGGCCTCGCGGTAGTGGCCCAGGGTCTCGGCGTGCTCGACGCTGAGGTCCTGCACCTGGGTGTCGAAGTCGCCGACGGGGTACCCGCGATCGGCCATTACCTTCGTGACGAGCTCGTCGGCCTCCCGGGTGGCGATCTCCGGCTGCTCGACGAAGTGCGCCTGGGTGCGCTGCCACTGCTCGGCGTACCGCTGACGCTGATCGGGTTCGAGCTCCTTCAGCGACAGTTCGGCGTGCCGGCGCTCCCGGCCCTGCAGGTCGCGTTCGGCCGCTCGGCGGCTGGGCTGCTCGGCGACCACCCGCTCGTACTCCGGGCCGAAGCGCTTGCGCAGCTCCCGTGAGCGGCGGTACCGCCCGATGCCGACCACCACGGCGGCGATGACGATGAGCACGATCACGATGACCGCGAGTGCGGTCGTGGTCGACGACATAGCGACTCCCCTTCCGACTCTCCCACCTGCGACGCTAGCCCGGCCACCTTGCACCCGCCCTCACCCGCCGAGCCCGGGGAGTCCCTACCTAGTTTCCTAGGATGCGGTACACCCCGTGACGCGGCCGACGACGCTCACACCGACGACGACGGGGGAGAAGGCCCGGCAACGGCCGCCCCGCGCCCGCGGGACGGCCGTTGTGGTGCGGCGGGGTGTTACGCCCAGGAGCCGGTGACGACCCAGCTCACGTCGTCGGCCCAGAGGCCGGTGGCGTCGAAGGCGTTCGAGCCGCCGTTGCTGGCGATGTAGACAAGGTTGTTGTAGTGGCGTATGTAGCGGGTCGAGTAGTTCGACGAGGCGAACGAGTTGCCCTGGCCGTTCTTGCCGGCCTGCGGGCAGAACGTGGCGTCGGAGGCGAACAGGGCGCTGCCGTCGTTGGCGTGGACGTACAGCTGGTAGTTCTGGTGGCGCAGGTAGCTGCCGGCGGTGTTCTTCGACTCGAAGGAGACGCAGGAGCTGTTGGCCAGGCCGGCGCGCACGATCCAGGAGGCGTTGGCCTTGGCGGTGGCGGAGCTTCCCGAGTCGACGACGGCGGTGTTGACGCTGGCGCCGGAGTGGTTGATGTACCGCGTGGTGCAACAGGCGGTGGTGGCGCGCAACGAGATGCTGGAGCCCGGCGTGAGCAGGTTGTTGCCGGAGCCGCCCGGGGCGTAGCCGGCGGCGACGATGTTGGCCTGCACGGAGTTCTCGGTGGCCTCGGACGGGTAGCCCGACGTCATGACGCCCTCGTAGAAGGTGCCGGCGGAGCCGTTGCTGTTGTCGCCGCCGATGCCGAGGATGATGGCGCCCTCCTTCTTCATCGGGTTGTAGCCGGCGACGTTCGGGCGGGCGCCGTTGTAGTAGGTGGACAGGGAGCCGGTCTGCGCGTTGCCGGCCCGGATCGACCAGTGGTTGGGCTCGCCCTTGACGATGGCGGTCAGGAAGCGGTGGGTGACCGTCGGGTCATTGGCGTTGTAGCCGGCGTTGACGCCGGAGAAGAGGCCGTTCTCGAGGTCGGCCATGACCCAGGGGCCGTTGCCGGTGCCGTAGCCCCAGGCCTTGATGTTGCCGAAGTAGATGGCCTCCATGGTGCCGTTGCCGTTGTCGCGGCTGTTGCGTTCGGCGTTGCCGTAGTCGAAGCAGCAGCCGCCGTTGTAGTGGGTGCCGTCGAAGATGACGTACATGCCCTCGGGCTGGTCGCCGGTGGCGATGCCGTTGGTGCTGTTGTTGCGGTAGCCGGTGCCGGGTGCGACGAAGACGCCGTAGGCCTTGTGGCCGGCGACGGTGATCGGGGCGGCGGTGGCGTCGGCGAGGTCGTCGTAGCCGCCGGCAGCGGGGCCGTTGAAGCCGCCGGGGGGCGCCTGGGTCAGTCGGTTGTTGCGGCCGGTCTGGTCGTAGATGATCGTGATGACGCAGCTGGTGCCGGCGCAGAAGGAGTCCTGGGTGGCGGCGTTGACGTAGCCGCCGGCGCTGAGCAGGCCGATGTCGCGGGTGGTGTTGTCGGAGGCGCGGCGGACCTGGTAGAGCGCGCCGTTGTACGTTCCATAGAGCGCCCGGGTGGTGCTGTGCGCGGCGACGCAGGGCGTGCCGCCGGCGGCGTAGATGTCGCATGGCTGCGACGTGGCCGCCTGTGCGGTGCCGGAGCCCATGAGGACGCCGACGATGACCGCGCTCGCGGCGGTGAGGGCCATGGCGGCGGCCCGCAGGCGCCGGCCGGTCAGCCGTGGTGGCATTGGTGTCGACCTCTTCCATGTTGGCGGGCTGGCGACCGCGCCCGGGCACGGTGCATCGGCGCGCCGGGGCGCGGCGCGCGGGGAGAGGGCGGTTCGTCAGCATGGCGGTGCCGGGTAGCGCGCGGCGCGCCTCCTCTCGACGATGCCCATCGACCGCGCGCAATGTGAGCGCTAACATAGCGCAGCCGTGACGGGCCCGCAACGGCCGTGGCACGAAACCGGGAGCCGCGAAGATCAATCCGGCGGTACCGTCGCGGCATGGACGACACCGACACCTTCGACCCCTACGAGGGCGCCGAGGACTTCGACTGCGGCGACCTGCTCGCCGACGTCGCCGGCAACGACGTCGCCCCCGACGCCGCCGAGGACTGAGCCCGCACCGCCGCGAGGGTCAGCGCCCGGCGGCCCGTGCTGGAAGAATGCCGGGTATGGACTTCGATCTTGACGCCGCCGTGCGCTTCATGACGACCCATGCCCGCCTCCTCGACCGCCGCCGCCTGCAGTTCGCCCTCGGCGCCGGCGACCCCGACGACGTGCTCGCCGCCCTCGATCCCTACCGCAACGCCGACGGCGGCTACGGCTGGGCCCTGGAGCCCGACCTGCGCTCTGCGACCAGCCAGCCGGTCGCCGCCATGTGCGCCCTCGAGGTCCTCGCCGACGTGCGCGACACCAAGAGCCGCCGCCCGGTCGAGCTGTGCGACTGGCTCGCGCGCCAGACCCGCGCCGACGGCGGCATGCCCTTCGCCCTGCCGTTCACCGACACCGAGGGCAGCTCGCCGCACTGGGTCGGCGCCGACCCCGACGTCTCCACGCTGCAGATGACGGCGCAACTGGCCGCGCAGGCCCACCGCATCGCCCGGCACCGCGCCGACGTCGCCGAGCACCCGTGGCTGGCCGCGGCCACGGACTACTGCCTGCGCGAGATCGAGGGGCTCGACGAGGCACCGCACGCCTACGTGCTGATGTTCGCGATGCACTTCCTCGACGCCGCCGCCGGCCGCGAGCCGCGGGCCGAGCGGCTGATCGAGCACCTCGGGCAGTTCGTCGTCCACGACGGGCCGACGCCCGTGGCCGGCGGCGACGAGGGCGAGGTGCTGCGGCCGCTGAGCTTCACCCCGCACGCCGACGGGCCCGTGCGCGCCCTGTTCGACCCGGCCGCCATCGCCGCGGAGCTTTCGCGGGTCGCGGCCGAGCAGCAGCCCGACGGCGGCTGGCAGGTCGGCTTCCCCACCAACTCCGCGGCCGCCGCCGTGGAGTGGCGCGGCTTCGCCACCCTGCAGGCCCTCGCCGCCCTGCGGGGCGCCACCCTGTGAAGGAGCCCGGTCAGGTGACGACAACAGCGTTCGACGATCATGAGCGGTTGCAGTGGGCGGATCGGGCGGCGGCATACCAGGACAGCCTGGCTTCCTTGTGCGCCCAACCCGCCGCGGCCCTGCTGGACGCCGCCGGCGTCATGGCCGGCACCCGGCTGCTCGACGTCGGCACCGGCACCGGCACCGTCGCCGCCCTGGCATGCTCGCGCGCCGCACACGTCACGGCCATCGACGCCGAGCCCAGCATGCTCACGCTGGCACGCCGGCACGCTCCTGACGCCGACGTCCGCCACGCGACCCTGCCCGATCTGCCCTTCACCGAAGACTCCTTCGATGCGGCCGTGGCCAACTTCGTCATCAACCACGTCGGCGATCCCGCAGCCACCCTCGTCGAACTGCAGCGCGTCGTGCGCCCCGGCGGCCGTATCGCCGTGACGATCTGGCCGTACCCGCCACCTCCGGCCCAGCGGCTCTGGGGCCAGATCTTCGACGCCGCCGGCGTCGAGCGCCCGCTCGACCTGCCCAGGCTCGCACCCGACAAGGACTTCTCCAGAACCCGCGACGGACTGTCCGAGCTGCTGCATCGCGCCGGCCTCGACGACGTGCGCTGCGACACGATCACCTGGATCCACCGGACCGACCCCGAGGCGTGGTGGAACGGACCGGTCAACGGCATCGGCGCAACGGGAGCGCTCATGCGACGTCAGGATCCGGGCACGATGGAGCGCATCCGGCACCAGTACGAGCAGCACAGCACCGCCTACCGCGACCCCGACGGCAGGCTTGCGCTTCCCACCGCCGCCCTGCTCGCCTCCGCCTCAGTGGCCTGACCTGGATCCCGCGTGACGGCGGGGGTGACATCTGCCGTCACGGGGGAAGACGATGGCGGTGGAAAAGTCAACACCCGGTCGCACGACCCGGCGAATGAAAGCGCCGGCACTGCGTAGATGCGGTGGTGGAGCGCTCGCCGTGGTGCTGGCTTCGGCGCTGGTCGCCGGGTGCACGTTCGACCGGGCGGCGAATGCCGATGCGCAACGGGGACTGCGGCCATTCGCAGGTGGCGTGCGAGATTCGCCGGCCGAGCCGGATCCCACGGACTTCCGCGACGGACCGGCTGATCCGTCCGCGCGCGGTGATGCGCTGGTATCGGTCACCACACAGGTGCGGCACCTCGACATTCCTTGGGGCGTGACGTTCCTGGCGGACGGCGGCGCGCTGGTGACCGAGCGGCGCACGGCACGCATCCTCAAGGTCGGACCGGGTCGACAGCACGACGGCGAGCTGACGGTGGCGGTGGTGGCCACGATCACCGAAGCGAACTCGGACACCGAAGGCGGCCTGCTGGGCATCGCGGCCTCGCCGGCCTTCACCAGGGACCGGACGGTGTTCGTCTACTACTCCACGAAGACGGACAACCGCATCGCGAAGCTGCGATTGGGCGGGCGTCCCCAACCGATCGTCACGGGCATACCGAGCGGTGGCGTCCACAATGGTGGCCGGCTGGCCTTCGGCCCGGACGGGTACCTGTATGCCGGTACCGGCGACGCGTCGCACACGGAGGATGCGCAGAACCTGGGCAACCTCGGCGGGAAGATCCTCCGCATGACGGCCGACGGCAAGCCCGCTCCGGGAAACCCGTTCCCTGGCTCGCTGGTCTGGTCCTACGGGCATCGCAACCCGGAGGGCATGGCCTGGGACGGCCGCGGCAACATGTACGTCGCCGAGATCGGCGAGGCGGTGTGGGATGAGCTGAACGTGGTCCAGCCGGGCCGCGACTACGGCTGGCCGATGGTCGAGGGCATCGGCGGCAACCCGAAGTACGTGGACCCGGTGGTGACCTGGCACCCCGAGGTCGGCGTCAGCGCCGACGTGGCAATCAGCGGCCGGATCGCCGTCGTCACGTGTCTGCGAGGGCAGCGCATATACCTCGTCCTCCTCGACGGAGGGGTGGCGAGAGGCGCCGGCAGCCGGGCGGTCGAAGGTGGCGGGAACGACGTGGCCGGCATGCGGTGGCGTCCGGGGGCCGGAGTGGCGGGGCGCCCCACGGAAGCCCTGACGGCCGAGTACGGCCGGCTCCGGACCGCGATCACCGCCCCGGACGGCAGCATCTGGCTGACCACGTCGAACCGCGACGGACGCAACGATCGGGGGCCGTCGCTCGAGGATGACCGAATCCTGCGGCTGACATTGCGACCGGCCTCCGGTGCCGCAGGCGGCTGAGGCCGTCTGCGGCACCGGACCGTCAGTGGCCGGCGGTGACCAGCGGGCGTTGCGCCCCCGTCGTGGCCGGGAGGTCGTGCGAGACCCGCGGCAGCCAGCCCAGCCAGCGTGGCAGCCACCAGTTGCGCTCGCCGAGCAGCGCCATCACGGCGGGTAGCAGCACCGCCCGGACGATGGTGGCGTCGAGCAGGACCGCCGCGGCGAGCCCGACGCCGAGCTGCTTCGTGGATGCCAATGGCAGCGTGGCGAACAGCGCGAACACGGCGACCATGACCGCGGCGGCGCTGGTGATGACGCCGGCGGTACGGGTGATGCCTTCGGTCACGGCCCGTCGGGTGGGCAACCCGCGGTCGTGGCCCTCGCGGATGCGGCTGACCACGAAGACGTGGTAGTCCATCGACAGCCCGAACAGGATCACGAAGAGGAACAGCGGCATCCAGTTGGTGATGCCGTCGGCGGCGCGGAAGTCCAGCGCCTTCTCGAAATGGCCGTCCTGGAAGACGAAGACCAGCATGCCGTACGCCGCGGCGACGGACAGCAGGTTGAGCACCACGCCGGTGATGGCGACCACGATCGAGCGGAACGACACCAACAGCAGCAGGAACGCCAGGCCGAGTACGAAGGAGAAGACCAGTGGCATGCTCCGGGCGAGCTTGTCGTTGAAGTCTTTCGAGCCGGCGGTACTGCCGGTCACCCCGACCTGCGCCCCGGGCAGCCGCTCGAGCGTGGCCGGCAGGACGGTGCCGCGCAGCGTGGCGAGTGCCCGCTCGGAGGCCTGGTCGCCGCCGGTGCCGGACAGCCCGACGCTGATGACGGCGACCGTGCCGGCCGGGTTGACCTCGACGGTGATGGGTTCGTGCAGCTGGCCGGTGGCCAGGGCATCCCGCTTGAACGTGACGAGCGCGGCATCCCAGTCGGCGCCGGTGACGTGCGGCGCTCGGACCACGACCCGCGCCGGGTCGGCACCGCCGGGAAAGGCCCGCTGGATGGCGAGGAACGCCTTCGTGATCGGCGCGCTCGGGGACAGGTCCTCGATGCCTTCCGCCTTCGTGCGCAGGTGCAGTGCGGGCGAGGCGATCACGCCAAGTGCGGCGACCGCGACGAGCGCGGAGATGAGCGGACGGCGCAGCACCAGCCGCAGGAAGGCGCTCCAGGCGCGGCTCTCGGCGCGGGTGCGGTACAGGCCGGGGATCTTGCCGAGGTTGACCCGGTCGCCGAGCGCGGACAACAGGGCCGGCAGCACGGTGAGCGAGCCGAGGACCGCGGTCGCCACGACGAGGATGGTACCGATGGCGAAGCTGACGAACGTCGTGTCGCGGGTGAGGAACATGCCGGCCATCGCGACGATGACGGTGAGCCCGGAGATCCACACGGAGCGGCCGGAGGTCTGAGCGGCGATGGCGAGCGCACGGCGCGGGTCGGCGCCGTTGTGCCGCTCGTCGCGCTCCCGGCGGATGTAGAACAAGCAGTAGTCGACGCCCACGGCGAGGCCCACGAGCAGCATGACGTGCATGGTGGTGTCGACGGCCGGTGCGAGCCGGCTGGCGAAGGCGAGCAGGCCGATCGCCGCGACGACGGCGGTGACCGCGAGCGCGACCGGCAGCAGCGCCGCCACGACCGCACCGAACGCGATGAGCAGGATGCCCAGCGTCACCGGGATCGACAGCATCGAGAGCCGGTTCAGGCCGGCGTCGAGGTCGTCGCCGATCAGCTTGTCGCTGCTGGCGTCGCCGCCCTCGGCGATGTACAGCTGCGGATGCCTGCCCTGCACGCCGGCGACCGCGTCGAGGACCGGCCCGACCCGGTCCTTGGCCGTCTCGGCGTCGCCCTGCACGGTGAAGGTGAGCAGGGCCGAGTGGCCGTCGGCGGAGCGCAGCGGCTCCCCGACCTGACCGGTGACGCCGGTGCCCTGCACGGCGGCGGTGACGTCGGCGATCGCGGCGCGGACGTCCGGACTGTCGATCGTGGAGGTCTTCGACTGGACGATGACCATCTCGCCGGCCTGCCGGGGCGGAAAGCCGGCCTGCTCGACGATCCGGTCGGCGCGCCCCGAGTCACCGTTGCCGAAGTCGCCGTCCTTCGCCACGGTCGTACCGAAGTGTCCACTCAGGACGGTCACGAGGACGACGAAGGCCAACCAGCCGAGAATGGCCAGCCACCGGTGCCGGGCGCTCCAGATCGCGGCACGGGCCGCGATACCACTGACATGCTCCCTGGTTTCCATGATCCTGACGCTATGGACGCGGCGGCCCCGGTTCGATCCCGTGCACCCGCTGGTTCGTGGTAGGGACAGCCTCACCGGCGCGGCAGGCTGTCCCTACCACCGCGGCCAAGCGCCCTCGTTACGGTTAGGCGGTGACTGTGTCGCCGTCCTCACGCGCCGTCCGGCAGTACTCGACCACCAGTGACAACCTCACTGCCCGGATCGCGCTGCACGCATTCGGCACCAACTCCCAGGACTGGTACTCCTGGCTGGCTGAACGGCTGCCACTTGCGGGCCGAGTCCTCGAAGTCGGCGCCGGCACCGGCAAGCTTTGGCGCCATGTCGACCACCTCGCGCGGGGACTACGCCTGACCCTCACCGACTTCTCGCCGGCGATGTGTGAGCAGCTTCGCCTCGTCCCAAATGCCGAAGTTCAGCGGTGCGACGCCGCCGCACTGCCGTTTCGCGACGCCGGCTTCGACACCGTGATCGCCAACCACATGCTCTACCACCTGGACAACCCGGACACCGCGCTGCGCGAGTTCGCACGGGTGCTTCGCCCCGGCGGCCGGCTCGCCGTCGCTGTCAACGGCCACGACCACCTCAGCGAACTCAACGCGATCGGGCCCGCCATCGGCAGGCCCGACGCCACCGTGGGCGCCTACAACAACGACTTCACCGCCGAAACCGGACCCGAACGCGTGGGGCGGCATTTCACGGACGTCACCGTGGAACCCTACCCGTGCGACCTCGCCGTTCCCGCCGCCGAACCGCTGCTCGCCTACCTCGCCAGCGTCGTCGACGAACCGCTCACATCGGACCAGCGAGCGGCAGCACGCGAACACATCCAAACCCGGATCGACACCGCCGGCGCCTTCCGCATCCGCAAGCACACCGTACTGATCACCGCGACCAACGCAGCGAGCTAGCAGGCCTAGAGCGGAGCGAGCAGATGGCAACCGGTTGACAAAGGCGGGGCGGGGCGGTCGGATGGTACGCACCCGCCCGCCGACCGCAGGGGAACGTGCATGATCATCGACAGGGCCGAAGTCATCGTGACCAGCCCGGACCGTAACTTCGTGACGTTGCGGCTCACCACCGACGACGGGCTCACCGGACTCGGCGACGCCACGCTCAACGGGCGCGAGCTGTCCGTGGTCAGCTACCTGCGCGATCACGTGGTGCCGCTGCTCATCGGGCGCGACGCCGGGCGCATCGAGGACACCTGGCAGTTCCTGTACCGCAGCGCCTACTGGCGCCGCGGGCCGGTGACGATGGCGGCGATCGCGGCGGTCGACGTGGCCCTGTGGGACATCAAGGCCAAGGCCGCGGGGATGCCGCTGTACCAGCTGCTCGGCGGGGCCTCCCGCACCGGGCTGCTCGCCTACGGCCACGCCTCCGGCCAGGACCTTCCCGAGCTGTTCGACAGCGTCCGCAAGCACCTCGAGCTGGGCTTCCGCGCGATCCGTATCCAGTCGGGAGTGCCGGGGCTCAAGTCCATCTACGGCATCGCCTCCAACGCCACCGTCGAGACCATGGCGGGAGTGCGCTACGACCACGAGCCCGCCCAGCGTGGTGCGCGGCCGGCCGAGGAGGACTGGGACACCCGCGCCTACCTGCGGCATTTGCCGACCGTGTTCGAGGCGGTGCGGAGTGAGTTCGGGCCCGAACTGCCGCTGCTGCACGACGCGCACCACCGGCTCACCCCGATCCAGGCGGCGAAGCTCGGCAGGTCGCTGGAGCCGTACGACCTGTTCTGGCTCGAGGACTGCACGCCCGCGGAGAACCAGGAGGCGCTGCGGCTGGTGCGCCGGCACACCGTGACGCCCCTGGCGATCGGTGAGGTGTTCAACACCGTCTGGGACTACCAGCAGATCATCCGCGAGCAGCTCATCGACTACGTGCGCTCCGCGGTCACGCACACCGGCGGGATCACGCACCTGCGCAAGATTCTCGACTTCGCGGCGCAGTACCAGATCAAGTCCGGCATGCACGGGCCGACCGACATCTCGCCGGTGGGCATGGCCGCGGCGCTGCACCTCGGGCTGGCGATCCACAACTTCGGCATCCAGGAGTACATGCAGCACGGGGCGCGCACCGACCAGGTGTTCCAGCAGTCGTTCACGTGGTCCGGCGGGCTGCTGCACCCGGGCGAGCAGCCGGGGCTCGGCGTCGAGCTCGACACCGACGAGGCCGGCAAGTACCCGTACGAGCAGGCCTACCTGCCCTTCAACCGGCTCGCCGACGGCACCGTGCACGACTGGTGAGCGCGGAGCCAGCCGTGCAGGGGCCGGTGAAGGCGCCGACCATCTACGACGTGGCCCGGGCGGCCGGCGTGGCGGCCTCGACGGTGTCGCGGGCGTTCGCCCGGCCCGGGCGGGTCAACGCGGCGACCGCCGAGCGCATCCGGCGGGCCGCCGCCGAGCTCGGCTACCGCACCGGGCCGCTCGCCCGTGCGCACGACGCCGGGCGGACCTCGATGATCGCGCTGGTGCTCTCCGACGTGACGAACCCGTTCTACAACGAGATCATCCGGGGCGCGCAGGCGGCGGCGGCCGAGGCGGGGTACACGGTGCTGCTCACCGACGCCCAGGAGTCCGGCGAGCGGGAGCGCGAGGCGCTGCAGCGCACGATGTCGACGGTGGAGGGCATCGTGCTGGCCACGTCGCGGATGGCCGACCCGGCGATCCGCGCCGTGGCCCGGCAGCGGCCCGTGATCGTGCTCAACCGGGTGCTGACCGACCTGCCGTGCGTGGTGACCGACAACCGCGGCGGGATGCGCCGGGCCGTGGAGCACCTCGCGGAGCTGGGGCACCGGCGGGTCACCTACGCGGCCGGGCCGCAGGCGTCGTGGGCCGACGCGATGCGCTGGTGGGCGCTGCGGGAGGCCGCGGCGGAGCTGGGCCTGCAGGCGCGGCGGATCGGGCCGTTCGCGCCGGTCGTCGCCGGCGGCGCCCGGGCCGCGGCCGAGCTGTGCCGCGGGCCGGTCACCGCCGTGGTCGCCTACAACGACCTCATGGCCATCGGGGTCATCCGGGCGCTGAGCGCGGCCGGGGTGCGGGTGCCGGAGGACACCAGCGTCGTCGGCTTCGACAACATCTTCGCCGCCGAGCTGGTCACGCCGGCGCTCACCACCGTCGCGGCGCCCCTGCATGCCATGGGTTTCGCGGCGGTACGCAACCTGCTCGCACACACCCGCGGTGCCCGCACCGGGTCGAACGAGCCGGTGCGCCTGCCCTCAAGGCTCGTCGTGCGGGCGTCCACCGGACGGGGGAGCGGTTGAGCCGCGGTGCACGAACTCGGTGGCGAGCGGGGCCGGCACCGGTGGCTCCTCGCCGCGGCTCAAGGCGACGAGCCGGCGCACCGCGTCGCCGCCGAGGGCGCCGAGCGGGGTGCGGATGGTGGTGATCGGCGGCGAGGTGAAGTCGGATCCGAAGATGTCGTCGAAGCCCACGATGCTCAGCCGGCCGGGCACCGCCACGCCGGCGTCGCGGCAGGCGCGCAGCAGCCCGATCGCCATCAGGTCGTTGTAGGCCAGCACCGCGCTCGCGCCGCTGGCGAGGACCCGGCGCAACGCCGCCGCGCCGCCGTCCATCGTCGGCGCGCCCGGCCCGATCTCCACGATCGACAGCCCGCGCCGCGGCGCCTCGTCGAAGACGATGTCCCAGCGGGCGTGGCTCATCCACGACGTCGCCGGGCCGGACAGGAACGCCGCCGAGCGGTGCCCGGCCGCGGCGAGGTGGGCCAGGGCCGCGCGGATGCCGGGCGCCACGTCGGGCACGAGGCACTCGACGCCGTCGACGGCCCGGTTGACCGCGACGACAGGCTTGCGCCCGGCCAGGCCGCGGATCTCGGCGTCGGGGAGGCGGGAGGCGACCAGGACGAACCCGTCGACCGACGGCACGAGCCGGTCGGCGGTGTGCCGCTCGAGCTCCGGCGACTCCTGCGACTCGGCGAGCACGAGGGTGCAGCCCTGCTCGGCGGTGACCCGCTCGGCGCCGCGGATGAGGTCGAACCAGACCGGGTTGGTGATGTCGGAGAGGATCAGGCCGAGGGTCCCGGTCCGCCCGGTCGGCAGGGCCCGCGCCAGGGGATTGATCCGGTACCCGAGCGCGTCGGCCGCCGCCCGGATGCGCTGCTCGGTCTTGGCGTTGGTGCGCCCGGGCTTGTGCAGCGCGCGCGACACCGTCGACGGGCTCACCCCGAGCGCCCGCGCGATGTCGTAGATGGTGGTCGGCGAGCGCCGGCCGGGCCCGTCCTCGGCCACGGTCCCTCCCACCTGGCAACTCGGCAACCGGTTGCCAGACGATACCAGCCCCGGCCGCGGCGGCGGCAAGTCCTGGCAACACATGGCAACCGTTTGGCGCGCGGGCCGCTGGGGGCGCAGGGTCGGGGCATGGCGAAGATCCCCGCACCCCTGCGGCTCGACCCCGACCGGCTGCTGCCGGCCGCCGAGGCGGTCCGGCCGGTGGCCCGCCGCCTGTACGAGGCGGTGCGCGACCTGCCGATCATCTCGCCGCACGGGCACGTGGACCCGCGGATGCTTCGCGACGACGAGCCGTTCGCCGACCCGGCCGCGCTGCTCGTCCAGCCCGACCATTACGTGACGCGGATCCTGCACGCTCATGGCGTACCGCTGGATCGCCTCGGTGTCGGCGAAGGACCGCTGCCCGAGCAGCGCGCGCGGGAGGTGTGGCGGCTGCTGTGCACCAACTGGGCGGCCTTCCGCGGTACCCCCGTGCAATATTGGCTCGCCACGGAACTGCACGACATCTTCGGCGTCGCCGAGCGCCCCGACACCGCGGACCCCGACGCCCTCTACGACCAGGTGGCGCAGCGGCTGCGCGAGGACGCCTACCGGCCGCGGGCGCTGCTGCGCCGCTTCGGCATCCGGTTCCTGGCCACCACCGACGACCCCGCCGACGGCCTCGAGGCGCACGCCGCCCTGGCCGCCGACCCGGACGTGAGCACCCGGATCGTGCCCACGTTCCGCCCGGACCGCTACCTGGAGCCGGCCGGCACCGGCTGGGCCGACGCCGTGAAGCGCCTCGGCGCCGTCGCCGACGCCGACACCGGCCACTACGACGGGTTCGTGGCGGCGCTGGAGGCCCGGCGGCGGTACTTCATCGAGCACGGCGCCGTCTCCACCGACCACGGCCACGTCGACGCGGTCGCCGCGCCCCTGGAACGCGCCGACGCCGGACGGATCTACGCCCGCGCGCTGGCCGGCGAGGCCACGCCGGCCGAGGCGACCGCGTTCCGCCGGCACATGATCCTCGAGATGGCGCGCATGTCGTGCGACGACGGGCTCGTCATGACCCTGCATCCCGGCGTGTACCGCAACCACCACCCGGCGTCGCTGGCCGCCTTCGGCCCGGACACCGGCCACGACATCCCCGTCGCCGCGGAGTTCACCCGGGCCTTGCAGCCGCTGCTGGCCCGCTACGGCACGCACCCGAACCTGCACCTGGTCCTGTTCACCGTCGACCCGTCGGTGTACGCCCGCGAGATCGCCCCGCTCGCCGGCTTCTACCCGGCCGTGTACGCGGGCGCCCCGTGGTGGTTCCTGGACAACCCGGCCGCCATCCGCGGCTTCCAGGAGGCGGTCACCGAGATCGCCGGCTTCGCCCGCCTGTCCGGCTTCATCGACGACACCCGGGCGTTCTGCTCCATCCCGGCCCGCCACGACATGTCCCGCCGCCTCGACGCCGGGTTCCTCGCCGGTCTCGTCGCCGAGCACCGCCTCGACGAGGACGAGGCCCTGGACACGCTGACCGCGCTCGTGACCACCCAGCCGGCGAGCGTGTTCAAGCTGTGAGCCGCATCGTGCACCTCGGGCTCGGCGCCTTCTTCCGGGCCCATCAGGCGTGGTACACCCATGCCGCCCCGGACGCCGCCGACTGGGGCATCGCCGCGTTCACCGGCCGCTCCGCCGCCCTCGCCGACGCGCTGCGCGCACAGGGATGCCGGTACACGCTGGTGATCCGCGGCCCCGAGACCGACGAGACCGTCGAGGTGACGTCGATCAGCGAGGCGTACGCGGGCACCGACGCCGAGTCCTGGCGCCGCGTCTGGGCGGACCCGGACACCGCGATCGCCACCATGACCGTCACCGAGGCCGCATACGCCGACCCGGCCGTGATCGCCCGCCTCGTCGACGGCCTCGCCGCCCGCCGCGCCGCCGGCGCCGGCCCCCTCGCGATCGTCCCGTGCGACAACCTGCCCGACAACGGCGACGTCGTGCGCCGCGCCATCCAGGCGCAGACGGCCGAGGATCCGGGCCTGGACCGCTGGATCGCGGGCCATGTCTCGTTCGTCTCGACGATGGTCGACCGCATCACCCCGGCCTCCGCGCCCGGCGAGCCGGTCGTCACCGAGCCGTTCCACGAGTGGGTCCTGGCCGGCGACTTCCCGGCCGGCCGCCCGGCGTGGCAGGCGGCGGGAGCCCGGTTCGTCGCCGATGTCCGCCCGCACGAGCAGCGCAAGCTGTGGCTGCTCAACGGCGGCCACTCCCTGCTCGCCTACGCCGGCGGCGCCCGCGGCCACGAGACCGTCGCCGACGCCGTGTCCGACCCGGCGTGCCGGGCGGAGCTGGAACGCTGGTGGGACGAGGCCGCCCGGCACCTGCCGCTGCCGGCGGCCGAGGTGGCCGAGTACCGGGCGGCGCTGCTGGAGCGCTGGTCGAACCGGCGCATCCGGCACCGCCTCGAGCAGATCGCCATGGACGGCTGGCAGAAGATCCCGGTCCGCATCCTGCCGGTACTGCGCCTGGAGCGCGGGGCGGGCCGCCTGCCGCCCGGCGCCGTGCACGCCCTCGCCGCCTGGGTCCGCCACCTGCGCGGCGGCGCGTCCTCGGCCCGCGCGGTCCTCGCCCGCCTGGACCCGGCCCTCGCCGAGGACCGCGACCTCGTCACCGCCGTGACGGCCGCGGTCTAACCAGCGGCGGCGACGGCCTCGGCGACGACGAGGTCCTGCCATGCCATGCCGGACCCCTTGAAGAGCACGACGCCGCCGCCGGGCCGTTCGGCGGCGCGGACCGCCGCGCGCATCGGGGTGAGCCGGTCCGGCGACAGGGCGCCCTCGGCGATCGCGAGGACGACGTCACCGCATTCGCGCAAGGCGGTGGCGACGTCCTCGACGACAACGGTGGCGCGGGCACACAGGGCCGCGTCGACCTCGCGGGCGTCCGGCTCGTGCGAACCCACCGCGATGACCACGGCGGTGTCGCGCAGCAGCGCCGAGTCGAACAGCGGGGTGCGGGCCGTCGTCGCGCACACCACCACGTCGGCCGCCGCGAGGGCGGCCGCCACCTCGGGCGTGCCGGCCCGCAGGTCCTGGGATCCGGCCCGGGGGTTGCGCACGACGACGTCCACCGTGGACAGTGACGCGACCGCGGCGAGGGCCGCGACGTGGCCGGCGCCCTGCGGGCCGGCGCCGAAGACCACGGCCCGCAGCGGGCCCGGGGGCAGCGACGGGCGGACCGCGGCGACCGACACGGCGGGCGTGCGCAGCGCGGTCAGGGCGGCGCCGTCCAGCAGCGCGACCGGGCGCAGGGTCGGGCCGTCGAACAGCACGTACACCGCATTGATGCGCGGCAGGCCGCGGTCCGGGTTGGCGGGCGCGACCGTGGCGAGCTTCACGCCGGCGTGCGCGGCGGAGGAGGCCGGCATGAGCAGCAGCTCGCCCGCGGGCAGCCGCACCGACGTGCGGGGCACGCCGGCGGCGGGGTCGACGTCGCCGCGCAGCGCCGACTCGATCGCGGCCACCGCGGCGGCGGGGGACACCCGGCGGGCGATCCCGGCGGCGTCGAAGTAGGGGATCATCGCAGCACGAACCCGGGGACGAGGGGGTCGTCGGGGTCGACGACGAAGTCGTGCTCGCCGGTCGGGTACGCCATCCCGGTGATGACGGGGGAGGGCTGCGCCAGCGCGGTGAACCGCGAGCCGACGATCGAGTCGTGGATCAGGGTGCCGCCGGGCGGCAGCTCGCCGGAGGCCATCAGGGTGGCGACGCGGGCGGCGGTGCCGGAGCCGCAGGGGGAGCGGTCCAGCTCGCCGTCGGCGAAAATGGTGACGTTGCGCTGGTGCAGCGGGCCGAGCCGTTCGTAGAGGATCGTGCCGTAGATGCCGCTCAGCCGGTCGTCGGCCGGGTGGCGGGCCACCGGGTGGTCGTTGAGCGCCCACTTCACCTCGCGGCCGAGCGCGATGAGCTCCTGGTGATGCTCCGGGGTCACGGCAAGGCCGACCGAGGCGGCGTCGACCTGGGCGTAGATGGCGCCGCCGTAGGACACGGCCGCCTCGACCACGCCGCGGCTGGTCGGCACCTCGACGGCGGCGGCGATGAGGTACGACGGGACACTCACGAAGTCGACCGAGCGCACCCTGCCGCCGGCCGTGTGCACCCGCGCGGTGACCCGGCCCGACGGCACGTCGATGACGACGTCGGTGGTGCCGCCGGCGGGAGCGGGGACCCGGCCGGAGCGCACCGCCCAGGCGCCGAGCGCGATGGTGCCGTGGCCGCAGGCCGTCGAGAAGCCGTCCTTGTGCCAGAACAGCACACCGAGATGCGCGCCGGCGTCGTCGGGCGGGACGAGGAACCCGCCGTACATGTCGGCGTGGCCCCGCGGCTCGAAGCACAGCAGCCGCCGCAGCCCGTCGACGGCCGGGTCACCGATCGCGAACACCCGCCGCTCGGCCACGGTCGCGCCGCGGATGTCCACGGGCGGCTCCGGCACGATCCGGAACGGCTCCCCGCCGGTGTGATAGTCCACGGTGCGCACGAGCCGAGGCTACCCGCCCCGGTCGGGATAGGCCGTCGTCATCCGGTTGATGAGCTTTAGCGAGGTGGCACCAGCGGTGATGCTCATTTCACCGGAGAGTGGGCACGCGTCGCCGCACCGCGATGTCGGCCAATCGCGAAAGCATCTCGGCGCTGCGCGGCCCCAGCAAGGCCGACTGGATCCGGCGGGGCACAAACCGGCCGATGCCCGCAGTCAGCTCGTATGACAGTGTCACTCGGGTGCGCGCGTCGACCGGTTCGAGGTCCAGCCGGACCGTCGCCTCGCCGAGTGGCCACGCTCGGGCGTGGAGCTCGAGCATCCGTCCGGGATCCACGGCCTGTACCGAAGTGACATCGTTGATGTGCAGCGGCCACGGCCCGACCTGGTGATGAAGCCGGGTGCCGACAGCCGGCCAGCCATCGTCGACATCACGGATGTGCGAGGCGCCAACCACCCAGCTGGCGTAGCTCCAGCCGTCGGCCAGCACCGCGAACACGCGATCGGGAGATGTGTTGACAAGTCTGCGTCGCTTGGCCATTGCCGCCTCCCTTCGACACCGTGGTTGGCTCTCTTCCCGGTCCTGACCGGGTTAAAAGCTCAGGTGGTGCGGGTGAGCTTCCGCTTTGATGCAGCGGTGGGTACCTGCGGCGTCGGCGCGGTGGCGCACCAGCGCCGCGTCGGAGGCGCCGCCGCGACCGGGCTTGACCTGCTTTGAGTGCGGCGCAACGAGGAGCGCATTCACGACCGTGACAGCTTCGCGACTGAACCGGGCCGTCGCCCTCGGTGAGCATGGGGCGGGTGAAACAACCATTGCTGATCATCGCCGGGATTCTCGGCGGCATCATAGTGCTCTGCCTGGCCAACGTCTTCGGCCCGCACCTCACGCCGTTCAGCGCCACCGACTCGCACTACTCCGACCCGAAGGACGTCTGCGCCGCCGTCGAGGTCGCCTCCATCGGGCAGCTCGGCGAGGTGAGCCGGCGGCGGCCCGAGCCGCTCAAGTTCAGCACCCATCCGTACCAGACGTGCGTGCTCACGCTCGCCACGGGGCGGACGGTCACCGTGGCCGTCGACACGTCCTACACCGATAAGGACGTCAAGGCGCACTACAACGTCGTGCACGACGGCGCGGGCAACGACGGGTCCAAGGTGCAGAACATGGACGACCTGGGCGACCGGGCCTTCGTGGCGTACACGCTCACCGACGACCAGCTCGTGTACCTGCTCGCGGTCCTGGACGGCAACCTGTACCTGAGCATCCAGCTCGTCTGCAACCCCGGGCCGCGCCCGGCCGACGTGCGCGAGCAGCTACGCACCGTGGCCACGGAGGTGATGACGGCGCTCAAGGGATAGCCGCAGTTCCGGCGGCGTTCACCGGGCGGTGGCACGCTCTGCGCCCATGGACCTGCCCTTCCCGGCCCTCTGGCTGCGCGACAACTGCCCCTGCCCGCTGTGCCTCGACCCCGGCAGCGGGCAGAAGCTGCACACCGTAGCGGACCTCGACGCGGAACTGACCGTGACCGAGGTCCGCGACGGCGCCGACGGCACCGTCGCGGTCGCGTACTCCGACGGGCACCGCTCCGCCTTCGACCGGGACTGGCTGGCCGCGCACGAGGCGGTCGACGAGGCCGGCGACGGGCGCACCGAGGCCGGCAAGGCACTGTGGGACCACGTCGAGCCGCCGGCCGCCGCATGGGAGGAGTTCCGCGCCGACCCCGCGCCGCTGCTGCGCCACGTGTGGAAGACCGGGTTCGCGCTGGTGCGCGCAGCGCCCGTCGAGCCGGGCACGGTGCTGGCGATCGCGCGCACGTTCGGGTACGTCCGCGAGACCAACTACGGCGAGCTCTTCGACGTGCGCGTCGAGCCCGACCCGGCCAACCTGGCGTTCACCGGGCGGGCCATCGCCCCGCACACCGACAACCCCTACCGCGACCCGGTCCCGACGATGCAGCTGCTGCACTGCCTGCGCGACGCGGCCGACGGCGGCGGCGAGTCGGGGCTGGTCGACGGCTTCCGGGCCGCGGCGCTGCTGCGCGAGACCCACCCCGGGCACTTCCGCATGCTGTCCGGCACGCCGGTCACCTTCGCCTGGGGGCGGCTGCGGGCCCAGCGGCCGATGATCGGCGTGGACGAGGCCGGTCGCATCCGGGAGATCCGCTACAACAACCGCTCCCTGCGGCCCCTCGCCGGCCGCGAGGACGAGCTGGCGGCCTTCTACGCGGCGTACCGCGCCTTCGACGCCCTGCTGAACCGCCCCGGCGCCATGGTCACCTTCAAGCTCGCGCCCGGCGACTGCGTGATCTTCGACAACACCCGGGTGCTGCACGCGCGCACCGCGTTCGCCGATGGGGCCGGCGCCGGGGACCGGCACCTGCAGGGCTGCTACGCCGACCTCGACGCTGTGCAGTGGATCACTTCGTGATTCGCCGCCCCCGTTCGGTCAGGTAGTTGACAGCGTGGGCGACCCTGCGAGGTATGCCGAGGTATATGCGCCGGGTCACCCGCCGCCCGGGCAACGCGCCGCCCACCGAGTCGGAGCTGATCGAGCGGGAGATCCAGCAGGAGGAGCTGCGGTACAACCACGAGCAGCGCGTCATCGCACAGCGCTGGGCCAATCGGATGGTCCTGGCGTGGGCGCTCGGGAAGGGCACCTTCCTGCTGCTGGCGTTCATCGTCGCCGTGAGCCCGGTCGCCGCGATCTTCGTGGCCGCCGCTTCGACGGTGGTCAACGCCGTCGCCGCCTACGGGATCGGCAAGGCGGCCCTCGTCGCGCCCGACCGCTTCCCGGTGCGCTACTTCGGGCGGCTCGGCGGGCCCAGGGGCAAGGTCGCGTCGGGCTGCGTCGCCATCTCCTCCTTCGCGCTCATGGTCACCGCCGCCCTCTACGTCCTCGCCAGCTGAGGGGGATCGCTAGGGGGCGCCCGGGATCGTGAACGGGACGTCGGTGTCCTGCGTCACGCGGGTGTACAGGCCGCGGTACCGCAGCCGCAGCTTGTAGTTGCCCGGCGCGTCGGCGATGACGAAGGTGACGTAGAGCCCGCGCTCGAAGTCCCCGCCGCTGAGGCTGATGACCTTCGCGTCCTCCGGCGCGACCTCGGTGCCGTCCGGGCGGATCAGGCGGTACGCGCCCGCACCGGCCTCGATGCCGATCTCGCTGCCGGTGTAGCCGACGTCGAAGGTGCAGTGCACCGAACGGTCGCCGGACTTGACCTGCCGGAAGAGCTCGGGGACGGCGGCGCCGGTCGCGCACTGCACGTTGGTGAACTTGAGCCCGTGCATCTCCACCTGCGTCGGGCTGAGCACGGGCTTCGGCTCGAGGCTGACGAGGCCGTTGGTCCCGGTGAGCGGGACGGTCGCGAGCTTGTAGGAGTTGGCGCCGAGCACAATGACGCCGGTCGCCGGGTCGACCCGGTCGCGGACGCGGAACCTGATCGTCACCTGGACGTAGGAGCCGGCCGGCACCGTCGAGGTGCGGTCGTAGCTGCCGCTGTACGGCTGGGAGCCGAAGCGCACCGACACCGGCACGTCGTAGTCGACGCTCTCGTCTTTGGAGGCGTGGTTGGTGGCCCTGGCGGTGAGGACCAGCTCCTCGTCGGTCTTGGACGGGTCGTAGACGGCATCGTCGAGGTGGAGCTGGAACCCGGCGTACCAGGCGTCCTTGTCGATGTGGAAGGTGCGCCCGCCGGCCGGTGCGGCGGCCGTGCCGGTGCCCTGCCCGGCGGCGCTGTCGCCGTGCAGGCCCGCCCCGCCGTTGCCGCGGTTGCCGCTGTCACCGCCGAACCAGCCGGGGCCCCAGATGATCAGGCCGGCGGCGAGCAGGAGGGCGACGACGCCGGCGACGGCCAGCCCGCGCCCGCGCGGCGGCCGCTGTGCCACCTGGGCCGCGGTGCCGAACGGCGGCGCGGATGCGGGGGAGGTCGCCGGGCGAGGCGGCGGGGGCGGCGGCAGCGGGTCGGCGGCGACCACGCGCGTGCCGGCCGCGAAGACGCAGCCGATCGCCACGACCAGCTGCGGCTCGTCGACCAGCGCCGGCGCCAGCGCGAAGCGGCGGTGCAGCATCGTGGCGACGAGCGGGATGCGGCTGGAGCCGCCGACGAGGTACAGCGCCGTGAGCCCGCCCGGGTCGACGCCCGCCTGGCGCAGCACGGCGTCGAGCAGGTCGACGGTCCGGGTGATCAGCGGCGCCGCCACCGCCTCGAACTCGTCGCGGGACAGGTACGCCTCGGCCTCGAGCAGCGGCACCCGCACCGTCGCCGACGTGGTGCGCGACAGCTGCTCCTTGGCGCCGCGCACGTCGTCGCGGAAGCCGCGCAGCGCCCGCCGCCCGGCCGGGTCGACGGGCTCCAGGAGCCGCCGCCATCTGCGCGGGTCGGCGGCCCCGGTGGTGCGCCCGATGTGATCGGCGAGGGCCGCGTCGAGGTCGATCCCGCCGACGTCGTCGAGCCCGGAGCTGGCCACGATCTCCCACCCGTCGGCGGTGCGCCGCAGGACGGAGACGTCGAAGGTGCCGCCGCCCAGGTCGTACACCATGATGACGGCCCCCGGCGGCAGCGGCCGCCCCGAGGCCCGGGCGTGGAACGCGGCCGCCGCGACCGGCTCCAGCACCAGGGTCACGTCCGGCAGCCCAGCCTCCTGCGCCGCGCGCATGAGCACGTCGCGCCGGTACGCCGCCCACGACGCCGGATACGTCAGCACCGTGCGCCCGACCGGCAGCCCGGCGTGGCGGACCGCCTCGTCGAGCACCCGCCGCAGCACCGCGGCGATCACCTGGTGCACCGGCACCTCGACGTCGCCGAGCAGGATGTTCCCGTCGTCGATGCGCAGCTTCGGGTTGGGCTCGCTGCGCCCCGGGTCCGACAGCGCGCCGCGCGCCGCGTCCCGCCCGGTGAGCAGCTGCCCGTCGGGCGCGAGGTGCACCCCGGACAGCAGCAGCGGCGACGCGTCGAAGAGCAGGGGCACGGGCGCGCCGCCACCGTCGGGCTGGAACAGGACGGCGGCGGTGTGCGTGGTGCCGAAGTCGATGCCGAGCAGCATCCGACCCCTCGCAGTGTGTAGGAGGTGTGAGGCCCCGCGGCCCAGATGCTACAGACCCCCGCCAACCCGTTAGCCGCGGTGGGCGATTCCCCATCGTAAATGCATCATGGGCTCGACCCTAGCGTCGGGCACCATGGGTGTGTGATGAGTATTGAGCTGGCGATCGAGCTGCGCGACGCCGGGCTGGACTGGCGGCCGCGGCCGGGTGACCGGTTCGTGATTCCGGACCGCGGGCTCGACGACCAGACGTTCGTGCTCAGCGACATGATCGCCCAGGTGCACGAGCTGCCGCGCGGCACGGTGATCGGGTTCAACGGGACCACCGAGTGGGCGCTGGACGACGTCGAGCGCGACGAGGCGATCTGGCTGCCGCGCGAGGACCAGCTGCGCAACCTGCTCGGCGAGGGGTTCCGGAGGCTGGAGCGGGCCGGCGACGGGTGGCGGGTCACTGTCGACGGGCAGGCCGACACGCTCGGCGCCGGGCCCGAGGACGCCTACGCGCTGGCGGTGCTGCGGCGGCTGCGCGAGCGGGGGGAGTAGCCTTCCGCGTCGTGGATCTCCCCGAAGGCCTGCTCGAACTGCTGGAACGGCCCAGCCTCTGCTACCTGACCACCCTGATGCCCGACGGCTCGCCGCAGATCACCCAGACCTGGGTCGACACCGACGGCAAGCACATCCTCATCAATACCGTCCGCGGGCACCAGAAGGTGCGCAACATCGAGCGCGACCCGCGCGTCGCCGTCGCCATCGGTGACAGCGACGAGCCGCGGCGGTACTACCAGGTCCGCGGGCGCGTGATCTCGATCGACGAGGAGGGCGCGGCCGAGCACATCGACAAGCTCGCGCACCGCTACCTCGGCGGGCCCTACCCGTGGTTCGGCGGCCGGGACCAGGTTCGGCTGCTGCTGACGATCGAGGCGCAGCGCATCACCGGGCGCTGAGCCGCTCCCGGGCCTCGGCGGCCGCCGGGTGGCCGAGGCCCTCCAGCAGCTCCAGCGCGCGCCGCCAGTCGGCACGGGCCGCGCCGGGGTCGCCGGACGCGGCGCGGGTGTCGCCGAGGTGTACGAGCACCTCGCCCAGCGACGCGCGGTCACCGAGCTCGTCGAAGAGCCGGATCGCCTCCTCGTAGCCGTGCCGGGCGGCCTCGAAGTCGCCGAGGCGGTGGTGCGCGAAGGCGATGCTGTCCCAGTTGCCGGCCTCGGCGTGCCGGTCGCCGACCTTCTGCTGCAGCGCCAGGGCCTCCAGGCACACCTCGAGGCTGTGTGCGTGGTCGCCGAGCTGGGCGTGCAGCCAGCCGGCGGCGCCGAGGGTGCGGGCATGCCACAGTAGGTCGCCGGCCGCGCGGAAGCGCTCGACGGCCCGCTCGGCCTGTGCGAGGGCCTCGCGGTGGCGGCCCTGCTGCATGAGCATCCAGCCGACGCTGTGGTGCACGCGGCCCATCCCGACCTGGTCGCCGAGGCGCTCGTAGAGCTCCAGCGCCTGGCGCAGGTGCGCCTCGGCCTCCTCGTGGCGGCCGAGGCGGGCGAGGGTGCGGCCCAGGTCGCGGTGCACGTGGGCGCGCCCGGGCACCTCGTCGAGGCGGCGCAGCGCGTCGAGGGCGGCGAGCTGGGTGGCGACGAGGTCGTCGAAGCGGCCCTGCCAGTCGAAGTACGTGGTCAGCGTCCACGCCAGCCGCCACGCGTGCGCGTCGAAGCCGTCGTCGGTGGCCCGCTGTACCGCTGCCGTCAGCACCCGATGGTTCGCGGCGAACCAGTCCAGGGCCCGGTCCGGCGTGTCGAGCCGTGGGATGGTCACCCCGGGCCGCGGCGGCGCCGGCTCGACCGGGCGGCGGGCCGGGTCGATGAGCAGCGCCGCGGCGTGCGCGGTGTGCAGGTGGTGGTCGAGGACCCGGTGCGCCGCCTCGCGCCGCTCGTCCGCCGCGTCGGTGGCGAGGGCCCGTTCGGCGGCGTAGCTGCGCAGCAGGTCGTGGAAGGCGTAGCGGCCGGGCGCGTGCTCGGTGAGCAGGTTCGCCTCGACCAGCCGGCGCAGCAGCATCCGGGCCCGGGGCAGCGGCAGCCCGGCGAGGCTGGCGGCGCCCGGTGCGGTGAGGTCGGGCCCGGGGTGCAGGCCGAGGAGCCGGAACAGCCGGGCGGCGGCGTCGTCGAGGGCGCGGTACGACCAGGAGAACACCGTCCGCACGTCGGTCGCGGGATCGCCGCCGTCCAGCGCGTCGAGGCCGCCGGCGGCGTCGCGCAGCTGCGCGGCCTGCACCGACAGCGGCGAGCCGGGCCGGGTGGCCGCGTGCGCCGCCGCGATGGCGAGGGCGAGGGGCAGCCGCGCGCACCGGGCGATGATCTCCTCGACGGCGCCGGGCTCGGCCGCGACCCGCTCGGCGCCGAGGCGGCGGGCGAGCAGGTCGCGGGCCTCGCCGCCGGTGAGCAGGTCCAGGGCGAAGGGGTGCGCGCCCTCGGCGGCGACCAGCGGCGTGAGCTGCTGGCGGGCGGTGACGAGGACCAGGCAGCCGGCGGTGCCGGGCAGCAGCGGCCGGACCTGCTCGGCGTCGCGGGCGTTGTCGAGGATCAGCAGGACCCGCCGGCCGGCGAGGATGCTGCGGTAGAGGGTGGCGAGGGCCTGCGGGTCGGGCGGCAGCGCGTCGGCGGCGACGCCGAGCGCGCCGAGGAAGCCGCGCAGCGCGTCGGCCGGCTCCTGGTCGCGCAGGTTGACGTACAGCTGCCCGTCCGGGAACTGCCGCGCGGCACCGTGCGCCCAGTGCACCGCCAGGCTGGTCTTGCCCACGCCGGGCGGGCCGGTCACCGCGCAGACGACGAGGGCGGCGGGGTCGAGCAGCGCGTCGAGCCGGGCGAGCTCGGCGTCGCGGCCGGTGAACCCGCGCACGGCCAGGGGGATCTGGGCGGGCACGGCCGCGGCCGGGCGGGGCGCGGCGAGGTCCAGCGCCGGGTCCTGGCGCAGCACGGCGGCCTCGAGGTCGCGCAGCGCCTGGCCGGGGTCCAGGCCGAGGTCGGCGGCGAGGGCCCGGCGCAGCCGCCGGTAGGTGGCGAGGGCGTCGGCGGGGCGGCCGCTGCGGTACTGCGCGAGCATGAGCTGCCCGTGCACGCGCTCGTCGAGCCGGTGGTCGCGGGCGAGGCGCTCGAGGTCGGGCAGCACCTGGGCGTGCTCGCCGAGCAGCAGCCGGGCGTCGACGAGGGCGGTCTGCGCGCCGATCCAGAGGTTGTCGAGGCGCTCGGCCTCGGCGTCGAGCCCCGCCAGGCCGGCGAGGTCGTCGAGGGACCGGCCGCGCCACAGCGCCAGGGCGGCGCGCAGCAGCCCGGCCCGCCCGGCCGGGTCGGCGGCCCGCTCGGCCTCGGCGATCAGGCGCTCGGCCTGGGCGGCGTCGGTCGGGTCGGCGCCGCCGAGGTCGAGGACGTAGCCGGGCGGCCGGGCCCGGATGGCGTCGCGGTCGCCGAGCACCTGCCGCAGGTGGGACACGTGCCGCTGCAGCGTGTTGAGCGCGGTCGCGGGCGGGTCGGCGCCCCAGACCACGTCGATGAGCCGGTCGGTGCTCACGACCTCGCCGTGCGCGACGGCGAGGGCGGCGAGCACCGCCTTGCGCCGCAGCCCGGAGACCTCCACGGCGCCGCCGCCGATGGCGACGTCGACCGGGCCGAGCAGCCTGACCTGCATAACCTCACGCTATCCACGGCCCTGGGCGGCCCGGGCCGTCCGGTCGACGTTCGGACAATCCGGGCGGCGGTATTACGGTGGCGCGGTGGAGTACCTGACCGGCTTCGGCCGACCCATCGGCACCTGCCCACCCCGCGCCACCCTGGACAGCGACGCCCCTCGGCTCCTGCTCAACGGCGCCTGGCGCTTCCGGCTCGCACCGACCGTCGCCGACGCCGCCGACGGCTTCTGGGCCGCCGGCTTCGACGACTCGGGCTGGGACGAGCTGCCGGTGCCGTCGAGCTGGCCGATGCACGGGCACGGCCGGCCCGCGTACACCAACGTCGTCTACCCGTTCCCGGTCGACCCGCCGCACGTGCCCACCGACAACCCGACCGGCGACCACCGCTACGCCTTCGACGTGCCGGCCGCGTTCGGCGGCGCCGGGATCGAGAGCGTGCGGCTGCGTTTCGACGGCGTCGACTCCTGCGGCCGGGTCTGGCTCAACGGCGTCGAGCTCGGCGTCACCCAGGGCAGCCGGCTGCCGGCCGAGTTCGACGTCACCGCGGCGCTGCGCCCGGGCGAGCGCAACGTGCTGGCCGTGCGGGTGCACCAGTGGTCGGCCGGCAGCTACCTCGAGGACCAGGACATGTGGTGGCTGCCGGGCATCTTCCGCGACGTGACGCTGCTGGCCCGCCCGGCCGGCGGCGTCGAGGACGTGTTCGTGCACGCCGGCTACGGCGCCGACGGCCGCGGCCGGCTGCGGGTCGAGGGGCCGGCCGGGGCGCTGGTCGGCGTGCCCGAGCTGGGCCTTTCCGGCCTGCCGACCGGCGCCGCGCACGACGCCGGGCCGGTGGAGCCGTGGACGGCCGAGACGCCGCGGCTGTACACCGTCACCGTCGCCACCCCGGCCGAGACCGTGACGCTGCGGGTCGGCTTCCGCACGGTCGCGATCGAGGACGGCATCCTGACCGTGAACGGCCGGCGGATCGTGCTGCGCGGCGTCAACCGCCACGAGTTCCACCCCGACCTCGGCCGCGTGGTGCCCCTCGACGTGGTGCGCGCCGAGCTCGAGCTCATGCAGCGCCACCACGTCAACGCGATCCGCACCAGCCACTACCCGCCGCACCCGGCGGTGCTGGACCTGTGCGACGAGCTCGGCTTCTGGGTGATCGACGAGTGCGACTACGAGACGCACGGCTTCGAGCTGCTCGGCTGGCGCGGCAACCCCAGCGACGACCCGCGTTTCGCCGAGGCCCTGGTGGACCGGATGCGGCGCATGGTCGAGCGGGACAAGAACCACCCGTCGGTCATCATGTGGTCCCTGGGCAACGAGGCGGGCGTTGGGGAGAACCTGGCAGCGATGGCCGCCTGGGCGCGCGAGCGCGACCCGGGCCGGCCGCTGCACTACGAGGGCGACCGCAGCTGCGCGCACGTGGACGTCTACAGCCGGATGTACGCCGGCCATGAGGAGGTCGACGCCATAGGACGCGGCGAGGACCACGTGCCGCACCTGCCGTTCATCCTGTGCGAGTACGCGCACGCCATGGGCAACGGCCCCGGCGGCCTCGCCGAGTACGACGCGCTCTTCGACCGCCACCCGCGCTGCCAGGGCGGCTTCGTGTGGGAGTGGATCGACCACGGCATCCGCACCGATCGGGGCTTCGCCTACGGCGGCGACTTCGGCGAGCCGCTGCACGACGGCAACTTCGTCATCGACGGCCTCGTCTTCCCCGACCGCACCCCGTCGCCCGGCCTCGTCGAGCTCGCCGCCGTCTACGCACCGGTCCGCATCGACGTGCGCGCCGGCGAGGCGACGATCCGCAACCGCTACGCATTCCGCGACCTCTCCCACGCCGCGCTGCGCTGGCGGGTCACCGCCGACGGCCGGGAGGTTTCGGCCGGCGCCGAGGTCCTGCCGCACGTCGGGCCCGGCACGGCCGTCGTGGTCGCCCTTCCCTCCGCTGTGGTACCCCATGAGCCGGCCGAATCCTGGCTCGACGTCCACATCACCGACGCGACCGGCCTCGTCCTCGGCGCCGGACAGGCCCGGCTGCGCGCGGCCCCGCCGCCGTCCCGCACCGCCACCGCGGTCGGCGCCCGCGTCGACGGCGGGGCCATCCGGCTCGGCCCGGCGCGGTTCGAGCCGGTGCACGGCCGGCTGGTGCGCCTCGGCGGCCTCGACCTGCGCGGCCCCGTGCTCGACGTGTGGCGGGCGCCGATCGACAACGACCGCGTGGGCCCCGACCCGGTCGAGCGCCGCTGGCGCGCAGCCGGCCTCGACCGCATGACCCACCGCCTGATCGGCCTGGACCCGACCGGCGACGGCCTCGTGGTCCTGACCCGCGTGGCGCCGGGCGGGGCGGGGCGGGCGCTGCTCACGGCGTACACCTGGAAATGCTTCGACGACGAAACGGTCGAGCTGACCGTCGCGATCGAGCCGGAGGGCGACTGGGACGTGCCGCTGCCGCGCCTGGGCGTGCGGCTGGAGCTGCCCGGCGCGCTCGGCGCCGTCGAGTGGTTCGGCGCCGGGCCGGGCGAGGCCTACCCCGACTCCCGCACGGCGGCGCTCGTCGGCCGCTATTCGTCCACGGTGGACGACCTGTCGACGCCGTACGTCTACCCGCAGGAGAACGGCAACCGCGCCGACGCGCGCTGGCTCACCCTCACCGCGCCGGACGGCCGCGGCCTGCGCGTGCAGGGGCGCCCGCACATCGACTTCACCGCCCGTCGCTGGTCGACCGCCGCGCTGGACGCCGCCCGGCACACCGCCGACCTGGTGCCCTCCGGCGCCGTCCACCTGCACCTGGACCACGCGCACCACGGCCTCGGCAGCGCCTCCTGCGGGCCCGGCCCGCTGCCGCAGTACGTGCTGCACGCGGCGCCGGCCACGTTCACCGTCGCCCTGTCAGGCGTTGGCGCCGCGAGCTGACACCGGCCAGCGCTCGACGACGGCGCCGCGGCGGACGGCGAGCAGCTCGTCCACGAGGTTCACCGCCGAGCACACGTGGTTGGGCGCCACGGTCACGACCGCGCCGAGGCCCGGCCCCCGCACCCCGGCGGGGAGCCGGACCACGGCGTGGTGCTCCCACAGGCCGGTGACCGTCGCGCCGGGGAACATCGGCAGGTACCCGTGGCCGTCCACCCACGGTGACCGGTCCGCGCCGAGCACCTTGCTGCCGGCGTCGAGCACGAACCGGTCCGGCGCCGGCACGCTGACCACCGTCGCCGCGGCCGCCAGGGCCAGGTCCTCCGGCCCGCAGGTGCCGATGCCGAGCTGGATGGCGTCGTTGAACACGTAGACGCCGGGCCGCAGCTCGCCGACGACCCCGGGCCGCCACTGCCCGGCCGTCGGGGTCGAGCCGCCGCTGACCACGCGGGCCTCCAGGCCGTGCCGGGCCAACGCGTCCACGGCCTCGGCCAGGGCCCGCTCCTCGTCGCGGGCGGCCCGCTCCCGTGCGGCCGGGTCGTGGCCGTATCCGTGCCCGGGAAACGTGAACACCCCGGCGACCGCGAGCCCGGCGCCGGCCGCCGCCGCGGCGACCGCGCCCGCCGCCGCGGGCTGCACGCCGGTGCGTCGGCACCCGCAGTCGACCTCCACCAGGGCCTCGACCGGGCGGGCGCTGCCGCGGACGGCGGCGCCGAGCCGGCGGGCCGCCTCGGCGGAGTCCACGCCGACCCGCAGCGCCACCGTCTCGGCGAGCAGCCGCAGGCGACCGGCCTTGCCGTCGTCGAGCCACAGCGGGTAGGCGATGAACAGGTCGTCGACGCCGGCCCGGGCGAACGCCTCCGCCTCGCCCAGCGTCGCCACCGACAGCCCGATCGCGCCCGCCGCCAGCTGCCGCGCGGCCACGTCGGCGCTCTTGTGGGTCTTGCCGTGGGGCCGCAGCGCGAACCCGCCCGCCCGCGCGGCCGCCGCCATCCGGGCCACGTTGCCCTCGAACGCGTCGAGATCCACCACGAGCGCGGGCGTCGCGATGCCGCCCGGCAGCTGCACTTCGTCGCGGCTGAACATCGCGTCACACTACCGGCCGCGGCCCGCCCACCGGACCCGGACGGGGGACGTCGCGGACTCGGTCGTGTTGCTGACAGTCGGCGCCGTATCACCCGCTGTCGCCGGGCGTCTTCCTGACCGCTTGCACACGGCGGCGGGGCTACGGAGGGAGCGGCGATGCCTGAGGGAGTCATCTCGGCCACGACCGGGGCGCTGCTGCGGTGGGCGGCCGGGACGGGCCTCACGGTCGCGGCCGGCCCGCCCCCGCCCGAGCCCGTGCCCAAGGGGCAGGCGGCGCAGGCGCACTGCTGGCTGCTGGCCCTGCTCCCCGAGCAGGAGCTGCGGCCGGGCGCCGGGGCCAATCCGGTGCGGCTGCGGCTGCGGTACCTGCTGTGCGCCGCCCGCCCGGGCGACCTCGAGCCGCTCGACCGGCTGCTCGTCGCGTGCGTCGGCGGGCTGTACCAGCCCGTGTTCGAGGCCGTGCCGGCGCCGCTGTGGGCGGCCGTCGGCGCACCGCCGCGACCTGCGTTCTTCGTCGAGGTCGTCGTCCACGTCGACCGGCCGCGGCCGGCCGTGCCGCGGGTCACCGAGCCGCTGCGGCTGCACGCGGTGGCACTGCGGGAGGTCGCCGGGGTCGTGCTCGGCCCGGGCGACGTGCCGCTGCCGGGCATGCGCGTCGAGGCCGGCGACGGGCTCGCCGCGGCCGACACCGACGCCGGCGGGCGGTTCGTGCTCCCCGGGCTGCCCGCCGGCCGGCCGTTCACGCTGCGGCTGTCCGGCCGCGGTCGGCGGTTCCACCACCAGGT
Organism: Dactylosporangium darangshiense; assembly: GCF_039537565.1. Classification (NCBI taxonomy): domain Bacteria; kingdom Bacillati; phylum Actinomycetota; class Actinomycetes; order Micromonosporales; family Micromonosporaceae; genus Dactylosporangium; species Dactylosporangium darangshiense. The sequence continues at coordinate 93,069 of NZ_BAABAT010000009.1, forward strand.
CCCGGCGGACGATCCGCGGCCCGCGGTCATCCGCTGCGAGTTCAGAGAGGACTGACATGCCACACTACGCATCCCCCGGCGTCTACGTCGAAGAGGTCAGCGGCGGCACCCGCCCGATCGGCGCGGTCGGCACCAGCACCGCCGGCTTCGTCGGCACTGCGCCGACCCAGGACGCGCGCCGCAACCAGGCGGTCGCGATCGGGTCCTGGTCGGAGTTCCTGCGCATCTTCGCCGCCGGCGACCGGCCCGCCGGCACGCCGCTGTCCCGGGCCGTGTACGGCTTCTTCGACAACGGCGGTGGGCGCTGCTACGTCGTCAACGTCGCGCCGGGCGAGCCGATCAGCGGCACCGGGCGCACCCGCAGCGGCCTTGCCCTGCTCGAGGCGATCGACGAGGTCGCGATCGTCGCCGCGCCCGGCTACAGCGACCCGCTGTCGCACGAGGACCTGCTCAAGCACTGCGAGCTGATGGGCGACCGGGTCGCGATCCTCGACCCGCCGGAGGAGATCACGGACGTCGAGCGGCTCACCCGGGTCGCCTCGGCCACCCCGAAGGCCAAGCCCAAGGCCAACGGCGGCGACCAGCCGGCGCCGGCCCCGGCCACGCCCGACGACGGCGGCCAGCGCCCGCGCCAGTCCGACTACGGCACCTTCTACCTGCCGTGGCTGGTCGTGCGCGACCCGATCAGCGGCGAGGTCGTGCCCACCCCGCCGAGCGGCCACGTGGCCGGCGTGTGGGCCCGCACCGACACCCTGCGCGGCGTGCACAAGGCGCCCGCCAACGAGCCGGTCCGGGGCGCGGTCGACCTGACGTACCGCATCACCCGAGCCGAGCAGGAGCTGCTCAACCCGGCCGGCGTCAACTGCATCCGGTACTTCCCGGCCGAGGGCATCCGCATCTGGGGCGCCCGCACACTCGCCGCGGAGGCGTCCGAGTGGCGCTACCTCAACGTCCGGCGCCTGTTCAGCATGCTCAAGGAGTCCATCGCCGACGGCACCCGCTGGATCGTCTTCGAGCCGAACGACGAGCAGCTGTGGCGCTCGATCCGCCGCGACATCGGCGCGTTCCTCACCCGCGTGTGGCGCGACGGCGCCCTCATGGGCAGCACCCCGCAGCAGGCCTTCTTCGTCAAGTGCGACGCCGAGACCAACCCGCCGGAGGTGCGCGACGCCGGCCAGGTCGTCGCCGTCATCGGCGTGGCGCCGGTCAAGCCGGCCGAGTTCGTCGTGTTCAAGCTCAGCCAGTCCTCCGTCGGCACCGAAGCCCAGTAAGGGAGCACAGCGATGACCATGCCCGCCCCGGTGGCCGCGACCCCGTCGGCCCAGCCCGGCAACTGGGTCGACCCCTACCGCGCCTACAACTTCAAGCTGCTCATCAACAACGTGACCGAGGGCCACTTCACGGAGGTCACCGGCCTGGGCGTCAAGGTCGAGCGCATCTCGTACCGCGAGGCCGGCAACAACAGCATCGTCCGCGCGATCCCGAGCCGGGTCACCTACCCGCCCGTCACGCTCCGCTTCGGCCTCACCAACTCCGTCGACCTGTGGGAGTGGCTGATGACCGCGGTCGAGGGCCGCGTCAGCCGCCGCAACGTCTCCATCGTCATGCTCGACGCGGCCGGCGCCACCGAGGTCCTGCGGTGGAACCTGGTCAACGCCTGGCCCCAGGAGTGGTACGGCGCCCCGCTCGACGCGATGAGCCGCGAACTGGCGATCGAGACGCTCTCGCTCGCGCACGAGGGCCTGCAGCGGGAGGCCGGCGGTGGCGGGCCCGCTGCGTAGCGCATTCGCGGCGTTGCGCCAGACCTTGACCCGATCGCCGGGACCGGCACCCGAGCCGGCCCCGGCCCCGGTCGAGGCTCCGGACCTTTCCGGAGCACCCGACCATTGGCTCGCCACGGTCGGCGAACGAGCACCGCAACTGTCCACAGGCGGCCGGATCGGCGGGGTGATCCCGCCCCCGCGCAAGGCCCCGGAGCCGGACGCCGAACCGTCGCTCTCGAAACCTCCCGCAGCCGACGAGGCGGAACCGAGCCGCGGCGCGGTGATCGAGGAGACCGAACCGCTTGTCGAGTCCGTGGCCCGTGTGCCCGTGCCGGCGCCGGCCGTCCGGGAGGTCTGGGCCCGGTCCGGGGCCGCGGTCGGACAGCGAACGCCCGGTCAGCGTGAGGTCCGGCGGCGCTCGGCATTGGTCGGGTCCGGAGGGATCGAGCCGGAACCGGGTCTCGGCGCCGAGCGGCGGGAAGCGCCGGTCGAACCGACGCCTCCGAGCGAGCGCCGGTCGGCGGAACCTACGCCCGGGAGCGGGCATTGGCCGGCGGAACCCGCGCCCGTGTGTGAGCGGTGGCCGGACGAACCCGCGCCCGTGCCGGCTCGGGGTCGCGAGCGGGCCGCGGTCGGAGCCGTGGGCGGGCGGTGGCCTGTGCTGCCGGATGACACACCACAGTGGACGGTCGTGGTGCGGCGGGACGGCCGTGAGCGCGATCGGTACCTGGACGAGGAACAGCGAGGGCTGCCATGGAACGCGTAGCGTTCATCGTCGACGCCACCGGCGAGCGGATCGACTGCCTGCTCAACCCGGAGACGTTCGAGGTCAAACGGCTCGCCGGCATCCGGGCCTCGGCGGCCGGCGGGGACCGGCTCGTCGGGCGCGGGCGCGCCGACGACCCGGTGCGCTTCACCGGCGGCGGGCGGACCGAGCTGCTGCTGGACATGGTGTTCGACGTCGAGCTGGTCGAGTCGGCCGGTGCGCCTTCGGACGTGCGGCAGCTGACGGCCCGGCTGTGGAACCTCGCCGAGAACTCGGCGCAGGAGCGCGGTGCGGTGCGGCCGCCGCTGGTGCGCCTGGTGTGGGGCAAGTCGTGGAACGTGCCGGGCGTGGTGTCGGCGATCGCCGAGCGGTTCGACGCGTTCAGCGCTACCGGGGCGCCCGGGCGCTCGTGGATGCGGCTGAAGCTGCTGCGCGTCGACGAGCCCGAGGACGGCGCCGCGCGCTCGTTCGACGAGGAGCTGGCGCACGCCGCCGTCGCCGCGCCAGACGCCGAGCGGCCCGCGGCGGTGCAGGTCGTCGGCGGCGGGCAGGCTGTCGGCGGGGGAGAGGGCGACGGCGGCGGGAGCGGGGTGCGCATCGACCTGCTCGCCGCCGAGGCGCTGGGCAGCCCGATGCGCTGGCGGGAGCTGGCCGAGGCCAACGGCGTCGACGACCCGCTGAACGTGCCGGCGGGCAGCGTGCTCGCGGTACCGTCGCCGGGGAGCCCGGCATGATGCCCGCGGTCGACGTGACGGTCGCCGGCGCCCCGCTGGCCGCCACCTGCCGGGTCGTCGCCGTGCGCGTCGCGGCGCGGCTGTCGCGGCCCACGCAGTGCGAGCTCACCCTCGACGACCCCGACGCGCGGGCGCTGGAGCTGCTCGGCGCGCCGCTGGTGCTGCGGGTGGCGGGCGACGACGGGCCGCTGTTCGACGGCGAGGTCACCGGCGTCGACCTGGTCCGCGGCGCCGACGGTGAGACCGGGACCCGCATCGTCGCCTACGACCGGCTGCACCGGCTGCGCAAGCGCCAGACCCTGCGCTGCCTCGAGCGGCTCGACGCCGCCGACCTGGCCGGCGTGGTGTGCGACGGGCTCGGCGTGACGGTGCGGGCCGAGGAACGCGGGCCCCGGTTCGAGCGGGTCGTGCAGCACCGGCGGCGCGACCTGGAGCTGCTGACCGAGACCCTCGAGCGGGTCGGGCTCTACGTCGCCCTCGACGGCGACGAGCTGCGCGTGCTCACGCTGGAGGGGCACGGGGCGCCGCTGGCCCTGCGGTACGGCCGGAACCTCCACCGCGTCGAGGTCAGCGCCAGCCTGGAGCGCGCCGCGGCCGTCTGCGCGGCAATGGCCTGGCGGCCCCGGACCGCCGACGTGCTCACCGCGAGCGCCGAGCATCCGCGCGCCGGGCGGGACATCGCGCTGCGGCCGCGGCCGGCGACCGACGGCGGCGCGGCGACGCTGACGCTGGTCGACGAGGCCGCCGCCAGCGACGACGAGCTGCTCGCCGTGGCGCAGGGCGCGCTGGATGCGAGCGCGGCGCGGACCGTCGTGCTCGACGCGGTCGCCGCCGGCGACGCCGCGCTGCGGCCCGGACGGCGGGTGCGGGCCGACGGCTTGGCCGAGGCCCTCGACGGCACCTACGTGCTGACCGAGGTCGTCACGACGATCGACGCCGACGGGTACCTGGCGGAGCTGTCCACCCGGCCGCCCGCCCGGCGGCTGCCGAACGCCGCCACCTCGCTGAGCCTGGGCGAGGTCACCGACGTCGCCGACCCCGACGGCTGCGGCCGGGTCCGGGTCGCGCTGGGCGCGCACGGCGGGCTCGACCTCGGCTGGCTCGCCGTGCTGGTGCCCGGCGCCGGTGACGGGCGCGGCCTGGTCGTGCTGCCCGACGTCGGCGACCCGGTGCTCGTTGCGCTGCCGCACGACGCGACCGGCGACGCCGTGGTCCTCGGCGGGCTCTACGGCACCACGCCGGCCCCCGACCGCGGCGGCGTCAGCGGCGGCGGCGTGCGCCGCTGGTCGATGCGCACCGCCGGCGGGCAGAGCGTGGTCGTCGACGACGAGCGCCGGTCGCTGCGCCTGCAGAACGCGGCCGGCTCCTACGTCGAGCTGACACCGGACCTGCTGCGCCTGCACGCCGAGACCGACCTGCTGCTGGACGCGCCCGGCCGCGGCGTCACCGTGCGGGCCGCCTCCGTCGACTTCGACCATTCGCCCATCGCCATTCCCGGAGGTACCGCATGAAGGTCGTGACCAACACCGCGGTCGTGCGCTGCGGGCACGACGGCCGCGTGCAGAACGTGGCGTCCCAGCACTGGGTGCGCATCGGCGGCAGCGAGGTGCTCGTCGACAGCGACCCCGAGGCCCGCGCGATCGCCGGCTGCCCCAACATCGGCCCGACGATGAAGCCGTGCACCACCACCCTGGCGGTGATCTCCGGCTACAGCTCGTGGGTGCGCATCGGCGGCAAGGCGATCGTCATGTCCAACCTGGACGGTCTCACCGACGGCACCGTCCCCGGCACCGTGCACTACACGGTCCGCGAGCCCGGGCAGACGCACGTGGCGGTGGACAAATGACCGCACCCCAACGGGCGATCCGCTTCGCCGGGGCCGGATTCGCGGGCTACGGTGCGAGCACCGGCCCGGTGCTGACCGCCGCCGGTTCGCTGTCCATGGTGGACGGAGACGCCGCGGTACGGCAGGCGCTGCTGCTGCTCCTGTCGACGACGCCGGGGGAGCGCCTCATGCGGCCCGAGTACGGCTGCCACCTCAACCGGCTGCTGTTCGCACCCAACGACCACACCACCGCCGGCCTCGCCGTGCACTACGTGCGCCAGGCCGTGCAGCGGTGGGAGCCGCGCGCCGACGTCGTGGAGCTCGACGCGGCCGCCGACGCCGACGTGCCGACCCGGCTGAACATCAGGCTGCGCTACCGGGTGCGGGCCACGGCGTCGCTCGACGTCATGGACCTACCGCTGGACCTCGGTCCGGCCCAGCACGGGAGCCAGTCATGACCCTGCCCGTCCCGAACCTCGACGACCGCTCGTTCGTCGACCTCGTCCGCGACGCCCGCGAGCGCATCGCCCGCACCTGTCCCGAGTGGACGGACCTGTCGGTGCACGACCCGGGCATCACGCTGGTGGAGACCTTCGCGCACCTGACCGAGGTCCTGCTGTACCGGCTGAATCGCGTGCCGGAGAAGGCGTTCGTGGAGTTCCTGAACCTGCTCGGGGTGACCCGGCGCCCGCCGGCCGCTGCCTGGGCGGAGCTCACGTTCACCCGCACCGGGCCGGAGACGCCCCGCGTCGCCGTCCCGGCCGGCACCCGGGTCGCCGCCGCCGGCGCCGCCGACCCGCGCCCGGTCGTGTTCGTCACCACCGAGTCGGTGGTGCTCGACGCCGGCGCCGCCGAGGTGCGGGTGCGGGCCTACCACTGCGAGGTCGTCGCCGCCGAGCTGCTCGGCCTCGGCACCGGCCGGCCGGGCCAGGTGCTGCGCACCGGGCAGGCGCCGATCGTCACCACCACCGAGCCCCTCGACGTCATGCTCGGCGTCGAGACGCCCGCGGCCGAGGCGGGCGAGGGCGCGCCGGTCCGCGACCACGACGGGCGCTCGTTCGAGATCTGGCAGCCCGTGGCCGGGTTCGCCGGGGTGGCGCCGGGCGCCCGCGTGTACCTGCTGGACCGCAGCACCGGCACCGTGACGTTCGCGCCCGCCGTCGACGCGGGCGGGCAGCCGGTCGCCGCCGTGCCGCCGGCCGGGCGCGAGGTGCGGATGTGGTACCGCACGGGCGGCGGCCCGGCCGGCAACGTCGCCGCCGGCAGCCTCACCGCCCTGCGCGAGCCGATCCCGGGCGTCGCGGTCACCAACCGCGAGCCGGCGTTCGGCGGCCGCGAGCTCGAGGCCACCGACGCGGCGCTGGTGCGCGGCCCCTACGAGTTCTTCGCGCTGCGCCGCGCCGTCACCGCCCGCGACTTCGAGCTCCTCGCGACCGCCGCCTCCGCCGCGGTGGCCCGGGCCAAGGCGTTCACCCGCAGCACCATGTGGGCCTTCGCCCGCCCCGGCGAGGTCGAGGTCGTGCTCGTGCCGCACGTCGGCGCCGAGTCCCGCCCCGACTGGCGGCTGCCGCTGGCGGCCATGCTGCGGGTGCAGACCGACGACGTGCGCGCGGAGGCGCAGCGCGACCTCGACGCCCGCCGGGCCCTGGGCACCCGGGTCGTGGCCGGCTGGGCCCGCTACAAGGCGGTCTCCGTGCGCGCCAGGGTCGTCGTCGGCGCGCACGAGGACGTCGACGCGGTCCGGCGGCGCATCAACGACCGCCTGCACGCCACCGTCAGCCCGCTGCCGACGCCGCTCAACCCGGCCGGCTGGGCGTTCGGCGAGCCGCTGCGGGCCTCCAACGTGTACCGGATGCTCGAGTCCGCCGAGCCCGGCGTGCGCTACGTCGACGACGTGCGGTTCGTCGTCGACGAGGTCCCGGACGGGGCGGTGCGCACCGTGGTCGCCGACCGGTTCCAGCGCGACACGTGGTACGCCGGCTGCGGCGAGCTGGTGTTCCGCTCCAGCAACGGCGGCGACGGCTGGGAGACCGTCGGGCGCTTCACCGGCGAGGAGGTCCGCCGCGTCGTGGCCGCGCCCGACGCGCGGCGGCCCGGAGTCGTGGCCCGCCCCGGGCACCTCGCCGTGGTGACCCGCACCGAGGACGGCGGCTCGGCGATCCGCCTGTCCGCCGACCTCGGCGAGACGTGGACGCTCGTGGCCGTCCTGGAGCCCGCGGTCGCCGACATCGACTGGATCGACCGCGAGGGGGTGGCGACCCTGCTGTGCGCCACCGACAGCGGGCTCTACGAGGTGCCGGCGGTCGCGGGCGGGGTACCGCTGCAGCTGCTCGTCGACGCCCAGGACCCGGACCGCGGCTTCGCCGGCGTGCGCTCGTTCGTGTCCGAGCGGGGCGTGCACGGCGTGGCGGTGACCGCGCAGGCGCAACAGGGCGTGTACCTGTCCGTCAACGGCGGCAGCGCCGGCACGTTCACCCACGTCGGGCTGCGCGGCGTCGACGCACGGGCGATCGAGGTACAGCTGGACGGCTCCGCCACCGTGCTGTGGGTCGGCGCCGGCGAGTCCGACCCGAGCCGCCCCGGACAGGGCTGTCACCGGGCCCGGCTGTTCGAGGCCGACGTGCGCTGGGAGCGCATGAACGCCGGCTGGACCGGCGGCACCTGCTGGGACCTCGACTTCGACGGCCGGACCGTCGTCGCGGCCACGCAGAGCGCCGGGGTGCTGCGGCTGGACACCTCCGCGGCGACCCCGCAGTGGCAGGCGTCGTCGGTCAACGCCGGCCTGCCGCTGCGCGACCGCACCCGGTTCGAGCCCGTCGAGACCCTCGCCGCCGGCGGCATCGGCGGCCCCGAGCACCGCACCCTGGCCGGCACCCGCCGCGGCGTGTTCCGCAGCGAGGACGGGCAGGCGTGGGCGTTCGTGGCGAACCGGGAGACCCGCCAGCCGGTGACGATCCCGGAAACCTGGCTGCTCTGCTCCGCGGAGCACGACATCGAGGTGGTGCGTGAGGATGCGACGAGCGGACATTGAGCGCCTGCTGCCGGCGGTGTACCAGCACGCGGCCGGCCCCGGCGGCGCGCTCGCCGCGCTGCTGTCGGTGATGGAGGGCCTGCACGAGCCGGTCGAGGGGCGGCTGGCCTCTATCGAGGACCTGTTCGCGCCCTACCGCGCCCCGGCGGAGTTCCTGCCGTACCTGCTCGGGTGGCTGGCGATGGACCACGTCGGGCGGTCGCTGCCGCCCGGCCGCCAGCGCGACCTCGCCGCCCGGGCCGGCGAGCTGGCCCGCGCCCGCGGCACCGCGGCCGGGCTGTGCGCCCTGCTGGAGACGCTGACCGGCGTGGCCGGCTTCGCCGTCGAGGAGCCGGCCGACCGCCCGTTTCACATCGTCGTGCGCATCCCGGAGGCGGCGCGCGACCAGACATACCTCGTCGGGCTCGCGGTGGAGGCGGAGAAACCGGCCTCCGTCACCGCCGAGCTCGCCTGATCACCAATTCATAGGAGCCGTCATGCCCACCAACTGGGTGGTCAACACCGCCGCCGAGCGCATCGCGCTCAACGAGGCCAAACAGGGCGAGACCACATTCACCGTCACCAACCCCGGCTCGCGGGTCGACCGGGTCGTGTTCGAGGCGGTGCCCGGACAGGGCGCCGACCCGTCCTGGTTCACCGTCGACGAGCCCCAGCGCCGCGTCGCGCCGGCCGCGTCCGTGTCGTTCCTGGTCAAGACGAAGGTGCCGGACGGTACCGCGCCCGGCACCTACGAGCTGCAGGGCCGCGTCTACTCCGCCGACTCCGCGCCCGAGGAGTCCTCGGTGCTCAGCAGCCGGGTCGTGTTCGAGATCGCCGCGCCGCCACCGCCGCAGAAACGGCGGATCCCGTGGTGGATCGTCGCGATCGCGGCCGGCCTGGTCGTCATCACCGCCGTCACGGTCACGCTCGTGCTGACCCTCGGCGGCGGCAGCGGCACCTCCGAGCAGGCCAGGCCGCAGCCCTCGCCGTCGGCGTCAGGGCCGGTCGCCGTGCCCGACCTGGCCCGGCTCAACGAGACCCAGGCCGTCTTCGCGCTCAAGCAGGCCGGCCTCGTGGCCGGCACGATCCGGCACAAGAACGACCCCGCGCACGCCGAGTCGGTGCTCGAGCAGTCGGTCAACCCGAATACCCAGGTCGCCAAGGGCACCGCGATCGCGCTCGTCATCGCCGTCAAGCTCACGCAGCCGACGCCGAAGACCGCGCAGAACGCCCAGATCAAGTCGGTCTCCGGCAGGCTCGAGTGGGACCAGGCCGAGCCGTATGTCACCGCCTGGGCGCTCAGCGTCTCGCCGATCGTGTGCGTGTTCGTGAACACCGGCAATGCCTCGTCCAACGCCTGCCTGCCGGCGTCGGTGGTGACCGCGCGCACCGACACGAAGTCCTACGCGCCGCCGCTGCGCAACGTCCTGTTCCAGGTCGGCTATGCCCAGCTCAACTTCACCGGGCAGTTCCAGTGGAACGTCGCCGCGGTCGACGACTTCGGCAACGTCGGGCCCTACAGCCCGGTCCTCGCCGCGACGATGGTGGCTTGACATGCGCCGCTACCTGACGCAGCCGAGGATCGTCATCGGCGTCCTCGTCCTGCTCGCCGTGCTCTTCGCGCTCGCCACGACCCACCGCGCCGGCGGCGACGGCGACCTGTCCCACCCGGGCGGGTTGGTCGGCTGGCTCGGTCACCGCTTCGGCGGCAGCCCCGACGCCGACCGCGCCGATGTCAGCGCGCCCTGCCTGCAGCAGGACACCCTGACGGTCAAGGACGGCACCTGCACGGTGACCGTCGCCCGCTCCGACGCCGGGCAGCGCAACGTCCAGCTGCGCACCGACAGCGACGTCGCCGTGCAGGCCCCCGCGCCCGGCCGCGACACGCTGGTGCGCAGCGACGTCGAGGCCGGCGCCACGGTCAGCGTCGCCGTCGGCGGCGACGGCGCCGACATCGACGTCATCTGCGCCGGCAACCGCACCTGCACCCTCACGCTGGTCACGGGCGGGTGAGCGCGATGGACCGCCTGCGCACCCCGTTCTTCCTCGTCGCCCTCGTCGCGATGGCCCTCGTGGTCTGCGTCGAGCTGGGCGAGCACCTCATCGTCGGCGGCTTCGACGCCGGCGGCGCGCTCACCGGCCAGGCCGCGGCGGCCGGGCTGCAGGTGCCGGCCGGCGGGCAGGTCGAGCGCCCGGCCGGCCTCGGCATCCCGTACCTGGCCCTGGTCGACGCGGCCGCCCTGTTCACCGTCGCGCTCATGGCGGCCGGCCTCGTCGTGCCGCAGCGGCTGCGCGGGCGGCTGCAGGGGATCGTGACGCTCGTGTTCGCGTTCCTGCTGCTGCTGACCGCGATCGGGCTGCTCGTGCTCGCCGTCGCCAAGCTGATCCTCATGGTGACGCTGCTGCTGGCGTTCCCGTTCGGCACGATCGCGTACCTGATCGGGTTCGGGTTCTTCCCCCGCGGTACCGCGGCGGTGATCCTGTCCCTGATCATGTTCCTGAAGTTCGTCTTCGCCGGCGCGCTCACCGCCGCGCAGCAGCGCTTCCTGCAGAACAAGGGCCTGGTCCTGCTGACCCTGACCTCGCTGCTGGTCACGATCGTGGTGTCGTTCCTGCACGGCATCGTGCCCGGCGTGCTGGTCAGCATCACCGACGCGATCGCCGGCATCGTGTGCGCGATCGCGGCGATCATCTGGGCGATCGTGCTGCTCGTCGGCGCGGTCGTGGCGATCGTGACGGCGGCGCGGGCCACGGCGGACACGGCCCGCTCGACGGCGCTGGCCGCGGCGACGCCCGGCTGACGCCATGGCGTAGCAGGCGCGCGTGCGCCGCGGGTTCGCCGGCTGGCCCGCCCACTCGCCGCCCGCACGGCATCGCGAAAAATCACGCCGCTCCGCGACATGATTTTTCGGACTTTTCGCCCGACAGGGTATTTGTCCCGATGCCCGGGCGGGCGATACAGCCCGCCCCGGCGCAGCGCTGGGCGCTTGGCGGGTGCCGGGACAGTGCTGGCACCGGGACGGCGTTTGGCGGGGTGCGGGGACGGCGCTTGGCGGGTGCCGGGGCAGTGCGGGCGCCGGGGCGGCGCTCAGCCGGCGCCGAAGCAGACGGACGCCGCGGTGCTGCACCGGGCTTGGCGGGTGCTGGGCCTGCGTTCAGCGAGTGCCGGGATGGCGCTTGGCGGGTGCTGGGTCTGCGTTCAGCGTGTGCTGGCGCCGGGCGGCGCTCAGCCGGCGCCGAAACAGACGAACGCCGCGGTGCTGCACCGGTGCGCCGGATCCGCGGCGAGCTGCGCGGCGGCCAGGGCGGCCGCCGCGCCCCCGCCGGCGGCGAGGCGCTTGTGGAAGTCGGTCATGAGCGCGCGGGTCGCCTCGTCGTCGACGGGCCCGGTGCTCGCCACGACCGTGCGGGTGCCCAGCTGCAGCAGGGCGCTGGTCAGTCCGAGTAGTTCTTCCCCCGGGTGTACCGCGGAGACGCCGGTGTCGCAGCCGGACAGCACGAGCGTGCCGGGTGCGGCGCGCAGGGCGGAGAGGTCGTAGATGGTGAGCGGGCCGTCGGCCAGGCGCAGCGCCGAGAACAGGGCATTGTCGCTGCGGAAGTCGCCGTGGCAGGCGATGTGGCCGATGCGGGCGCCGTCCAGGGCGGCGAGCACGGCGGCCACCCGGGCGTCGGGGCCGCGCAGCAGCCGGGAGCCGGGGGAGTACTGCGCGATCTGCTCGACCTCGGCCAGCGCGTGCGGCGGCTGCGGCGCGCCGATGAACGCCGCGACGCCGGACGGCTCGGCGGCCCGGTGCGCGCGCCACCACATGGCCGCCGAGGGCGCCACCCGCACCGGGCGGCCGCGGCAGGTCGGCAGCAGCGGCCACGGCAGGGCCTGCAGCTGCGCGGTCGGCGCGAGGACGAGGCCGCGGTCGCCGATGAGGTCGGCCAGCGGGGCCAGCAGCGCCCGGTCGAGGGCGTCGGCCGCGTACGCGGCGGCGGCCGCGGCCGAGGCGGCGTGGCCGCGGCGGGTGACCAGGCGGCGCTGGGCGAAGCGCAGCCCGGTGAGCTCGTCGACGACGGGCTGCAGCGGCCCGAGCGGGCGGTGCGCGACCCGGCCGCCGGCCACCACGAGCGCGTGCAGGCACCCGTCGACGGCGAGCAGGTCGACGAGCGCGGTGTCGCCGAGGTCCGCGGCCAGCCCGGCGGCGAACCGCGCGGGCGCCGGGTCGTGCCCGTGCCCGTGCTCCGGTGCCGGGTCGTGCGCCGTGCCCTGGGCCCGCCAGGACCGCTCGCGGATGCGGGCCTCGAGCTCGTGCTGGCGCTGCATCAGCCGGCCCGTCTGTGCGGCGCTGGTCGGCGTCGCCGAAAGGTCGGCGTGCAACCGGCGCAGCAGTGTCAGCCCGCGCGCGATGACCGGGTCGCCGCTGGGCCGCGCCGGCGGCAGCCACAGCGCCGCGGCCCGGCAGCGCTGCGCCGCGGCCAGCAGCCGCTCGGGGCCCTCGTGGCCGGCGGCCAGGCGCAGCCGGAACTCGGCCAGCTCGGCGACGGTCGCGCCGCTGCGCACCCGCAGCTCGGTCGCGCCGAGGCTCGCCCGGTGCGCCTCGAACTCGCGCAGCCCGGCGTCGGCGGCCCGGATCGCGCCGGACACGTCGCCGCCGGCGAGGCCGGCCAATGCGCGCAGGTGCCACAGGCGGGCCCGCAGCGCCGCCGGACCGCGCCGTGCTGCTCCGGCCGCGCGGATGAGCCCGTGCTGTACCGCTGCCGGATCCCGCAATGCGACGGCCAGCTGGGCGGCGTCCAGCCACGCCTCCCAGCCCGGGATGAGCCACCCGGCCCGGGTCAGCGCCGCCGCGGTCTCCTGCAGCCGGCGCAGCGTGCCGCGGTTGGCCCGCCCGGCCGCGACGCTCGCGGACAGCTCGACCGCCCGCGCCCGGATCGCCAGCAGCGCCCGGCCCTGTTTGGCGAACGCGCGCCGGGCCGTGCGGGCCACGGCGAGCGCCTCCTCCGCCTTGCCGCGGGCCAGCGCGATGCGGGCCAGCAGCAGCGCCGCCTCGCCGCGCACCGCCCACAGCCGGCCGCGGCGGCAGGCGTCGAGGGCGTCCTGCGCGGCCCGGTGCGCCTCGGGCAGCAGCCGCACCGACTGCAGCAGCTCGGCGCGGTCGAGCAGCCCGATCGGGTCGGAGCCGGTGCGGGAGAGCTCCGGGCGCGCCCGGGCGTAGCGGGCCAGGGCCTCGGGCACGTCGCCGGCCTGCGCGGCCACGAACCCGAGGTTGTGCTGCACCTGTGCCGCCGCGACGGGCAGGTCCATCTCGGCGTAGAGCTCGGCGGCCCGGTCCAGGTCGGCCTGCGCGAGACGGTGGTTGCCGTGGTAGCCGTGCAGGATGCCGCGGTTGTTCAGCGCGCGCGCCTGCCACAGCCGGTCGCCGCTGCGCCGGAAGACCGTCAGGGCGGCGCGGTAGCCCTGCATCGCCTCGTCGTCGTGGCCCATGCGGCGCAGGATCAGCGCCCGCTGCATGACCGCCCGGGCCCGGCGCAGCCCGCGCAGGCCGTGTAGGGCGGCGTCGATCTCCTTGACGGCGGCGGCGGGGCGGCCGAGATCCTCCAGTACCAGAGCCAGGCTCATCCGCGCCTCGGCCGCAAGGGTCAGCCGATCGTGTCGCCGCGCGACGTTCAGTGCCGTTCGGAGGTGTTTTGCGGCGGTATGTGCGTCATATGACGCCAGGGCGGCGAGGCCCAGCGCCCGGTGCGCCACCGACGTGGCGTCCGCGTCCCGGGCCCGCCGCGCCGCGGCCAGCGCGGCGCTCGCCAGCGTGCGGGCCCGCCGCGGGTCGCCGGCCACGGCGTCGACCGCCCGCGTCGCCAGCGCGATCGGCGACCCCGCAGCTTCCGTCACAGGGCAGATCCTGCCATCGACGGCGACTGTCGCCCAGGCGACGTATCTGATGGATGAATCCACCGTCTTCAAGACAACGAACCGTTCCGAAGGAGGACCCGTGAACGCGACCGAACGGTTGGACCGGTGGCGGCGCCGCCGCGCCGAGCACCTGGCCGCGCTGCCCTGGCTGGCCACAGAGCCGGCCGCGGCACGCCCGGTGCGTTACGTCGCGGGTGAGCTGCTGGCCGTCGACGAGCACTACGACGACGCCCGCTCGGCCGTCTCCGCGCTCGGCGTGTCCGCCCGCGACCTCACCGAGGACGTCCCGGTGCCGGGCGTGCGCCGCCTGCGGGCCACGGGCCTCGACCCGCTCGCCGCCACCCGCCGCGTGCGCGGCCGCTCCGGCGCCGGCGCCCTCGTCGGCCCCAACCACGTGCTGCTCGGCTCCCCGCACGAGCAGGGCGGGCCGTTCGGCCGCCCGGTCGCCGCGCAGGCCGGGGCGATCGACGCCGCGGGCGCCGACGCCGGGGTGCGGGTGGTCGTCATGGACACCGGCGTGTGGGCCGACAGCCCGCTGCCGCCGGCGCGGTACCAGGTCCTCGACGCCGACTTCGAGACGGTGGTCGACGCCGACGGCGACTCGGTGCTGGACTCCGACGTCGGGCACGCCAACTTCATCGCCGGCGTGATCCTGCAGGGCTCGCGCCGCGCCCGGGTGCGCATCGTCAAGGTCCTCGACTCCTTCGGCGTGGGCACCGAGCTCGACCTGGCCCGCCGCATCGCCCGCCTCGACGACGCCGACGTGCTCAACCTGTCGCTGGGCGCGTACACCGTCGACGACCAGCCGCCGGCGCTGCTGCGCTGGGCCCTGGAGCGCTTCCTCGCCGGCCACGACCGCCTCGTCGTCGCCGCCGCCGGCAACGACGGCATCTGCGGCGCCCCCTTCTGGCCGGCCGGGTTCGCCGGCAGCGCCGTGCCCTGGAAGCAGCAGGTGATCGCGGTCGCCGCCCACGACGGCAGGACGATCTGCCCGTGGAGCAACACCGGCCCGTGGGTGACCCTCGCCGCGCCCGGCGCCGACGTGGTGAGCACCTACATCAACCACAGCGACTTCACCACCGGCTGGGCGGCGTGGAGCGGCACGTCGTTCGCCACGCCGCACGTGGTCGCCGCGATCGCCGAAGCCGCCGGGCCGGCCGGCAGCCTGTGCGGGGCGGCGAAACAGGTGTCGTCCTCCGCGGCCGCCTTCGGCGGGTACCCTGCAATACTGTGACGGCATTCGATCCGACCATCGCGCTGATCGAGGCGGCGGACGGGGATCAGCGGGCCTGGGATCTGATCGTCTCGCGGTATTCCGGCCTGATCTGGGCCACAGTGCGCGGATTTCGCCTCGGCGAAGCCGATGCCGCCGACGTGTTCCAGGCGACCTGGTTCCGGCTCGTGGAGAAGCTCAACCAGATCCGCAACGGTGACGGCCTGGGCGCCTGGCTCGCCACGACCGCGCGCAACGAGGCCATCGACCTGCTGCGCCGCCGCGGCCGGGAGTCGCCGGCCGAGTTCGAGGACCAGCTGGCCGGGGCTCGCTCGACCGCCGGCCTGCCGGAGGAGAGCGTGCTGCGGGCCGAGGAGGACCGCCTGCTGTGGGAGGCGGTCCACCGGCTGCCGGGCCGCTGCTCGCGGCTGCTGCGGGCGATGGGCGCCGACCCGGCGCCCACCTATGCGGAGCTGGCGGCGGCGCTGGACATGCCGATCGGCAGCATCGGACCGACTCGGGCCCGATGCCTGGAGAACCTGCGCGGACTGCTGACCACGTCGGGAGGGGAACGCTCGTGACCGGCGACGAGCTTGGTGCGGCGGTTGCGCGGATGTACAGCGCCGCGGACCCGCCGCCGCCGCACCTTCTGGCGGCGGCCTCGGCCCTGCTGTCGTGGCGCGACCCCGACGCGGAGCTCGCCGCCCTGGTGGTGGACAGCGCCGTGGCGGGCGAGGCGGCCGGTATCCGCTCGGGCTCCGACTCCCCGCGAATGCTCAGTTTCGCCCTCGGCGACGTCGTGCTCGACGTCGAGCTGGTCGTCGACGACGGCACCGTGCGCCTGGTCGGCCAGGTCAGCGCCCCGGAGGTGGCGCCGATCCAGGTCCGCCACCGCGAGGGCACGTGGACCGGCGCGACGGACGAGCTGGGCCGCTTCGCGGTGTCGGGCGTCCCGGACGGCCCGCTGCGCATCACGTGGGGAGACCCACCGGTCTCCAGCCCGACCATCATGCCGTGACCGCTGCCGCGTACGACCCTGGTCGTACGCAGAAGTGCATTCCGTGGCATGACGACGATCCCGGCCCGGCGCGGAAGTATCGATCCCATGTCCTCGCCCTACCGTTACGTCGTCCCCGTCACCAGGCGCGCCGCCACCGGCAGCGTGGCCGCCGTCTACTCGCGCTCGTCCCGCGAGCTCGGCGCCCTGTTCGCACCCCACCTGTCGGTGGTGCCGCCGCTGCACGCCGCCCTGTGGGCCCTGCTGCGCGAGTCGCTGCTGGTCGGCGCCGCGCCCAGGGCCCGCAAGGAGGCGGTCGCGGCGGCCGTGGCGGTGGTGAACCGCTGCCCGTTCTGCATGGACGCGCACGCCGCGATGCTGCACGCCACCGGCGAGCACCGCCTGGCCGCGGCCGTCATGCGCGGCGACACCCCCGACGACCCGGCCGACGCCGCCATCGTGGCGTGGGCCCGCTCCACCCGCGGCCCGTCGCCGCTGCCGTGGCCGTTCCCCGCGTCGCTCGCACCTGAGTACGTCGGCACCGCACTGGCCAACCACTTCATCAACCGCATGGTGGACGCGCTGCGCCCCGGCGGGCTGCTGCCGGAGGGCGCGCTGCAGGAGCCGTCCCGTCGCGCTGCCGGCCTGGCCCTGTCCCGCACCGTCCGCCGCACCGTGGCCCCCGGCGAGAGCCTGTCGCTGCTCGACCCGGCGCACTTGGCCGACGAGCCGGCCTGGGCCGCCGGCACCCACGTCGGGGCCGCCTGGTCGGCGTTCTCGCACGCCGCACTGTCCGGCGGCGAACTGCTCGGCAGCGCCGGACGGGCCGCGCTGAGTGCCGCCGTGGCCGCCTGGGACGGCGGCCACCCCGACCTGGGCAACGCGTGGCTGGAGGCGGCCCTGATCGCGGTGCCGCCGGACGAGGCCCCGGCGGCCCGCCTGGCGTTGCTGGCCGCGTTGGCCCCCTATCGCCTGACCGATTCCGCCGTCGCCGCCTGGCGCAGCTCGATCGGCCCGTCCGGCATGGCGCGCGGCGACGCGGAGCTGGTGCGGCTGCTCGCGTTCGGCGCCTTCACCGCCGTCGACCACCTGAGCCGGGCGCGGGCGGTCAGCCGGTGACGCGGAAGGCGTTCGCGCCGAGGGTCAGCTCCCGCCCGGGCGCGTGCTCAACCGGGTGCGGCTCGGTGAACGCGGCCGTCGTGAACGTGACGCGCCCGGGTCGCTCGAACTCCAGCGCGCGGATGGCCCACGGCCCGCCGCCGTCCGGCACGGCCAGGTTGACGATCGCGGTGGCGTCGCGCGCCAGGCCGTAGTGGTCGTGCGCCGCGGTGTACGAGGCGAGGGTGAGCTGCGCCTGGTTTGGGAGCTCCTGGTCGGGCCTTGGCGTGCGCTCCGAGATTGCTGTGCGTGCCCAGTGCCCGTCCGGGACGAGGTCCGCGACCCGGTCGGCCAGCACCGGGCTCGCCGCGACCCACCCCTCAGCGAGTTCTCGGAACGAGCCGCCGGCGAGCACCTTTGCGCCGGCGCCGGCGAGGGCTTCGCACAGTTCGCGCACCGGCACCTCGCCGACGAGCCGGGAGTAGCGCACCGACCGGATCTCCAGCATCGCCTGGCGCAGCACCAGCGCGGCGTCCCCGGCCGCGCCGCCCGCCAGCCGCCACTGGACCGGCCGTCGCTCCCGTCGCTGGTCGCGGCCGCGGGGCACGGCCGCGTCCGCCGCGCGCCCCGCTCGCGACAGGTGCCACGCCATGTCATCGAACCCGACGCTCGCCTTCCCGGCGCGGAACCGCCCGTTCTCGCCGATCCGTATCTCCTGGCCGATGCTCACTCCGGCGGCGTCGTCACTGTCGAACTCGGCGGTTCGGACGTCTTGCAGGAACAGCTCCACGATCGCGTCCGCCTCGTATCCGGGCGCCTCGAATCGCCGCGGCGAGGCGAGCGCGAGGTAGGCGGCGAGTCCCTGCTTGTGGCGCTCGACCCGCACCGTGCGCACCGTGGCCCGGTCGAGGTCGTAGTCCTCGGCAACGCTCTCGGTCAGCGGGACCACCGTGGCGCGCACCTCGCCGCGGTAGTCGCGAAAGTGCGCGGGCCGCTCGACCGGCGGGCCCAGCAGCGGCTCCAGCCGGTGGCCGGCGATCGCGGCCTGCTCGATCATCCACGCCCGCCGGCTCGGGCCGAGGTCCGCCATCCAGCGCAGCGCCGCTCGGGCTCGCCACTCGGCGATCCAGCGCGGCCGGGTGAGCGCCACGGCGAACAGCGGGAACAGGTTGTTGTCCCAGATGTCCGCGATCTCGGCGATGCCCTGCCGGTCGAAGTCCCGCCCGTCGGCGGCCAGCTCGCCGATCCGCGCGACGGACCGGTCGAGCAACGCCCCGAACGCCGCAACCCCCGACACCCCGCCGATCCTATGCCGCCTCGGCCTCGTGCGCGTCGACGAGCTTGGCGACCGCCAGGTATCCGTCATGGCCGAGGACCTGGGCTCCGATCCGGGCGAGCGACTCGGCGCCGATAGCGGCGCGCACTTCGGCAAGGCGCTCGAGGTCGACGGACGCCTGCGTCGTGTCGATGGTGGCGCGGATGAGGACGGCCCGGAGGTGGAACCCGGCGGCCTCGCCGGTCCGATCGGTGGCGGCGCACAGGGTGCCGAGCTGGCTGAGGTTGGTGGCGATGCCGGCCTGGTTGCCGAGTCGTTCCTCGATGGCGAGCGACCGCCGGTAGCAGCGCTCGGCCTCCGCATGGTCCCCTCGATCCTGCGCGAGCAGGCCGAGTTGGTGGTGCGTGCCGGCGAGGCCGCGCTGGTCGCCGATGCGCTCGCGGATGGCGCGGGCCTGCTCGTAGCGATGCTCGGCCTCCGCGTAGTCGTGCTGATGGTGGGCCACCATGCCGGCCAGCTGGTGGCCGGCGCCGAGGCCGTCCAGGTCGCCGACCCGCTCGAAGATGGCCATGGACTGCCGGTTGCGGCGCTCGGCCTCGGCGTAGTCGCCGCGCCGCAGGGCGAGGTTGCCCAGTTCGTGATCGGTGACCGCGGCGCCGGCTTCGTTGCCGAGCTCTTCCTCGATGGCGAGGGACCGCAGGTATTGCCGCTCCGCTTCGTCGTAGTCGCCCCGCTCCTTGGCCAGCGCGCCGAGTTGGTGGTGGGTGCTGGCAAGGTTGGCCCGGTTGTCGAGCTGCTCGAAGATGACCAGCGCCTGCCGGTAGCGCTGTTCGGCTTCGGAGTAGCCGCCGCGGTCGTGGGCCAGCATCCCGAGCACGAGATAGGTGCTCGCGCGGTTGGACTGCTCGCCGCGTTGCTCGAAGATGGCCAGCGCCTGCCGATAGCGCTGCTCGGCCTCGGCATAGTCGCCCAGGCGGTGCGCGAGCGTGCCGAGCTGGTGGATGTAGTCGCCGAAGTACGCAGCTTCGCCGGGCAGCCACCGCAGCGTGTCGTGGATGAGCACGGCGGCCTGGTCCCAGGCGCCGGTGCGCTCCAGCCGCCTGCTGATCGTCCTCGTGACGGTTGCGGCGGCGTCGAGGTCTCCGGCGGCGAGCAGGTGGTGGCGGGCCTCGGTCAGGGCGTGCAGGTCTCCGTCGCGCTGCTGCCAGTACTCGGCGGCGGCGCGGTGGGCGAGCAGGAGCGGGTCCACGTCCGGCCCCAGGCAGCGGTGCAGTTCGATAGCGGTCCACCGGTGCATGAACACCAGTTCGCGTTCGGCGTCGTGGTGGACGAGGCTGCTGCCGACCAGCGCGTCCAGCAGGCCGGCGTCGAGTCCTGGCGCAACGGCGGAGACGGGTTCGCGGTACACGCTGATCGCGATGAGCATGTCGGTCGCGCCCGGGATAGTGGCCAGGTGCCGCAGGTGGTCGCCGAGCAGGACGTCGTCGGCGGCCAGGGTGACGGTGTGGGCCAGGGCGGCGTCGAGGGTGCGCCGCTGCGCAAGCCAGGTCGTGGCGGCGTCCGGGCCGAGGCGGGTCGTGACGGCCCTGGTGAGCCGGTCGGTGATGTCGTCGAACCGGCCGTGGCCCTGTCCGAGCAGCGCGTCGAGGTATTCCAGGGACCGAGGGTGCCCGCCGACGACGCGCCACACCCGGTCGGCCCGCGCGCCGGTGTCGGCGTGGCGGTCGACGTGCGGCAGCGACCACAGCAGCTTCGCCGTCTCCGCCGCCGACAGGGGCCCGACCGGCACGGCCAGCAGCCGCGCCGCGGCGCCGTCGGGCAGGTCCAGCGGGTGCCGGGTGGTGATCAGCAGGCGGCTGCGGGCCCCGGGTGGCGGCCCAGGCGGCGAGCAGGCCCGCCAGGCCCGGGTCCGTGATCTCGTTGGTGTCAGGGTCGAGGTTGTCCTCGAAGTTGTCCAGCACGAGCAGGACCGGCACCTCGTGGAGGACGTCGTCGTGCAGCAGGGAGAACCGGTCGGCCCACGGCACCTCGACGCGCGTCGCGACCTGCACCGCGACCGCCGCCGGACCCGTCGCCACTGCTCGTCGCAGCAACTCGCGTCGGGCTACGGCCGCCACCTCGGCCAGGACCGCGTCGGTAGTGATCGGACCGTACAGTGACGCGACCCGCCAGGTCGGGTCGGCGTCCACGGTGCGGCGCAGCACCTCGGCCGCCAGGGTGGTCTTGCCGACGCCGCCGATGCCGTGCAGGACCAGGCCCGAGTACTCGTCGGCGGCCAGCGCCTCCGGCAGTTGCCGCTGGAGGGCGCGGCGGCCGACGAACTGCCCGACCGGGCGGGCCGCTACCCGGCCCACTCGGCGGCGTGCGGCGACGGGAGCGGCACCTTCGGCCGCCGGTGGTCGATGACCGGGACGGCGGGCGCGTTGGCGAGCAGGGTGACCACGCCCCACTCGTCCATGCCCGCCAGGGCCTGCGCCGCCCGGTCCCTGCCGGCCAGGAGCGCCTGCTGCACGAATCGGCGGGCGTCGCCGACCGCGCGCACCACGTCCGGGTCCCGGCTGCCGGCCAGTTCGGCGTAGACCTTGGCGAACAGCATGGTCGCGTACCGGTCGGTGACGCTGGTCTGGGTGCCGATCACGGCGCACACCCCGCGCGCCGCCAGCTGGGCCGCGAACGAGGATCCCTGCTGCTCGCCGTCAACATCGGTGTAGCAGGCGGCCAGGGCGAGGACCGGCGGCATCTTCCCGGGCGGGATCGCCTCGGCCATCAGCTCCTCCGCGCTGACCTCGCGGGCCGCGCCGTCCTCGTCCTCGAGCACCAGCGCGCCGGGGCTGCCGTGTGCCGAGATGTGCAGGACGTGCGCCCCGCCCGGCATGTCCAGGGCGGCGCGGATCGCCTGGGTCGTGGCGAACGGCACGACCTCCACCCGGGCCTCGTACCGGCGCGCCTGCCGCACCGCCGCGAGCACCGCCCGGAGCTCGTGCTCGTAGTCCAGCAGCGGCCCGCCGCCGACGTCGGGCGAGGCGATCGCGACCACGATCCGCAGCGGGCCGGCCAGGAGCGCCGGCGCCGTAGCCCTGCTGCACCGGTACACGACCACGTGCGGATGCAGCGCCAGGGGCTGCGCGGAGACCGGGTCGCGCAGTGCCTCCCACGGCAGCGCCGCCAGCCCGGGCGCGTCGACGCCGATGCGCAGGGCGAGGAAGTCCCGCGTCGCGCGCTGCAGCAGCCTGCGCAACGCCTCGGCAACCGGCGCGGGCAGGAACGACTCGGCGAGCAGCTCGCCCGCGCGCCGCAACGACACCAGCCCCGGCGCGCCGCCCGCCTCCGGTTCGACGTCCCGCACCACCGCGACGCCGCCGCGCCGGATGCGCTCCAGCCGCACGTCCTGCAGCGCGTTGCTCAGCCCGGGCCGCACCCCGCCGTGCGGCGCCGACACGTCGACGTCCGCGCCCGTGAGCCGGACCGTCGCGTCCGAGACGGTCAGGGTCACGTCGAGCGGGGTTCCTCGCGGCGTCACCTAAGCCTCCTCCTTGACCAGGCTGTCCAGCACCTCGATGAGATTGTCGCGGCCGTCCTGCCCGAGGAGCCGGGCGGCGATCCCGGCGAACGTATCCTCGCCGACGACGGGGCGGAGGCGGACGAGTCGCTGGAACGATCTGGCGGCGTCGGATTTGCCGATGGCGACGCGAATGACGGCCGCCTGGATGTGGAACTCTACGGCCTCGTAGGGCCGATCGGTCTCGGCGTACATGTTGCCGAGCTGACTTAGGCTGGTGGCGATGCCGGCCCGGTTGCCGAGCTGCTGCTCGATGGCGAGGGACTGCCGGTAGCGGCGTTCCGCCTCTGTGTGGTCGCCTCGCGCGCGTGCCAGCAACCCGAGCTGGTGGTAGGTGGCGACCACACCGGCCAGGTGGCCGAGCCGTTCGAGCAGGGTGACTGCGTGGAGGTAGCGGCGTTCGGCCTCGTCGAGGTCGCCTTGGTCGTGCGCCAGCATGCCGAGCTGGTGCGTGGTGATGGCGACACCGGCCAGGTCGCCGAGAGGCTCCGTCAGGTCGAGTGCCTGCCGGTACCGGCGTTCGGCCTCGTCGAAGTCGCCGTGATGGTGAGCCAGACTGCCGAGTTGGCCGTAGGTGTCGGCCAGCCGGGCCTGTTTGCTGAGGCGTTCGAAGATGTCGAGGGCCTGGTAATACTGGCGCCCGGCCTCGTCGAGGTCGCCCTTGGCCTCGGCCAGCACACCGAGTTGATGGTGGACGCTGCCGACACGCTCCAGGTCGTTGGCCTGTTCGAAGACGGTGAGTGCCAGGCGATAGCGGCGTTCCGCTTCGGTGTAGTCGCCGCGGTGGTATGCCAGGATGGCGATCTGGTAGTAGCTGACGGCGGCGCCGACCTGATCGCCGCGCGGCTCTCGTACGGCGACGGACTGCCGGTAGCGGCGTTCGGCCTCCGTGTAGTCGCCGCGATGGTGGGCCAGCGTGCCGAGTTGGTGGAGGTAGCCCGGGTAGTTGCCCGCTTCGGGGGGCAGCCAGCGCAGGGTGTCGTGGATGAGCGCGGTCGCCCGGTCCCAGGCCCCGGTGTTCTCCAGCTGGGTGCAGAGCGTTGCCGTGACCTTGTCGGCGGCGTCGAGGTCGCCGGCGGCGAGCAGGTGGAATCGGGCCTCGGTCAGGTCGTGCAGATCTTCGCCGAGGTCCAGCCAGTGCCTGGCGGCGGCGCGGTGGGCGCGCAGGAGCGAGTCCGTAGCGGTGCCCGAGTAGCGGTGGAGTTCGGTGGCCGTCCACCGGTGCATGAACACAAGGTCGCCCACCGGGTCTTGGTGGACGAGGCTGCTGCGCACGAGGGTGACCAACACGTCGGCGTCGAGGTGCAGCGCGCCGACCGGCACGGGTTCGCGGTACACGCTGATCGCCATCAGCAGCTCGACCGCCCCGGGAACGGTCGCGAGGTGCCGCAGGTGGTCGGCAAGGAGCACGTCGTCGGCGGCGAGGGTGACGGTGTCGGCGAGGGCGGCGTCGAGCGTGCGCTCCTGGGCCAGCCACGCCGCCGAGTCCTCCGGCCCGAGGCGCGTGGCGACGGCCTTGGTCAGGCGGTCGGTGATGTCGTCGAACCGGGCCTGCCCCTGCCCGAGCAGCGCGTCGAGGTACTCGAGGGATCGTGGATGCCCGCCGACGGCCCGCCACACGCGCTCCGTGACGGCGGCGGACGTGGCGTGGCGGTCGACGTGCGGCAGTGACCACAGCAGCTTCCCGGTCTCGGCCGCGGACAACGGCCCTACCGGGACGGCCAGCAGTTGAGCGGAGTCGGGCTGCGCGAACGGATGGCGCGAGGTGACCAGCACCCGGCTGCGGGCGGGCGCCGAGACCCATGCGGCGAGCAGCCCGGCCAGGCCGGGATCGGTGAGCACGTGGGTGTCCGGCGCGAGGTTGTCCTCGAAGTTGTCGAGGACGAGCAGGATCGGGATCTCGTGCAGGACGTGGTCGTGCAGCAGGGCCAGCCGGTCGGCCCACGGCACGTCGATGCGGGCCGCCGTCTGCGCCGCGACGGTTGCCGGGCCGGCGACGGTCTGGCGCAGCAGCAGCTCGCGCCGGGCGACGGCGGCCACCTCCGCCAGGACCGCGTCCGCGGTGAGCGGGCCGTACAGCGACGCCACCCGCCACGAAGGATCGGCCTCGACGGTGCGCCGCAGCACCTCGGCGGCGAGCGTGGTCTTGCCCACGCCGCCGATGCCATGGAGCACGAGACCGGCCTGTTCGTCGCCGGCGAGGAGGGCGGGCAGGCGGCGCTGCAGGGTTCGCCGGCCGACGAACTGACCGACCGGCCGGGCGGCGACCCGTCCCCATTCGGCGGCGCGCGGCGCGGGCACCGGCTGCAGCGGCAGCCGCAGGTCGATGACCGGGATCGAGGGCGCGTTGGCGAGCAGTGTGACCACGCCCCACTCGTCCATCGCGGCCAGCACCCGGTCGCCGCCGGCCAGCAGCGTCTGCTGCACGAGCCGGCGGGCCTCGCTGACCGCGCGGACCACGTCGGGGTCGCCGCTGCAGGCGAGCTCGGCGTAGACCTGCGCGAGCAGCATGGTGGCGTAGCGGTCGGTGACGCTGGTCTGGGTACCGATGACGGCACATACGCCGCGCGCGGCCAGTTGCGCGGCGAAGGACGTGCCCTGCTGCTCGCCGTCGACGTCGGTGTAGCAGGCGGCGAGAGCCAGGACCGGGGGCATCTTGCCGGGCGGGATCGCCTCGGCGATCAGCTCCTCGGCGGTGACCTCGCGTGCGGTGCCGTCCTCGTTCTCGAGCAGCAGCGCGCCGGGCTTGCCGTGTGCGGAGATGTGCAGCACGTGGGCGCCGCCCGGCAGGTCCAGGGCGGCCCGGATCGCGCGGGTCGTGGCGAACGGCACCACCTCGACGCGCGCGTCGTACCGCCGCGCCTGGCGCACGGCGGCCAGCACCGCCCGCAGCTCGTGTTCGTAGTCCAGCAGCGGCCCGCCGCCGGTGTCGGGCGAGGCGATCGCCACCACGATCCGCAGCGGCCCCGCCAGCCGCGCCGGGGTCGTGAGAGCGCTTCGGCGGTACACGATGACGTGCGGATGCAGCGCCAGCGGCAGTCCATCCACGGGATCGGGCAGCGCCTCCCACGGCAGCGCCGCCAGGCCGGGCGCGTCGACGCCGATGCGCAGGGCGACGAAGTCTCGCGTCGCGCGCTCCAGCAGGCCGCGCAGCGCCTCGGCAACCGGCGCGGGCAGGAACGACTCGGCGAGCAGCTCACCCGCCCGGCGCAGCGACACCAGGCCGGGTGCGCCGCCCGGCTCGGCCTCGACCTCGCGTACCACCGCCACGCCGCCGCGGCGGGTGCGTTCGAGCCGCACGTCCTGCAGGGCGCTGCGCAGGCCGTGGCGCACGCCGCCGTGCGGGGCCGACACGTCAACGTCCGCGCCCGTCAGGCGGACGACCGAGTCCGAGACGGTTAGAGCCACGTCGAGCGGGGTACCTCGCGGCGTCATGTCCTGTTCTGACGGACACGTGCGGTTGGTGTTAGCCTGAGGCATCGATAGCAACGGATGGAACGACGGGGAGTGCTCATCATGACTCGGCCGCAGTTGCCCTTCGACCGGCCCAATGTGCTCGACATCGCGCCGCTCTACGACGTGCTGCGGCGCGAGGCGCCCCTCACCAAGGTCACCACGCCCGCGGGGGATCCGGCCTGGCTGGTGACCGCCTATGCGGAGGCGAAGCAGGTCTTCGGCGACCGACGGTTCGGGCGGTCGCACCCGGCGCCGCAGGAGGCGGCGCGGGTCTCGCACGCGGCGCTGCTCGACGGGCCGTCCGGCAACTACGAGACCGAGGAGCGCGAGCACACCCGGATGCGGCGGCTGCTCGCGCCGGCGTTCTCGGCGCCCCGGATGCGGCGGCTCGCCGGGCGGATCGAGGAGCTCACCGAGCGGTGCCTCGACGACATGCAGGCCGCCCGCGACGCGCGGCCCGGCGAGGCCGTCAACCTGCACGAGCTGCTCGCCTTTCCGCTGCCGGTGCTGGTGATCTGCGAGCTGCTCGGGGTGCCGTACGAGGATCGTGCGCACTTCCGGCAGCTGTCGGGGCGGATCGGGATGATCGACGGGGGTGAGGACGCGCGGGCGGCGATGGCCGAGTTCCGGGCGTATACCGGCGGGCTCGCCGAGGCCAAGCGGCGCGAACCCGGGCCGGACGTCATCTCCGACCTCGTCGCCGCGCAGGCCGAGGACCCGACGTTCACCGAGGACGAGGTCGCGCGGCTCGCCGCGGGGCTGATCTTCGCCGGGCACGAGACCACCTCGACCCGCATCGACCTGGGCGTGTTGCTGCTGCTCGCCGACCCGGGCCGGCGGGACCGGTTCGCCGCGGACCCCGAGGGGGAGGTCGGGCCGACCGTCGAGGAGATCCTGCGCATCACCGCGCCCGGCGGATTGGGGCTGCTGCGGTACGCCCACGACGACGTCGAAGTCGGCGGCGTCACGATCGCCCGCGGCGACGCGGTCATCATCTCCAGCAACGCCGCCAACCGGGACGCGTCCGTGTTCGCGGAGCCGGGCGAGTTCGACCCGGACCGGCGGCCCAACGCCCACATCGCCTTCGGGCACGGCGCCCACGTCTGCATCGGCGCCAACCTCGCCCGCACCGAGCTGCGCACCGTCTTCCCGGCCCTGCTGCGCCGGTTCCCGGGGCTGCGGCTGGCGATCGGCGTCGACGACATCGAGGTGCGCAACAACCGGCTCACGGGCAGCGTCGACGAGGTACCGGTGACATGGTGACGATGAAGGTCCGCGCCGACACCGCCGTCTGCCTCGCCGCGGGCCAGTGCGCGCTGATGCTGCCCGCGGTGTTCGACCAGCGTGACGACGACGGCATCGTCGTGGTGCTCGACGAGGAACCCCCGGCCGAGCTGCACGACGCGGTGCGCGCGGCCGTCCTCGGATGCCCGTCGGGGGCGCTACGCGTCGACGAGGGCTGAGGCGCACCGCTCGCGGAGGCCGAGCACCATCGCCGGGTCGCGCGGGCCGCCGTCCTTCTCGGTCCGGTCGGCGAAGTACCTGCCCGTGCGGCCCCGCAGCGACGGGTCGGTGGCGAGACGTTGACCACGCGGGCGGCCGGCGCGGCGCGCAGCGGGTCGAGCAGCAGCTCGGTCAGCAGGTACGGGCCGATCACGTTGGTGGCGAAGGTCAGCTCGACGCCGCCGGGGCCGGTGCGGCGGTCGGTGAACCACGCGCCGGCGTTGTTGGGGCGCATGCAGAAGGCGGCGACCCTGCTGCGGACCGAGCGGCGCAGCATCGAGTCGATCGCCCGGTACGTCGGCTACGAGTCGCCGGTCGCGTTCGCGAAGACGTTCAAGCGCGTGACCGGGCGCCCGCCGGGCGCCTATCGCCGGCGCGCGGAGGCGGCCGCGGGCTGACCCGCCGCGCCTCGGGACGTCGGCGGGTCGGTGCCGACGTGCGACCGCTCATGGGGTACAAGGTCGGTGTGGCATTGAACCATGGCGAGGCGCTCGTCGAGCGAGTGATCGAGTCGGTCCAGGCGCGGCCGGGGCGGCTCGTGCTGGACTACAACAAGTGGGCCGGCCCCTGGGTCGAGGGCGAGCCCGCGCCGGTCACCGGCGTGGATGTGTTCCCGAGCGGCCGCCCCGTGCCGGCCAGCCTGCGGCGATGGCTCGCCTACGACGGCTCCCTGCTGCGCCGCCACGGATGGCTCGACGACGACGACCGGCTCACGCCGCGCCCCCTCGCGCAGATCGCGCGGGAGGAGTTCGGCGAGCTCGGCGGCATGTACGACGTGGCCGCGCTCGCCGAGCGCTTCGCCGAGTGCTTCCTGCTGCCGGGCGGCAGCGACTCCCGCCGCGTGCTGGCCACCGGCACTCCGGACGCCGAGGGGGAGTACGCGGTCTTCGCCCTCGACGTGGACGACCTGCCGTGCATCGAGCTCATGTACCCCGGCTTCGACGTGTACCTCGCCGACACCGCCGAGGTGCTCGGCGTCGAGCGCGGGCCGGGCTACTCGTCGCTGGCCGCCGACCGCGTCTACGGTCCCCGGATGCGCGAGCACGCCCGTCACGTCTTCGGCGGCGGGTACTCCGAGGACATCGCCCAGTGGTGATCCGAGCAAGACCAGTGTTGATCCGAACGAGACCAGTGTTGATCCGAACGAGACCAGTGGTGATCCGAACAAAATCGGGAATCGTGTAACCCGATCCGGTGGGCGCGGCGTTTAGGCAGGCATGTCCACAGACGGACACGACTTCGAGTCGTTCTACCGGGCCCGGACGCCGGCGCTGCTGCGCACCGCGTACCTGCTCACCGGTGACCGGCACCTGGCCGAGGACCTGGTGCAGGACGCGCTGGCCCGCACCCATCGGGCCTGGCGGCGGCTTGCCGACGGCGGGAACCCGGAGGCGTACGCGCGGCGGGTGATGTACCACCTGCAGGTCAGCCGCTGGCGTCGCCGCCGGGTCGCCGAGTCCCTGCCGGGCGAGCTGCCCGAGCGGCGCGACGGGCGCGACCCGGCCGGCGAGGCCGCCGAGCGGCTGGCGCTGCGCCAGGCGCTGCTAACGCTGCCGGCGCGGCAGCGGGCGGCCCTGGTGCTGCGCTATTTCGAGGACCACAGCGAGGCGGAGGCCGCCGACCTGCTCGGCTGCCGGGTCGGCACCCTCAAGAGCCACCTCGCCCGCGGGCTCGCGGCGTTGCGCCGTGCTCTGCCCGATCCGGCCACGGAGGGGATGCCGCGATGAGCCACGACCTGCACCGGCGGCTGGGCCGCCTCGCCGCCGACATGGACGGCACCGACCTGATGGGGCTGCGCGCCCGGGTCGAGCGGCGCTCCCGCCAGCTGCGCAACCGCCGCGCGATCGCCGCGGCCGCCGCCGCCCTCGCCGGCCTGGCGGTGCTGCTGGCCGGCGGCGCGGTCCTGCTGCCGCGGCCCGACCGCGCCGCGCCGCCGCTGCCCGCCACGTCGGCCACGACCACGGCGCCGTCCACCGCCGCGCCGCCCTCGGCCGCGCCGTCGGGCACACCGTCGGCGACCGGCCACGCCCAGGCGCCCGGCACGCTCTACTACCTCACGCTGAGCCCGGGCCAGCCGATCCGGCTGGTCGCGTACACCGGCGGCACATCGCAGACGACCGGCTTCGGCACCGCCACGAGCAAGGACGTGTACGCCAGGCCGTCGCCCGACGGCACCCGACTGGTCGTCAACACCTCGCCCGACCACGACCGCATCGCGCCCGGCGACCTCGTCGTCGTCTCGCCCGGCGGCGCGCGGCACACCATCGCGCACGACGTGCGGTGGGACGGCGGGCTGACCGCGGTCTGGACGCCCGACGGCAAGGCCGTCATCGCCGACGGCGTGCGCTACGACGCGGCGACCGGCGCGCACGCACCGGCGTCGGGCTCGCTGCCTTACGTCGTATATTCGCCGGACGGCTCGGTGCGCGCCTACACGTCGGACACGCCGAGCGCGGTGCGCGTGGAGCAGGCCGGCAACGGGCCGCGGACGGTCTCGGTCACCGGCCTCGCCGAGTGCGAGCACGCCGGCTGCCCGACGTCGGTGCAGTCCGTCTCCGACGACGGGCGGTACCTGGCCCTGGGCGACGTCAACAGCGACCCGTCGCACGTGTTCCGCACGGCCGTCGTCTTCGACACCCTCGCCGGCCGGCGCGTCGAGCTCGGCCACCTCGAGCACGTGTGGTTCCGCGCGGGCGGCGCGCTGGTCGACTCCGGGGCGCAACTTACGCTGTATGACAACGACTGGAAGGTGCTGCGCACCTACCCGCGCCCGGCGGGCGAGGACGAGAAGACGCGGCTGTTCTATGCGCCGTAGACACCGGGATCGACGACGTCAGGCGGCGAGGCCGGTCGCCTTGTCCAGGCGCTGCAGCAGGTCGTGCGCGGCCAGCTCGACCGCCTTGTGGCGCCACTCGGACGCGCGGTACACGCAGGCGATCAGGCCGCTGCGGTGCAGGCGGCGCAGGTCGCCGTAGACGAAGGCGTAGCGGGCCTTGGTCTCGTCCGTGGCGCCGTCGGTAAGTGCCAGGTGCCACTGCGCGTACTCGTCCCAGGAGTGGCGCTGCAGGAACGCGTTCTCGGCGTCGGCCCGGGGCTGGACCTCGCCCCAGTCGCTGTCCAGCACGTACTGCCGGGCGTCGATGAGGCGGCGGGCCCGTTCCACCGCGGCGGGGTTGACCGTGTAGCTGGACATGGCCGATGGTTACCCAGCACGCGGCCGGACGAAGCGCGCCTTGGGTGAAACGCGGCAGCGCGGGTAGCCACCGTGGTCATGTCCGGTCGCAGCGGTCTTCCGAACCGGTGGTCGGTCCTGTCGAACACCACGCTCGGCATGCTCCTGGCCACGGTCAACGCGTCCATCCTCATCATCTCGCTACCCGCGGTGTTCACCGGCATCCGGCTCAACCCGCTCGCCCCGGGCAACGTGAGCTACCTGTTGTGGCTGCTCATGGGGTACCTGCTGGTCACGGCGGTGCTTGTGGTCAGCCTCGGGCGGCTCGGTGACATGTACGGGCGGGTGCGCATCTTCCGCGCCGGCTTCGTCGTGTTCGCGGTCACCTCGGTCGCGCTCGCGCTCGCACCGGGCGAGGGGAAGACCGCCGCGCTGTGGCTGATCGGCTGGCGGCTGGCGCAGGGCGTCGGCGGTGCGATGCTCATGGCCAACTCCACCGCGATCATCACCGACGCCTTCCCGCCCCGCCAGCGCGGCACCGCGCTCGGCGTCAACCAGGTCGCGGGCCTGGCCGGCACCTTCATCGGGCTCGTCCTCGGCGGGGTGCTCTCGGCGTGGCACTGGCAGGCGATCTTCTGGGTCAGCGTCGTGGTCGCCGTGATCGGCGCGGTGTGGGCGTATCGCAACCTGCGCTCCACCGCTCCGCCCCGCGGCGACGTGCGCATCGACTGGCTGGGCAACGTGACCCTGGCGCTCGGGCTGACGCTGGTGCTGGCCTCGCTCACGTACGGCATCCAGCCCTACGGCGGGCACACCGAGGGCTGGACCAATCCGATGGTGTTCCTGGGCCTGGCCGCCGGCGTCGCGCTGCTGGTCGCGTTCTGCTTCGTCGAGGCCCGGGTCGCGCAGCCGATGTTCCACCTCGGGCTGTTCCGCATCCAGGCGTTCTGGGCCGGCAACGCAGCGGCGCTGCTCAACGCGATCGCCCGCGGCGGGCTGCAGTTCATGCTCATCATCTGGCTGCAGGGCATCTGGCTGCCGCTGCACGGCTACGACTTCGCGCAGACCCCGCTGTGGGCCGGCATCTACCTGCTGCCGCTGACCGTCGGGTTCATCGCCGCCGGCCCGGTGTCGGGCCACCTGTCCGACCGGTACGGCGCCAAGCTCCTCGCCACCGGCGGCCTGCTGCTCATGGCCGCCTCGTTCATCGGCCTGCTGCTCATCCCGGTCGACTTCGGCTACCCGCAGTTCGCGCTCCTGCTGCTGCTCAACGGCATCGGCTCGGGCCTGTTCTCGGCGCCGAACACCACCGCGGTGATGAACGCCGTCCCGGCCGCGCAGCGCGGGGTCGCCTCCGGCATCCGGGCCACGTTCCAGAACGCCGGCATGGTGCTGTCCATCGGCATCTTCTTCTCGCTGCTCATCGCCGGGCTGTCCGACTCGCTGCCGGGCGCGCTGCACGCCGGGCTGGCCGCGCAGGGCGTGCCGGAGCCGGCGATAGCGGATGTCACCTCGGTACCCCCGGTCGGCCTCGTCTTCGCCGCGTTCCTCGGCTACAACCCGATCGGCGCGCTGCTGGCCGCGGCCGGCGTGCTCGGCACGCTGCCGGCGGCCACCGTCACGACCCTGACCGCCCGCACCTACCTGCCGCGGCTGCTCGCCGACCCGTTCCACGAGGGCCTCGTCGTCGTCTTCGTCCTGGCCGCCGCCCTGTCGGTGGCCGGCGCGGTGGTGTCACTGTTCCGCGGCGGCAGCTACATCCACGAGGAGGTCGTCGACGCGCACGTCCACGACGAGGACATGCGCGTCGACTCCGACTGCTGTTAGCCGGATGCCTGCGCGCTCAGCCGTGCCGCGCGGTGAGGCGGCCCACGACCGGGATCTCGGTGACGCCCTCCGCGCAGGCGATGGCCAGGGTCTGCTGAGGGGCGCTGGCCAGGTCGCCGAGCACGACGAAACGGGGGCGCCACAGCGGCTGGTACTTGTCGTTGTACCGCCACAGCGTCTCCATCTGCGTGCCGTCGCCGAGGCGGTGCAGCACCCGCCGCTGCAGGTCGCTGAGCCCGCCCCGCCCGCGCTCGCCGGCCAGCACCGCCCGCATGACGGCGAAGTTCAGCCCCAGGCCCCACTCGCCGCGCGCCTTGAGGTGCAGGATCGTCTCCACCACGACGAAGTCGGTCAGCCCGTTGGGCAGCTCCCGGTCGGTGGCCCGGCGCATGAGGTCCAGCGACCACCCGGCGATGTCGGCCGCCGGTATCCAGTGGCAGAAGCCGGCCGGGCGGCCGTCCGGGTCGTAGGCGACGGCGAGCAGCAGCCCGGCGTCGGCCGGGTCGAACAGCCGCGACAGGGTCATGGAGAAGCCGCGCTCGACGCCGCCCTGGCGGCTCTGCGCCGACAGCTCCCGCAGCTGCGCGGCCAGCGTCGGGTCCAGGCGGGCGGGGTCGTGGAAGCGGACCGTGTACCCGGACTTGCGGACCCGGTTGTAGGAGCCGCGCAGCGACTTCATCGACCGCCCGTCGAGGCTGAACGCGGCGCAGTCGACGATGGCCTCGTCGCCGAGGTACGCCGGGTGCATCCCGGCGGCCCGGTAGATCGGCAGCCACGCCTCGCTCGCACCGACCACGGTGACCGGCCACCCGTTGCGGTCCGCGAACGCCCCGAACTGCGCCCAGGCGTCGGCGTGCTGCTCCGGCGGCCCGATCGGGTCCGGCGAGACGAGGCAGACGCCCTCCCGGATGTCGTACGCCACCACGCAGTCGCCGGTGAAGAACCACGACTTGTCCTCGCGCAGTGCGAAGTACCCCAGCGTGTCGCCGCCGTGCTCGGCCACGATCCGCCGCGCCCGCTCCAGGTCCGCCCGGTGCTCGGCCGGGCTCGACGGCGCCCGCCGCCGCGGCCGCAGCAGCAGCCCGGCCACGACGCACAGCAGGCACAGCCCGGCGGCCAGCAGCGCGGGCGCCATGAGCCGCGACGCGTCCGGCAGCGGCGGCCGGTCCTCGCCGGCCAGCATCTCGGCGACCGCCTCGGCGGTGCTTTCGTCGGTCCCGCGCACCCCGGCCGTCGCGACCAGCACGGCGGAGACCACGATGACGAACACGGCCCCGGCCGCGAGCACGATCGCGGCCCTGCGGGCCTGGTGGCGGTCCGGGTGGGTCGGGAACGCGGCGCGCTGCGAGGCGAGCCAGCCCGCCACGACGAGCGCCAGCAGGGCCTCCTCGACGTCGAGGCCCTTGAGCAGGTGCAGCAGCGCCGACCCGGCCAGCAGCACGACCGCCACCGCCCACGCCAGTCGCCGCCCCCGTCGCAGACCCCAGGCCACGAGCAGCAGCGCCGTGCTCACGAACACGACGTTGGTCGCCGCCGCCTGCGCCGCGGCGACCGGCAGGACGTCCAGCAGCGCCCCGAACCGCCGGGGCAGCGGTGGGGTCACCGCGGACAGCACGCCGACGACGGCGACCCCGGCGACGAGCAGCGCGGCCAGGTTGCGCACCCGAGCCGCCCGGGAGCGGGCCGCGAGGGCCTCCTCGCCGATCGGCCACCCGGCCGCGCCGGGCAGCTGGGCGACCACCGTGGGCTCGGGCGGCAGGGTGACGGCGCGGCGCATGACGAGCCGCTCGAGCCACGTGGCCTCGCCGGCCGTTGACTCGGCGACGACGAGCCGGACCCGCAGGTCGTGCTCGACGTCGACCTCGACCCAGCAGCGGCGCAGGGTGGCGAGGAAGACGGGCGGCAGGAACCACCGGCCCGCGCGCATCTCGACCTGGCGGGTCCCGCTGCCGCTGTTGGCGTAGAAGCCGCCGCCGACCGCGGCGAGCTCCGGCTGGTGCGTGTGCCCGGTGATGAGCCCGGCGATGGTGTCGGGGCCGTCGCCGCACAGCGCCGCGGCGGCCGCCTTGGGCGTGGCGTTGAGCTTCGCGCCGCGTGGCCCGAAGCGGCTGCCGGCCATGGTGCGGTACAGCATCCGCGCCGCCAGCCCGGCCAGCGCCAGCAGCAGGACCGCCTGCGCGACGACGCCGACGGCGGTCAGCGCCGCCCACCGCTCGAGGCGGACCGCGGCGACGGAGCGCGACATGAGCCGGACCGAGGCCGGCGCGTGCAGCAGGACCGTCAGGGCGATCGGCACCGCCAGCCACCACAGCCGGCGGCCGAGCTCGCGGTACACCAGCCGCGACGCGAAGAACCGCCCGATCGCGTTGGGGTCGGCGAGCGACCCGATGTCGGCCAGCAGCGGCGTGCGCCGCACCTCGGGCAGCACCTCCTGCACGATGTGCTGCCCGAGCGGCGAGTCCAGTGGGTTGCGCGGGTCGGCGAAGCGGTTGGCCGGGTCGAAGTCGTGCCCGTGCTCGCACCGCACCGTCCGCCGGCCGGCCGGGGCGTCGAAGACCAGGTCGGCGGAGAGCGCGCACCGGGCGCCGAGCCGCTCGGCGAGCGCCGTCGCGGAGTCGTCGTCCCAGGCGATCGGCGCGTCGTGGTTGCCGACCACTACCACGACGTGCCGGCCGGGCCCGTCGGCGAACTCCCGGACGGCGCCCGCGAGGGCGGGGTGGGCGTCGAGGGCGTCGCGGACGCTCTCCTCGGGTTCGCCCCACAGCTCGAACGTGTCGCCGTTGAACACCAGCGCGCCGGGCCCGTCCCAGGCACGCAGCCGCGCGACGAGGTCATACTCCATGAGCCGGGTCGCGGGCGTCGGTTTGCCGGCCAGGTGCAGGTCGCTGCAGACGAGCAGGGCCGCGTCGGGTCCCAGCTGCTGGGTCAGCCGGTCGGGAACCTCGGTCATGGCGTGGCCTCCGCCCGTTGGGCCGGCGCGGACGCGAGGACCACGGCGGCGGCGAGAGCGGCGACCAGGGCGAGGACCGCCGGGAAGGCCCAGCCCGGGCGCACGGCGTCGCCGAACAGCACGACCCCGGCGGCGCCGGGCGCGAGCACCTCGACGATCCACAGCAGGGCGGTGCCGCGGGCGACGTCGCCGTGCGCGAGGGCCTGGGCGTAGAGGAGCATGCCCGCGATGCCGGAGACGGCAAGGGCCCACCACAGCGGGTCGGCGGCGATGGTCCCCAGGGCGTCCAGGGGCTGGCGCAGCGGCCGTTGCGGCAGGTGCAGGCCGCGGGCCGCGAGGGCCGTGCCGCCGAACGCGAGCCCGGCCAGCACGGCGCAGAGCGAGGCCTGCCGGGCCCGGCCGGCGAACCAGCCGGCGGCGGCGACGGCCAGGACGGCGCCGAGGATGCCGAGGCGGACGGGCATGGCGACCGGCTCGGCGGGCTGCGGTCCGGCGCTCATGGCCAGCGCGGCCAGGGCGGCGACCGTCACGACCACCGCCACGGCGTCGGCGCGGCGCAGCCGGACGCCCTGGACCAGCCGCGCCGCGACGGCGGTGACGGCGAGCGACCCGGCGAGGACGGCCTGCACCTGGAAGACGGGCAGTGCCCGCAGGGCCGCGAGCGAGAGCAGCCAGGCGAGCAGGTCGAGGGCGACGCCCGCGAGGTAGGCGGGGCGGCCCAGGATGCCCAGCACGCGCTCGCCGCCCGCGGCTCCCTCGGACTGCAGCAGCGAGCTGATGCCGTAGCCGAGCGCGGCGGCGACGGCCAGCCCGAGCGCGATGAGATGGCCCACGGCGGCGCCTCCGACCTAGCGATCATCGACCGGCGATACCCGCAGCGTGGCGCCCGACACGCCGGACCTGGATTTCATCTGGCGGAAACCACGAAACCGGCGGGAAACGGGTAGAGTCCCGCCATCTTTGACAACGTTGATCCCTTCATCGGCACCGGCGCCACCGACCTGCCCCGGCCGCGTGGACTGGCCGCGACCTGGTGGTGGCCCAAGCCCCAGGTCGGCAACACGCACCCCGGTGCGGCCTCGCCCTTCGGCATGGTCTCGGCGTGCGCGTACTCGGGGGCTTACCCGACCGGCTACGGGCGGTACAGCAAGAACACCGAGGGCCGGCCGCTGAAGATGTTCGACCGGCTGCAGGCCTCGGGCTTTACCCACTTCCAGCAGTCCGGCACCGGCGCGATCCGCAAGTACTACAACTACATCCGGGTCACGCCGATGGTCCAGCAGCTCGACGCCCTCGGGCAGGCCTGGCCGCTGCGCGACGAGGTCGCCGAGCCCGGCTACTACGCGGCGACCCTGGACACCGGGGTGCGCTGCGAGATCACGGTCGGCGAGAAGGTCGCCGTGCACCGGTACACCTTCCCGGAGCACACCAACGCCCGCGTCGTGATCGACCTGTCCTGCGGCGGCCTCGGCATCGAGCTGGGCCGCACGGTGCCGCTGCGCGCACACGCCGAGAGTCTCGGCAACGGGCACTGCCAGGGCACGGTGGTCATGGAGGGCGTGCCGCTGTCGGTGCACGCCGACCTGGACAGCCCCGGTTGGCGGCAGATGCTGTGGTACGACCGGCGCCTGATCGACGGCGGCACGAGGCTGGACTTCGACAGCATCCGGCACACCACCCTGCGGCCGTTCGGGATGCTGTACATGGGCCCGACCGCCGCCGGGCAGACCGTCGAGATCCGCCTCGGCTTCTCCCTGCGCGGCTGCGAGCAGGCCCGGCGCAACCTGGAGCGGGAGTGCACCCCCGCCGGGCACGACGGGCCGGCGTTCGACCTGGTGCGCGAGGCGACCCGCAAGCGCTGGGTCGACCATCTCGGCCGGGTGCAGGTCGAGGGCGGCTCGCCGGCCCGGCGCACGGTCTTCGCCACCGCGCTGTACCACTCCATGATCAAGCCCTGCTTCGCCGACGACGAGAGCCCGTTCTGGCCCAACTCCGGGCCGTTCGCGTTCGACGTGTGCACGATGTGGGACATCTACAAGACCCAGCTGCCGCTGCTCACCGCGATCGCGCCGCGCCGGGCCCGGGACCTGCTGGAGTCGCTCATCCGGGTCTGCGAGGAGGAGGGCAACTTCCCGATCGGCTACCGGATGGCCCGCGGCGCCGACCGGTTCTTCCGCCAGGCCAGCGCCCTGGCGCACACCGTGATCGCCGACGCGCACGCCCTGGGCCTGCCGGACCTGGACTGGAACTGGGCGCTGGTGCACATGGTCGACGACCTGCGCCGGATGTACGGCGAGGACTTCTTCGAGCACGGCGTGGTCCACCCGATCAGCCACACCCTCGACCTCGCCTATGCGCACTACTGCACCGCGCAGGTCGCCCGGGCGCTCAACGACGTCCACCTCGCCGACGACCTCGAGCGGCGCAGCGCCGGCTGGCGCAACGCGTTCGACCCGCAGACCGGGCTGCTGCGCGACTCGGAGTTCTACGAGGGCGGCAAGTGGAACTACTCGTTCCGGCTGCTGCACGACATGGCCGCACGCATCGCGCTCGGCGGCGGCGACGAGGCGTTCGTGGCCAACCTCGACAAGTTCTTCGGCTTCGACGCGCCGCCGGTGTTCCAGCCGGGCCGGCGCCCGCAGGGCCCGGAGATGCGCGCCGGCTACGCCCTGAACCGCTTCGAGGGCCTCAACAACGAGCCCGACATGGAGGCGCCCTGGGCCTACCACTACGCGGGGCGGCCCGACCGCACCGCCGAGGTGGTCAGCTCGGCGCTGACCTGGATGTTCGGCACCGGCGCGGGAGGGCTGCCGGGCAACGACGACTCGGGCGGGCTGAGCTCCTGGTACATCTGGGCGTCGCTCGGCCTGTTCCCGGTCGCCGGCCAGAACCTGTTCCTGGTCAACGCGCCCGCCTTCGCCCGCGGTGCGGTGAAGATCAACGACCGGGAGTTCGTGGTGGAGACCAGTGGGCACATCGAGACGCCGATCGGCGCCGATGGCCTGGACCACGACCCGCCGCCGCAGTACGTGCAGTCGGTGACGCTCAACGGCCGGGAGCTCGACGCGACCCACATCGGCGGCGGCGACATCCACCGCGGCGGCCACCTGCACGTGAAGCTGGGCCCGCAGCCGTCGAGCTGGGGCCGTAGAATCCGACCTCCGTCCGCCTCCGCACCGCCGGTGACCTCGATGGAGCCGCAATGACGCACCCCAGCCGCCGCCTCGTCATCGTGGTCCGCGCGGACCCGGTGATCTGCGGGCACTCCGGCGAGGCGCGCAACCTCGCCGAGGTGGCGCTGACCCGGGGCTTCGACGACGTGCGGCTGCTGACCTGGCCGATACCGGCGCTGCAGGCGGCCGGGCTGCCGCTCAAGCCGCTGGACCGGCTGCTGCCGTACTCACCGGGCATCACGGTGGAGCGCCCGGAGCCGGTCGGCGACTACCGGGTGCCCGACGGGCGGCACCTTGCCGGGCTGACCGGGCGCCTCGTCGAGCTGCTCATGGAGCCGGTGCCGACGGTGTGCCTGTCGATGTACCTCGTGCCGCACGCCACCGTCGTGGCCGACGCCGTCGCCGCCGTGCGCGCGGCCGGGTTCACGCCCGACGTGCTCACCGTGGCCAAGGCGGTCGGCTCCGACGTCACCAACGTGATCCGCTCCTGCCTGCGGGAGGGCCGCCACGGCGCGGCGGTCGCGCTGTTCACCACGTTCCTGTCCAACGACCGGCTGGTGGCGGTGTCGGAGTACACCCGCGACGAGATCATCGCCTCGGCCGCCGAGGTCGACGCGGCCTGCGGCACCCGCTTCGCCGAGCAGTGCCGGCGGCGGGTGACGATCTCCTACCCGCCGATCGACGTGTCCGCATACCTCGACCTCGACCCGGCGGCCGTTGACGCCGAGCTGACCCGGCGCGGGCTGCGCCGCGACGAGTACGTGCTGTACCTGTCGCGGGTCTCGCGGGCCAAGGGCATCTACGACCTCATCGAGGCCTACGGCCGGATGCGCTGCCGCGAGCGGGTCAAGCTCGTCATCGCCGGCACCGGCCCGGCGCTGGACCAGGCCCGCGCGATGGCGGCCGGCGACGACCGGATCGTGTTCCTCACCGACGTCGACGACGCCGAGAAGCCGCTGCTCATGCACGGCTGCGCGGCCTACGCGCTGCCGACCCGGCCCGAGCCCGACTTCGTCGAGACGTTCGGCATCGCCCTGACGGAGAAGATGCTGGCCGGCGGCGGCCCGGTCATCACCACCCTGACCGGCGGCACCGGCGAGGCGGTCGACTCCGCCGCCGTCATCGTCGAGCCCGGCGACGTGGCCGGCATCGCCGCCGCGGTCGACCGGGCGGTGCTCGAGATGCCCACCGCCGAGCGGCAGGACCTCGAGCGCCGCGCTCGCGCGCACGCGATGGCCTTCGAGCGCACCGCGGTCTTCGACGCGCTGTTCCCGGCCGCGCACGTCGGCGAGCCGCCGCACGGTGGGCGCGGCGGCCCGTCCATCGACGACCTCAGATGGTGATGCGCTCCTTCGTCTTCGGGATGGCCTCCACCACGCCGCGCGGCAGGTTCAGCGTGTCCGCGGCGACCTGCGGCGGCGTGTTGGCCATCCACTGGCTCAGCGAGATGTCCTCGAACTTCGGGTTGCGGAACATCTCCAGGAACACCAGCGGCTCGGTGCCGGTGTTCTCGATGTAGTGGCCGTAGGCGAACGGCACGTAGCCGACGTCGCCGGCCTGGTAGTTGAAGGTGCGGTTGAGCCCGGAGCTGGCGAAGACGCCCATCCGGCCGCTGCCCTTGAGGTAGTACTGCCACTCGTCGTCGGTCGTGTGCCAGTGCAGCTCCCGCAGGCCGCCGGGGTCGATCTCGACCAGGGCGGCGCTGATCGTGTCCGATGCGGCGAAGTTCGTCGAGTCGGCCACCCGCGCCCGGCCGCCCTCGAACTCCTCGGGCTTCTGGGCGTGCAGCTTGTGCTTGAAGGTGCGCGGCACGTCGCCGGTCGGGCTCGTCACGTGGTCGCGGTCCAGCGGCGGGGGGACCTGGCCGGAGAAGATGTACTTCTCCCGCTCCGGCAGCCGGTCGAGCTGCTCGGCGTTCCAGCCGAAGTTCTTCGCGATGACGCTGCGGGGCGTGTGCGCGAAGAAGTCGCTGATCATGAACGTGGAGTTCTCCGAGAACTGGCCGTCGTCGAACACGAGCAGGAACTCGACGCCTTCGTCGAGGGCCTGGATGTGGTGCGGCACGCCCTTGGGGAAGAACCACAGGTCG
The DNA here is from genome assembly GCF_039537565.1 of Dactylosporangium darangshiense. Classification (NCBI taxonomy): domain Bacteria; kingdom Bacillati; phylum Actinomycetota; class Actinomycetes; order Micromonosporales; family Micromonosporaceae; genus Dactylosporangium; species Dactylosporangium darangshiense. The sequence continues at coordinate 133,376 of NZ_BAABAT010000009.1, forward strand.
CCCTGCTCGACGTCCTCGAGGAAGTTGCGGCCCTCCTGGTCGACGGCGCCGATGCGGCAGCTGCCCTGCAGCACATACGCCCACTCCGACTGCTTGTGCCAGTGCAGCTCCCGGTAGGCGCCCGGGTTGAGCTTCATGTCCACGCCGGCGAGCTCGGTGGCGATCGGCAGCTCCCGTTGCGTCACCTCGCGCGTCCAGCCGCCGTCCTCGATGCGCGTGTGCGCCATCGACATCGAGAACTTCAGGTTGGGCAGGGTGCCGCTGTCGGTCGCCGGCGGCGTGAGCACGTCCGGGTTCTGCCGATCCAGCTCGACGTTGCGCGGGCCGGTGTCGGTGCCGCCCTTGTGCCCGCGCACGGGCTCCGGCAGCCGTTCGGGGTTGGTCATGTCCACTCCATCCGGTTGGGGTCCTTTGTGGATGCGGTGCGTACCTGTGCGAGCCGCCGCAGCAGGTGCGCGCCGCCGAAGAGGGCCACGGCGGCCGGTATCGCGGCGGTGGTGAACGCCAGCGCCAGCACCGTGACGGGCGCGGCGCCCAGGGCGAACGCCAGCAGGCAGGCGGCGGCGCAGGCGAGCAGCTTCACGCGGATCCGCGCGACGGAAGGCATCTTGGGCTCACCACATCAGCAGCACGGGCAGGAACAGCCCGACGGCGGCGACGACGAGCCCGGCGCCGGCCGCGACCCGCGTGGTGGCCGCGGCGTTGACCAGGCCGCCCATCACCGCCCGGTCGCGGCAGAAGTACACCAGCAGGAACAGCGCCACCGGCACGCCCAGCGACAGCACCACCTGGCTCACCACCAGCAGCGTGGTCAGCGGCGCGCCGGCCAGCAGCGCGACCAGCGCCGGCAGCATGGTGACCAGCCGCCGCACCCGGGTCGGGATCTGCCGGTTGAGGAAGCCCTGCATGATGAAGTCGCCGGCGAGGGTGCCGATGCCGGAGGAGGAGACGCCGGAGGCGAGCAGCGCGACGGCGAACGCGAGCGCCGCGGCCCCGCCGACCCGCTCGGCGATCTGCCCGTGCGCGTCGATGATGTCGCCGGTCCAGCCGCCGGCGGTGAGTGCGCCGAGGCCGGCGCCGAGGGCGATCATCGACAGGTTCACCACGGCGGCGCCGCCCAGCGCGATGCCGCAGTCCAGCCGCAGCGCGCGGCGCACCAGCCGGGCCGGCAGCCGCCGGGAGCGCTCGCCGGTCTCCGGGCGGGTCAGCGCGGAGTGCAGGTAGATGGCGTGCGGCATGACGGTCGCGCCGACGATGCCCATGGCCAGCAGCGCGCTCTGCGCGCCGTCCAGGCGCGGCACGAGGCCGCCGGCCAGGCCCGCCGCCGACTGGTGCCCGACCGCGACGACGTCGTAGATGATGCCGGCGCCGACGAGGAGCAGCGCCGCGACGGTCAGCAGCTCGAAGCGGCGCCGGCCGCGGCGGCGAAGCTCCAGCAGTACCATCGAGACGACCGCCGTCAGCAGGGCCGCCGCGGCGACGGGCATGCCGAACAGCAGCTTCAACCCGATCGCCGCGCCGACGAACTCGGCCAGGTCGGTGGCCAGCACCACCAGCTCGGCCTGCGCCCACAGCAGCCGGCTCGCCCACCGGGGCAGCCGCTCCCGGCACAGCTCCGGCAGGCTCCGCCCGGTCGCCACACCCAGCTTCGCCGCCTGGAACTGCACCAGCATGGCGACGAGGCTGGCCGCGACGACCACCCAGACCAGCAGGTAGCCGCTGGTGGCGCCGGCGGTGAGGTTGGTGGCGACGTTGCCGGGGTCGACGTAGGCGATGGCTGCAACGGCGGCGGGCCCGAGCATCGGCGTCAGCCGAGCCGCCCGGGCCCTCGACCGCGGTGCCGGGTCGCCGGCGGGCTCGCCCCGCTCGATCGCCACCCGGTTCGTGGACGTCATGTGCTCAACGGTGGGCCGCGAAGCCCGCTACGGCCTCACCTGCGAGCGCGAAACAGCCCTACACCGGCGCGTGGTGGTAGTCGGCCGCGGCGAACGCCTTGCCGATGCGCACGACGGACTCGGGCGCGTCGAGGCGGTCCATGACGGCCTCGACGAAGACGAGCCGGTCGCGGTTGGCCGCGGCGGCGTCGAGCGCGGCGGCGAGCTCGCCCTCGGTGCGCACCTTCACCGAGATCGCCCGGTCGGCCGGGTCGAACGCCTCGACCAGCTTGTCGTAGCGCCACGGCGCGATGCCGTTGTAGGCGGCCTCGGGGCCGAGGATGCACCGCTCCACCGTGTACCCGTCGTTGTTGATCAGCACGATGACCGGGTTGAGCCCGAGCCGCAGCACGGTGGCGAGTTCCTGCGCGGTGAGCTGGAACGAGCCGTCGCCGATGAGCAGCACGTGGCGGCGGTCCGGCGCGGCGAGCATGCTGCCCAGCAGCGCCGGCAGCGTGTAGCCGATCGAGCCCCACAGCGGCTGGCCGATGAACGAGCAGTCGCGCGGCAGCGGTATGGCGGCGCCGCCGAAGTACGACGTGCCCTGCTCGGCGATGACCACGTCGCCGGGCTCCAGGAACGTGCCGAGCAGCGGCCAGAACCGCTCCTGCACCAGGCGTTCGGCCGGGTCGGCCCGGACGCCGTACCCGCTGTCGTGGCCCATCAGCGACTGCGTGACGGCCGCCGTGGGCCGGATCGCGCCGGCGAGGGCCTCGAGCGCGTCGCGCATCGCGACGTGGCTGTGGCAGGTGCCGGCGACGGTGGCCGCCGCCGGGTGCAGCTCGATCACCCGTTGCGGGTCGATGTGCTGGGTGAACCCGCCGGTGGTCGAGTCGGTGAACTCGCAGCCGACCGTGATGAGGCACTCGGCGTCCTCGATCGCGGTGCGCGCGTACGGGTCGCTCAGCGCGCCCGCGTAGCCGCCGACGAACAGCTCGTGCGACTCCGGGAACACGCCCTTGGCGCTGCTGAGGCAGGCCACCGGGGCGCCGAGCGCCTCGGCCAGGCCGATCACCGGCGAGCTGAGCCGGTAGCGGTCCACCTCGTGGCCGACCAGCACCGCCACCGAGCCGGACGCGCCCAGCAGGTCGCGGGCCTGGTGCACGAACTTGGCGAGCTTAACCGGGTCGCTGGTCGGCTCGGGCAGTTCGAGGGGCTGCGCCGGCGCATCGATCGGCTGGCCGGCGACGTCGGCGGGCAGCATGATGTACACCGGCCGCTTGAGCAGCCAGCACAGGCTCAGCGCGCGGTCGATCTCGGGCGCCGCGTTGTCCCGGGACAGCAGCGCCTGCGCGACCGTGTACTCCGATGCGCACTTCGCGGCGTGGCTGAAGTCCCCGTCGCCCGTGCTGTGGTGCACGGTCTGCCGGTCGCGGACCACGAACGTGGCCGGGGTGCCGACGATCGACACCAGCGGCACCGACTCGGCGTACGCGCCGCCGATGCCGTTGAGGGCGCTGAGCTCGCCGACGCTGAACGTGGTCACCAGGGCGCCGATGCCGTTGAGGCGCGCGTAGCCGTCCGCGGCGTACGCGGCGTTGAGCTCGTTGCAGTTGCCGACCCACTCGATGCCGTCCGTGGCCTCGATCTGGTCGAGGAACTCCAGCTGGTAGTCGCCGGGCACGCCGAAGACGTGCCGGACCCCGATCTCCCGCAGGCGCTGCAGGAGGTAGTCACCGACGGTGCACTCGGCCATCTCGCTGTTCCTTCCGGTGGCTGACACACGACCGGGTGGCGCTACCCGGTCGCGCTGTCCGGTCGGCTACAGCGCGGGTGACCTTTGAGGTTGATCTGTTACGTTCCGCCGCGTGGAGCGGATCGAGTGTCAGTGGTGCCGGGTGCAGAACGCGCCCGGCGCGACCTCCTGCATGACGTGCGGAGCGCCGCTGGACGTCAGGAACCTGGTCAGCGACTCCGGCTGGCGGGAGGCACCGCGGCTTCGGGACATGACCGAGTTCCGGTTCTCCAACTCCGTCGCGCAGGTCGAGGGCGAGCTGGTGCCGGTCATCGACATGGCCCTGGCGCCCGGCGACGCCGTCTACTTCGAGCACCACGTGCTGCTGTGGAAGGACGAGGCGACGCCGGTCACCGCGATGCCGACGCAGGGCGGGATGCGGCGGGTCTTCGGCGGGATGCCGTTCGTGCTGACCCTTGCGCACGGCCCGGGCCGGGTGGCGTTCTCCCGCGACTCGCCGGGCGAGCTCGTCGTGCTGCCGCTGCACCCGGGCATGGAGCTCGACGTGCGCGGGCACGCGTTCCTGCTGGCGACGCACACGATCGGCTACGACTTCATCCGCATCCAGGGTCTGGCCAACGTGCTGCACGGCGGCAACGGGATGTACCTCGACCGGTTCGTGACGCAGTCCGCGCCGGGCCTGCTCGTGCTGCACGGCTACGGCAACGTCTTCGAGCGCTACCTGCGCCCGGGCGAGAAGATCATGGTCGAGCCGGGCGGGTTCCTCTACAAGGACGCGTCGGTGAACATGCAGGCCGTGCAGATGCCGGTCAAGACCGGGCTGATGCGCCGGGGCATGTACCTGGCCGAGATGACCGGGCCCGGGCGGGTCGGCATCCAGTCGATGTACGTCCACCACCACTCGGAATGAGGCTGCGATGAGCGAGGGTCTTGTCGTCTGCCGCTACTGCCGCATGCCGCACCCGCCGGACGGCCCGTCCTGCCCCAGCTGCGGCGCCGCGCTGGACGTGCGGCAGGTCGTCACCCGGTCCGGCTGGATCGAGCAGCCGCCGATCCAGGACATGGCGCGCATCCAGTTCGGCCAGTCGCGGGTGCAGATCGAGGGCAAGTACGTCCCCGTCGCCGACTTCAGCCTCGCCGGGCAGGAGTGGATCTACTTCGCCCACCACGCGCTGCTGTGGACGGACCCGTCGGTGCGGCTGAGCAACACGTCGCTGTCCGGCGGCTGGAACCGGATGCTCGCCGGCCTGCCGCTGATCATGCTGGAGGCGCGCGGCCCCGGCCACGTCGCGCTGTCCGGCGACCGGGCCGGCGAGCTGATCGCGCTGCCGCTGATGCCGGGCCGGCACGTGTGGACCCGCGAGCACCGCTTCCTGACCGCCACCGGCAACGTCACCTACACGTGGGAGCAGAGCGGGATCTGGTACACCACGGGCTCCGGCGACGACCGCGAGACGCACTACCCGCTGGGCCAGTTCGGCGACCTGTTCACCGCGCAGCAGGGCCCCGGGCTGCTGTTGCTGCACTCGCCGGGCAACACGTTCCTGCGCGACCTGGCGCCGGGGGAGACCATCCTCGTGCAGCCCGGTGCGCTGCTCTACCGCGACGTGTCGGTCCAGATGCACCTGCACATCGAGTACCCGCGCGGCGGCCAGCGCTTCTCGTGGAGCGGCTCGTTCAGCCAGCGCAACGTCTGGCTGCGCCTCATCGGACCGGGCCGGGTCGCGGTCTCCTCGGTGTTCCACCACACCAGCTCGCAGGCCATCACCCGCCACTCCGGCGCCACCGAGCGGCGCTGGTAGGCGCCGCCTCAGCGCACCGCGACGACGAGCGCCACCCCTGCGAACCACACGGCCCAGCCCGCGATCAGGCCGATGCCGACGCCGAGGTCGGCACGGGCGACCTGCCACACCCCGGTGGCCATGCTCACCAGGCACGAAACCCCGACCAGCGCGAACATGACGGCGAGCTCGCCCAGCTCGATCACCGTGATGTCCAGGTCGTCCATCGTGAGGTAGACCAGCGCCCACCAGGCGAAGGCCGGCACGTAGCTGAGCAGCGCGATCGCCGCACCGCCCACGAGCCGCCAGGGCCGCACGCCCCGCGGTCGTTCGGGGGCGAACAGGTCGACGCTCATCCGGTCCCCCAGTCGGGTGGGTCGGCCGGGTGGAGGCACGGGTCGTCGGCGGCGAAGGTGCGCACCGGGCCCGGTCCGGTGTCGGGGCCTTCGAAGCGTATCGTCACCCGGCCGAGGCCGCTGCCCCAGACCCAGCCGGCGCCGTGCTCGTCGTGGCGCACGTCCGCGCCGGTGCGCCAGCCCGGGCGTTCCTCGACCGGCTCGGGCTCGGGTGTGTCCGGTTCCTCGGGCGCCTCCGCGGCCGGCGCCACCGCGGGTTCGAGCAGGGACAGCAGGTCGTCCTGCGCGAACTCGCTCAGGCCGGAGACGCCGACGCCGAGCAGGCGCAGGCCGCCGGTGACGTCGACCTCGGCCAGCAGCCGGCGGGCGGCCTGGGTGATGACCCGCGCGTCGTCCGTGGGCTGTGTGCGGGTCGTGGAGCGGGTGATGGTGGTGAAGTCGGGGTACCGCAGCTTCACGGTGACGGTCCGCCCGGACAGCCCGGCGGCGCGCAGCCGCCCGCCGACCTGGGTGGCCAGCAGGTCCAGCTCGGCGCCGAGGCGGGCCCGGTCGGCGATGTCGGCGGCGAAGGTCTCCTCCGCCGACACGGACTTGGTCTCCCGCTCGCCCACGACGGGCCGGTCGTCGTCGGCGCGGGCCAGGCGGTACAGCGCCGCGCCGTGCGCCTGCCCGAAGCGCTCCAGCAGGTCGGCAAGGGCGACGCCGGCGAGGTCGCCGATGGTGTGCACCCCGGCGCGGCGCAGCCGTTCCGCGGTCGCCGGCCCGACGCCGGACAGCCGCGTCACCGGCAGCGGGCCGAGCATCTCGCGCTCGGCGCCCGGCGCCACCACCGTGAGCCCGTCGGGCTTGTGCAGGTCGGAGCCGATCTTCGCGATGAGCTTCGACGTGCCGGCGCCGACCGAGCCGGTCACGCCACCGGTCGCGGCGGCGATGCGGGCCTTGAGCGCGGTCGCGATCGCGGTGACGGCGTCGACGCCGAGGTCGGCGTGCCCGGCCGCGGCGAGGTCCACGTAGGCCTCGTCGATCGACACCGCCTCCACGAGCGGCGAGACGTCGGCGAGGAGGTCCATGACGACCCGGCTCGTGCGCTTGTACGCCGCGAAGCGCGGCGCCAGGAACGCGGTGCCGGGCGGGCAGCGGCGGCGGGCCTCGGCGACCGGCATCGCGGAGCGCGCGCCGAACGCCCGGGCCTCGTAGGAGGCGGTGGCCACCACCCCGCGCCCGCCGATGCCGCCGACGACGACCGGCCGGCCGCGCAGCGACGGCTTGTCGCGCTGCTCGACGCTGGCGAACATCGCGTCGAGGTCCACGTGCAGGATGCTCGCGGTGTCCCGCACGCCACACCTCCCTTGACCCTCTCATAGATGGTAAGGATCTAGCTTCCACGGCATGCGAGCCCTGCGACAGCATTCGTGGAACGGCCCCGAGGACCTTCGCCTGGTCGACGTCGACCCGCCGACCCCCGGCCCGGATGAGATCCTCGTCCGGGTCGCCGCGGCGGGCGTCAACTTCGCCGACGTCATGCAGACCTACGGCACCTACGGCGGCGGGCCGTGCCCGCCGTACCTGGCCGGCTTCGAGGCCGCCGGCGAGGTCGTCGACGGCCCCGCGGCGGGCACAACCGTGGTCGGCACCGGGTGCGGCGCGTTCGCGGAGTACATGACGATGCAGGCGGACGCGGCCGCGCCGGTGCCCGCCGGCTGGACCGGCGAGCAGGCCCTCGGCCTGGTGCTCAACTGGGCGACCGCGCTCGCGGCGCTGCGCACCCTGGGCCGGCTCGCGCCCGCCGAGACCGTGCTGGTCCACGCCGCCGCCGGCGGGGTCGGCCAGGCCGCCGTGCGCCTCGCCCGCCACTACGGCGCGACCGTGCTCGGGATCGCCTCGCCCGCCAAGCACGCGGCCGTCCGCGCGGCCGGCGCCGACGACGTCCTCGACCCGTCCGCCGACCTCGCCGCCGAGGTGCGGCGGCGCACCGCAGGGCGCGGCGCCGACCTGGTCCTCGAGTCCGTCGGCGGGCCGGCGTTCGCGGCGAGCCTGGCCGCGGCGCGGCGCATCACCGGGCGGGTCGTGGTGCTCGGGGAGGCCGCCGGCGAGGCGGCGGTGACGAACCGGCGCCTCGTCTTCGACGACCAGGTCCAGGTGATGGGGCTGCACATCGGGGTGCTGGCCCGGGCCGAGCCGGAGCTGTACGCCGGGCTGCTGGACGAGCTGCGCGCGCTCGTCGACGCCGGGGTCTACCCGCCCGGGCGCCCGACGGTCTACGACCTCGCCGACGGCCCGCGCGCGCTGGCCGACCTGCGGGACCGGCTCACCGTCGGCAAGCTGGCCCTGCGCCCGTAGCGTTCACGCGAGGCCTCACGCCAGGCCTCACGCGAGACCTCACGCCAGGCCTCACGCCAGGCCTCACGCGAGGCCTCATACGAGGCCGAGCTCGCGGGCGCGGCGGATCGCGTCGCGGCGGCGGTGGACGCCGAGCTTGCGATAGATCGCGGCCACGTGCGTCTTGACGGTGTTCGGTGACAGGTGCATCGCGGCGGCGATCTCGGTCAGGGTGAGGAACCCGACGAGCATGTGCAGCACACCGGCCTCGGCCTCGGTCAGCTCGACGGGCCCCTCGACCGTCGTCGCCGGCGCGGGCGGGTCGGCCAGTGCGGCGGAGCGCCGCCGCGCCGTCGTCTCGGTGCCTTCGTCCTGCATGCGCAGCACGATGAACGGGTGGCGCAGGTGCTCCTCGGCGGCCATGGCGCTGGCGCGGTGCACGAGCCGGTCGGCCTCCTCGGCGCGGCCGGCGCGGCGGGCGGCGCGGGCCAGCAGCAGCCGCGCCTCGACGGCGTGTGTCAGGCAGCCCTGGCCCTCCAGGAACGGTGCCAGCAGCCGCTCGACGGCGGACGCGGCGCGCCGGTCGGCGGGATCGGACAGCGCCAGGCTCGCCTCGGCGAGCGCGGCGACCACGGGCGGGAACTCGCCGCAGTCGGCCTCGAGGTGCCGGGTGGCGTCGTGCACGAGGCCGCGGGCCAGCAGCAGCTCGATGCGGGTGGCCCGGGGTGCCCAGACGGGTACCACCAGGCGCTCCGTCTCGTCCGCGATGATCTGCTCCACCGAGGCCAGCGCGACGCTGGACCGGCCCGCCTGCTGGATGGCCCGCAGCCGCTGGTAGGCCTCGCCGGCCTGCAGCTGCGGGTCCGGCGGCCAGTTCTGGATGAGCAGCTCGTCGAGGTGGTCGTGCGCCAGGTCCGGCTCGCCGCGGTCCACGGCGACGGCGGCGAGGGTGAGCAACGCCCAGCCCTCCTCGGGCGAGTCAGCCACGCCCCGGCCGTGCAGGGCGGCGCGCAGGCCGGCGGCGGCGCGGGCCGCCGCGCGCAGCCGTCCCTGCAGGTAGTCGGCGACGGCTTCCATTCGCGCCGCGGCCATGGCCACCGGGCCGCCGGGGCGCGTGTCGGGCACGGTGTCGAGGTGGCGGCGGGCCCGGACCGGGTCGCCGGCCCGCAGCGCCGGCCAGGCGCGGTCCAGGCCGGTGCCCTCGAGCACCGCGTCGGGTTCCCGGCGGCGGCGGCGCCGGCCGACGGGCATCGGATCGGACAGGCCCGGCCCGAGCGCCGCGGCGGCGTGGCGGCGGCCCTCCTCCCACTCGCTGTGCTCGGCGTACCACCAGGCGGCGCTGCGGTGCAGGGCGCGCAGCCGCTGCGGGTTGGTGGTGCCGAGCCGGTGGCGCAGGGCCGCGCCCCACAGCCGCGGGTAGCGGTACCACCCGGAGGCGTCGTCCAGGGCGACCAGGAACCGGTCGTGCTCGGCGAGGCCGCTGAGCATCTCGTCGCTGGCCGGGCGCCCGGTCATGGCGGCGAGCAGCTCGGCGTTGACGGACGTGAGGATGCTCGCGGCCAGGATCGCGTCGCGCACCTCCCGCGGGAAGGCGGCGAGGACCTCCTGCTCGAGGTACGCGGCGAGGTCCGCCCCGGTGCGCAGGATCTCGTCGAGCTGCTGCTGGGTGTCGTACGAGCCGTACTGCAGCATCTCGACGGCGATTGCCGCGCCGGCCGCCCACCCGTCGGTGACGGCGTAGAGCCGTCGCGCCGTCGCCGGGCCCATCTCCACGCCTCGCAGCGCACACAGTTGCGCGGTCTCGGCGCTGGTCAGCCGCAGGTCGTGCGCGGCGACGGCCGGCACGGCCCGCTCCGGCCCGTGCCGGCCCGCGAGGACCACGTACAGCTGCGGGCCGGCCGGCAACAGCCGCCGCAGTGCCGCCGGGTCGGCGAATGCGTCGATGCCGTCGACCACCACGATGCCCGGCCGGGCGCCGCGCAGGTCCTCGACCAGGTCCGGCATCTCGTCGAGGCCGACCGTCTCGGTCACGCCCCGCCGGCGGCTCACGCGGGCGCCGGCGCCGAGCGGCTCGACGAGCACGGCCGCGGCCCGGGCCGGCAGCTGCCCCAGCCAGTCCAGCAGCAGTGTGCTCTTGCCCGCCCCGGCCGGCCCGTAGACCGACAGCAGCGGCGCCTCGGCGCGGACGGCGGCGTTGAGTGCGGCGACGAGCCGGGGCCGGTGGAGCACTGCCCGGGTCGTGTCCGCCCGCGGGCCTGTCCCGCCGGTCATGACGGCACGGTTGCGCAGTCGTCTTCCGTTTGAGCGTCTTCCGATTGAGCGCAGTGCGGCATGGTTCGGCGGTCCATCGCCTCGCTCCCATCCTGGCCCAGGCCCGACCCGTCGGAGTCTGCCCAACGCGACGGTGTAGCTACACGGGGTCATGCCGACGATGCAACAACGCGTGGAGATGTGTCTACCGATTGCGATGATTGCTGGAATTCTTGCCGGATCGGCAGCTGGCGCTCACCTGTCCGGTCATCGATGTTCACCGGATCAATGGATGCATACCGGATCGGCACCGGCGGTGGCGGCCCGCCCGGCACCATTGCGGCCGTGTCGTGGCCGCTTTCCCGCCGAACGCAGCCACGTGGCCGATACCAGGGCAAACGACCGGCGGGATACACCAGGGGAGGGGGAGCGGATCGATCTGGAGGATTCGTGATCGACGTGCTGGGTGCCGCCACGGCGGTGCACGACGCCGCCCGGCTGCACGCCGTGGCGGCCACCGGGCTCGGCGCGGCCCCTCATCCGTGGTTCGATCACGTGGTCGGCCAGGCCCGGCGCGTGCTGGGCGTGCCGATCGTCCTGCTCGTGCTCGTGGAGCGGTCCCGGCAGATCGTGCCCGGCTCGGTCGGGCTGCCGGAGCCGTGGCAGCAGCGGAGGGAGATCCCGCTGACGCACTCCATCTGCCAGTACGTCGTCGGTGCCCGCGCGCCGCTGGCCATCGCCGACACCAGCCGCGACCCGGTCCTGCACACCAGCGACGCGATCCGCGACCTCGGCGTCGCCGCGTACGCCGGCGCGCCCGTCTACGGCCGCGGCGGCCACGTGCTCGGCGCTCTGTGCGCCATCGACGCCCGGCCGCGCGCCTGGACCACCGGCGAGCTCGCCGGCCTGCACCGCATCGCCGACCGCTGCGCCCGCAAGCTGCGCGCCCTGAGCGTCGCCGCGCCCGCCACGCCGGCCGGCGCCGACGGCTCGCGCGACCCCGGCACCATGCCGCGCCGGTTCGAGGCGGGCCTGGCGAGCCGGTTCCGCCCGGTCGGCCCGGTTCGCCGGCTCGCGCTGCCCGCGGCGCAGGCGGCCGGGCCCGTGCTGTGGACACCGCGTGAGCTGCCGGCCGACCTGACGCTGGACCGCCGCCCGCCGCTGCGTAACGCCGCGGCGGAGGTCGTGCTGGCCGGCCGCTGGAGCGGCGAGCCGGTGGCCGTGCTCATCCGCACCGTCGAAGACCCGCCGGCGGTGGAGCGCTTCCGGCACCGCATCGCGGTCGCGCGGGCCTTCCGGCGCACGCCGCCGCTGGTCCCCGCCGACGAGTACCGCTGGCACGACGACCGGGTCCTCGTCGTGAGCCGCGCGATCGGCGAGCCGCTACAGCGTGACCGCGACGACGCCCCGCCGCCGGGCGTGTGGGCCGAGGTCATGCGCACCGCCGCGCTGCTGTCCTCGTGGCTCCCGTCCCCGGCCGACGCCCGGGCCTGGTCGGTCGACTACGAGGCCTGGATCGCCCGGCACGAGCGGCGTGGCCGGCTGACGGCGCTGGACGCGCGGCAGCTGCGCGCGGCGCTGCGCCATTGCGGTGACGACCGCACGTTCGCGCACGGCAACCTCACCCCGCAGGACGTCGTGCGCCTGCCCTCGGACCGCCTCGCGCTGACCGACTTCGCCGACGCCGGCGTGTACCTGGCCGGCTTCGACCTCGCATCGCTGGCGCTCGCCACGCCGGACACGCAGGTGCGCTTCGACATGACCGGCCGGGTCCGCGACGCGGACATCGTCGAGCCGTTCGCCGTCAACCTGCTGCTGCGCGTCGCCGACGAGTCCGACCGGCCGCCGGCCGTGATCACGTCCCAGGGACTGGCCCGCCGCCACGCCGCGCTGGTCGGCGCCCGGCGCCACGCACGCACGCTGTTGGGCCATCTCTCGGCCCACTGACCCGGCCGAACCAGCGATGCCGAGCCCTCAGGTGTTACTGGAGGCGCTGCTCAACGTGCCGCGTGGTTGACGGTTCTGTTACGTCCGCGTATCGCCGGCATCCTTGACACCTTCCGCGGGCCTCGCCAAGATGTATAAACCAAGCGCTTGTTAGGTTTTGAATCGAGTGATCAATCCGCCCGAGGCTGACGATTCGTATAATTCCGACAGGGGTACACATGGGCGTTTTAGCGACGAGGTCTCGTCGTATCGTCGGCTGCCTGGCGCTCACGGCGCTCGCGGTGGCCGGGTGCAGCAACAAAGCGGGTGACGACAAGCCCAACAACGGCACCGCCACCGGCGCTCCGATCATCATCGGCATGGACGAGGACAGCACCGGGCCCGGCGCGTCCTACAGCACGATCGCCGGCAAGACGATCCGGCTCGCCGTCCAGGACATCAACAACAAGGGCGGCGTGCTCGGCCGGCCGTTGCAGCTCGTCGTCGAGAACGACGAGTCCGACCCGACCAAGGTGCCGGCCGTGCTGCAGAAGCTTGCCGGCCAGGGCGCGAAGGTGCTGCTCCTGCAGAGCGGCAGCGCCGCCGTCGCTCAGGCCAAGCCCACGCTCACGCAGCTCGGCCTGCCCGCCATCGCCCCCACCGGCGTCACCGCCACGCTCGTGGCGCCGCCGGACAACGAGCTCATCTACATGCTGGCCAACACCACGACGGACTGGGCCCAGGTGTACTGCGGCGCCTTCAAGGCCGCCGGCATCACCAAGCTCGGCGTGCTCACCGACGACACCACGACCATTGCCGGGCTCGACAAAGCCCTGTTCGCCGGCATGAGCTGCGTGCAGTTCGTGGCGACGGAGAAGGGCGCGTCCAACGCCAGTGACCTGTCCGCCCAGGTGGCGAGGCTCAAGAACGCCAAGCCGGATGCCGTACTCGTGACCAGCGTCGGCGGCGCGTTCGAGGTGCTCGCCCAGAACACCCTCGCCAGCCAGATGGCCGGCACCAAGCGGTTCTCGCTCGCCTCCATCGGCAACCAGCCCGCGTCGTGGAAGCTCGCCGCGCCCAACGCGCTCAACGGGCTCATCTTCATGGGCTCGATCAACACGGACAACCCGCGCACCCAGGCGCTGGTGAAGCTGTTGCAGGACAAGAACGGCAAGGACTACGACATCACCGCGTACGACGCGCAGGCGTGGGACTCGGTGCAACTGCTCAAGCAGGCCATCGAGAAGGCCGGCGGGGTCGACGACTCGAAGAAGCTCAACGAGGCCATCCAGAGCATCAAGGCCTACCCGGCCACCTTCGGTCAGTCGAACTTCACGCTGAGCTTCGGCGCCGACAAGCACCTGGGAGCTGACGGTGCGTGCGGCCTGTCCCTCGTCGAATTCGGCTCGGACAACAAGCCGAAAGGTCCCTGGGCGACCTACCAGCCCCCGTGTAACAAGTAATAACCCACCAGGCAAGGAGGCGGTGTCGTGGGCCAGTTGCAGCTCTGGTTGTCCGCGCTGGAGATGGGATGCTTCTTCGGCCTGCTCGCGCTGGCCTACTATCTGGTGCTCGTCGGCGCCGGGTTCTTCAACTTCGCGATCGGCACGTACGCCATGGTCGGCGGCCTGTGCACCTCATACCTCGTGCTCTACGAGGACATGAACGTGTGGGCCGCCGCCGCGGTGGCCGTGCTCGCCTCGGCGGCACTGGCCGCGGTGACGGAGCTGGCGGTGGTCCGGCAGGTCCAGCGCCGCTCCGGCCGCGGCGAGCTACCGGCGCTGGTGGCCGTGGCCGCAGTGCTCTTCGCCATCCAGCAGCTCGGCGGGTACCTCTTCGGCTACACCACCCTGCCGGGCCAGAATCTGGTGACGTTCGACCCCGTGTCGATCGGCGACACGGTGGCGCAGCCCAGCACGGTGCTGCTCCTGGGCTTCACCGTGGTGGCGTTCGCGGCGGCGGCGGTCTGGATCCGGTACACCCGCACCGGCCGCCTGCTGCGCGCCGTCGGCGACAGCACGCACGCCGCGGGCCTGCTCGGCCTGCCGGTCAACCGGGTCCGGCTGATCGCCTTCCTGCTCTCGGGCCTGCTGGCCGGCATCACCGGCCTGCTGTTCGCGCCGAAGGCCGGCGTCAGCTCGCTGTCCGGGCTGAGCTGGGCCCTGTCGGGGTTCCTGGCGATGGTCGTCGGCGGTACCGGTTCGGTGTGGGCGCCGCTGGCCGGCGGCGTCCTGCTGGGCCTGGTCGAGGTCTTCGTGCCGTACTACTTCGGCGGCCAGTCACACGTCTACGGCCTGCTGCTGGTCGCCCTGCTGTTCTTCGCGTTCAAACCGAGCGGCCTCTTCGTTCGAAGGATCCGAGCATGAAACAACGCGTCCCCGGCTCCCTCGGCCTCATCGGCGGCGTCGTCGTCGCGGCCCTGATCCTGCTGTGGGTCGGCGCCGACGGCTACCGCCAGACGCTGGTCACCACGACGGCGACCTACGCACTGGTGGCGCTCGGCATGTACGTGCCGTACCTCATGGCCGGCTCGCTGTCGATGGCCTACGGCGCCTACGCGGGCATCGGCGGGTACGCCGTCGGGCTGCTCTCGACCCGCACCGGCCTCCCGCTGGTGCTGGCGTGGATCGCCGGCCCGGTCGTCGCGGCCGCCGTCGCGGTGCTGCTGGGCCTGGCCACCCGGCGGTTGTCCGGGTTCTTCCTCGCCGCCGTCACCCTGTTGTTCGGCATGGCCTTCACCGCGCTGCTCGTCGACGCCGAGGGCCTCTCCGGCGGCTCCGGCGGCCTCGGCTCGCTGCGCAAGCTCAACTTCCTCGGCTGGGAGCCGTCGCACTACCAGGTCGTCATCGGCTCGGTCGTGGTCGTCTGCGCCATCGCCTTCCTGCTCGACCGGCTGCGGATGTCGCCGTGGGGCGTGGTCGTGCGCACCATGCGCGACGCGCCCCGCGCCGTGGAGGCCGCCGGCGTGCGGGTGCCGGTCATGAACCTCGTGGCACTGGCCATCGGCGCCGCGATCGCGGCCGTCGGCGGCGGGCTGTTCACCTACTCGGCCGGCAGCGTCACGCCCGACACGTTCACGCTCAACCTGGTGTTCCTGGCCATCTTCATGCCCCTCATCGGCGGCTCGGCCACCCCGTGGGGCGCGGTGCTCGGCGCGGTCATCGCCGTCGAGCTGACCCTCAACTTCCCGGTCATCGAGACCAGCGGCACGCTGATCCTTGCCCTCGGGGTGCTCGTCATCCTGCTGCTCGCGCCGCAGGGCGTGATCGGATACGCCGCCCGCCTGGCCCGCCTCGTGGGAGGACGACGTGGCTGAGACTCTTCTGGTCGGCGAGGGCCTGACCAAGCGCTACGGCGGCGTGACCGCCCTGCAGGACGTGTCGTTCACGCTCGCGGCCGGCGAGATCCTCGGCCTCGTCGGGCCGAACGGCGCCGGCAAGACGACCCTGGTCGACCTCATCTCCGGCGCGCAGCCGGCCACCGAGGGAGCGCTGACCCTGCGCGGCCAGCGCCTCGCCGGCCCGGCCGCGCGGCGCGCCAAGGCCGGCCTGGCCCGCACGTTCCAGTACCCGCAGCTGGCGCTGGAGCTCAGCGTCGCCGACAACCTGCTGCTCGGCCGGGCCGCCCGCCGGCACGGCACCGTGTGGCAGATGATCGCCGGCGCCTTCGCCGGCGCATTGCGGCCGCACTCGAGCGCCGACGCCGAGGCGGTGCAGGCCCTCGCCGACGAGCTCGGCATCGACGGCCTCGACCGCCCGGCCGGCGACCTGTCCCTGGGCGAGCAGCGCCTCGTCGAGGTCGGCCGCGCGCTCGGCCAGGACCCGCTGGTGCTGCTGCTCGACGAGCCGTTCGCCGGCTCCGACGCGGGCGGCGTGCACGGGATCGTCGAGGTGGTCCGCACGGTACAGCGCCGGGGCCACGCCGTCATCCTGGTCGACCACAACGTCGACCTCGTCGCCGGGCTCGTCGACCGGATCATGCTCCTGGACCGCGGCCGCGCCGTGTTCGACGGCGAGCCGCGGGCGTGCCTGGACAGCCCGCAGATGCAGCAGGTGTACTTCGGGGTCGCCGACCCCGCCGAGGCGGAGGAGGACGTGCCGCATGTCGTCTCATGAGCTGCGGCTGGAGGGCCTGACCGTCCGCTACGGCCACGCGGGCGCCGTCACCGGCCTCGACCTGACCGCACCCGGCGGCGTCGTCACCGCGCTCGTCGGCCCCAACGGCGCCGGCAAGAGCAGCGCCCTGCTGGCCGCCTACGGCTCCGTCACCTCGACCGGCCGCGTGTTCCTCGACGGCGAGGACGTCAGCCGCCTCAAGCCGGCCGCGCGGGCCAGGGCGGGCATCGCCGTGGTACCGCAGGGCCGCCAGCTCTTCCCCAAGCTCAACGTCGCCGACAACCTGCAGGTCATGGCGGAGCTGCTGCGCCTGCCGAAGTCCGCCGTGGACACCGCGATCGACCGCTTCCCGATCCTGCGCACCCGCCTGCGCAGCCTCGTCGGCGTGCTCTCCGGCGGCGAGCAGCAGATGCTCGTCGTCTCGCGCGCGCTCATGGGCTCGCCGCGGGTGCTCCTGCTCGACGAGATGATGACCGGCCTGGCCCCGCTCGTCGTGCAGGAGCTGCTGCGCACCGTGACCCAGCTGGCCCGCGACGGCGTCGCGGTCCTCATGGCCGAGCCCGCACTCGGCGCGGTGCGCAGCGGCGTGGACCGCGGCTACGTCCTGGTCCGCGGCGAGGTCGTGGCCACGTGCGAGGACGGCGGCAAGGCCCTGGACGCGGCGTACCAGTCGAAGATGGGCGTCCTGAAGACGGCTGTTTCATAGCTCGCTGTTTCATTGCTCGCTGCGCTCGCCCGGGGGAGCTTCGCTCCACCCGAACCCCCTCAAAATCACAACGGCGCTCCCGACGACGAGGAGCCGCCCCGGCTTCGGCGGGCGCTCGGCTGGCTGTGGCGCGAAGGTGGCGTTGCGCGATCGTGTCGTGTCCTTGAGCGGTCGGCGCTCCCTAGGTCCGGCGCTGCTCGCTGATCCAGAGCAGGTCGGTGATCGCGAAGCCGGGCAGTGTCACGCCGGCCCCCGACGTGACCTGGAACGTGCCGCCGCGGGCCGCCGGCACCCAGCCGGTTTGCAGGCCGTGCTCGATGAGTGCGCGGACGTCCGCAGCGGCCGGATACGGATACGGTTCCCCGGCCGGGTCCGGCTGCGGCCGCTCGACCACGTCCGCCTGCAGGGCCCGGCCGGTCTTGCCGCCGCACCAGACCCGGATGCGGATGCAGCGATGCCGGTAGCCGTCCGGACCGGGCGCCGCCCGCACGTCGGCCTTCCAGGTGTACTCCCGGTCGTCGACGTGGAGCGTCCGCAGCCTCGACTTCACCGTTCCATGATGTTCTCCAGGTCCTCGAGCAGGCTCGGGTGGGTCGGCTTCCAGCCGAGCCCCTCCTGCGTGCGGGCGCTGGACGAGGGCTGGTCGGTCGCGAAGATCGGGCCGAGCGGCCCGTAGGTCTCCTGCGGCACCGCCTCGACGGGCAGCCCGAGCCGCCGCCCGATGACCGCCGCGATGTCGCGCACCGCGTCGCCTTCGTCGGCCACGGCGTGCCAGACGCTCCCGGCCGGCGCGCCCTGCAGGGCCAGCCGGAACAGCACCGCCGCGTCGAGCGCGTGCACGGCCGGCCAGCGCTGGGTGCCGTCGCCCGGGTAGCCGGACACCCCGGTCCGGCGCGCGATCCCGGTCAGCAACCCGGCGAACCCGCCCTTGCCTTCGTTGTGGACCGTGCGCGGCAGCCGCACCGCCGTGCTCCGGACCCCACGCGCGGCCAGCCCGAGGACGCCCATGACCGTGCGGCCGCGCCCGCCGACCGGCCCGTCGGTCGGCACCGGGTCCGCCTCAGTGGAGACCCGCCCCGGGACCCAGGGCGTCCCGGAGACCGTGACGAGGGGCCGGTCGCTGCCGACGAGCGCTTCGCCCAGGGTCGCGACCGCGGCACTCTCCTCGGCGACCGCCCGCGCGAGGGCATCGGCGCTGCTGAAGTCGTTGGCGAAGGCCAGGTGGATCACCCCGTCGGCCCGGGCGGCCCCCTCTTTGAGGACGTCCAGATCGCCGAGCCCTCCCCGAAGCGCTTCGGCGCCGGCCGCTTCGAGCGCCAGCACCGACGCTTCGGAGCGCGCCAGCCCAAGGACGGTGTGCCCGTTGCCGAGCAGCTCGGCGACGACGGCGGACCCGATCAGCCCGGTTCCACCGGTGACGAAGACGTGCATGCTTCTCTCGCTTTACTTCCAGGGTGATGGGACTCTTGTCCCGTCACCCTACCAGGGTGATGAGACAAAAGTCCCGTCACCTATGATCGCTGTATGGCTCGATGGGAACCGGGGGCGCGCGAACGACTCGTCGTTGCCGCCGTCGACCTGTTCACCGAGCAGGGCTACGACGCCACGACGGTCGCCCAGATCGCCGAGCGCGCCGGCGTCACGAAAAGCACCTTCTTCCGCCACTTCCACGACAAGCGCGAGCTCCTGGTCGCCGGCCAGGACGCGTTGAGCCGCCTGCTGTCCGAGGGCATCGCCGATGCACCCCCGGAAGCCACCCCACTCGAGGCCGTCGCCGCCGGCCTGGAGCGCGCCTCGTCCGCGATGGGCCCCATGAACCGCCAGCTCGGCCCACGCCTGAAGGCGGCCGTGGCCGCGAGCACCGAACTCCAGGAGCGCGACGCCCTGAAGAGCGTCAGCCTCGCGGCCGCCATGGCAACCGCCCTGGTGTCCCGAGGCGTCCCCGCCCCGACGGCGGACCTGGCGGCCGAGATCGGCCTACTCGCCTTCAAGCGCGGCTACGCCGAGTGGTCCGAGACCGATGCGACCGCCGAGCTCGATCTCGCGCATTACGCGCTGGCGGCCCTGAACCGGCTACGCGCGGCAAGCGCGTCACTGGGCTGACGCATCATGCCGCCCCGCCCCGTGCTGGTGATCGACGGCGCCGCATTCTCCGACTTCGAGGGCTTCACCCGCGAGTTCTCGAAGCTCCTCACCGACTACACCTGGCACGGAAACCTGGACGCCTTCAACGACATTCTCCGAGGAGGCTTCGGCACGCCCGAGGGCGGCTGGACGCTGCGGTGGATCAACTCCGACCTGTCCCGCGACGCGCTCGGCTACACCGCGACGCTGGTGCGGCTCGAGAAGATGCTGCTGACCTCCCATCCGTCCAACCACCCGCACGTCCAGGCCCGGATCAGCAGCGCGCGGCAGAAAACAGGCCCGACACTCTTCGACGAGATCGTCGCCATCATCCACGACCACGGTGCGGGCGGCCGGGAGCCCGAGGACGGCATCGTCCTCGAGCTGGCCTGAGCCCGAGCGAGCACGACACCGCGCCGCAGCCCGAATGTCACGACGGCGAGTGCCGACGCCGTGCCTCGATGACGGGGAGGAGATCGTCCAACGAGGTGATGACGTCGCTTGCGGGGCTGCGCTGCGCGTCGCGGTCGAGGGTGACGCCCTGATATCCGAGGTCCTTGGCGGCGGCGACGAGTTGCGGGTCGTCGTCGATGAACAGGCATTCGCGCGGTTCGAGCCCGAGTGGGCGGCTGCCTTCGGCGTACATCCGCGGGTCCGGTTTGCGGCATCCGAGGATCTCGGAGATCGCGAACCCTCGGAAGTAGTGCCGGATGTCCAGCCCGGCGAACGTGGCCTCCAGGCCGGCCCAGTTGTCGGAGACGACTGACATGCGGACGCCCCACTGCTGCAGCCGGTCGAGGACGCGGCGAACGTCGGGGTACGGCTCGATGACCGGCTCGGCGGCCGGCGCCTCCAGTTGCCGCAGCAGCCTCTGCGACGGGTGGTCGATGCCGAGCACGCGGAGCATCGTCCGGTGGTACTCGGTGCGATTGGCCGTGACCGTCGATGCGTCCAGGAAGCGCTGCCCCGCCTCGATGGCCTCGGGGAACAGGTCTTGTGGCACGTGAGGGTGATGGGTGACGACGATGCCCTCGAAGTCGTACCGGGGATTCCACCGCCCACCGATCGGCCGCGTCAACACGCCTCCGGCGTCGAACATGACTCCCCGGATACCGTGTCCATCCGTCACCGAAAGCAGGCTACTCGTTTCGCCTGCGGTCTGGACCACCGAATGACGACCGGTTCCGCCGACACTAACTTACTGAGCATGCGCATGTTGCACCTCGGGCTTCGGGTGAGCGACCTGGAACGCTCGCTCGCCTTCTACACCGCGATCGGGTATGCCACTGTCGGCACTGTCCCCGATACGGCGTTCGGCAGTCTGACCATGCTGCAGCTGCCCGGCGATCCGTTCGTCAGTCTCGAGCTCGTGCACGATCCCGCGCGGCCGGTCCAGGACATCGGTGCCGTCAACCATCTCGTCGTGCAGGTCGACGACCTCGCCGGCACGATTGACGAGCTTGCAAGCAGGGGGATCGTCGCTGAGCCGCCGGCGGAGCTGGGGGCGGGGATGCGGACGTCGTGGCTCACCGATCCCGACGGCTACCGGATCGAGTTGGTGCAGTGGCCGCCCGGGCATCCGGCCGGCATGACCGCGGCCGACTTCGTCCAGTGAGCATGCGCGACCTCAACGCCACGTCGGCGCCGGACCTGCGGCGGTAGGCGGCGGAGCGGCACCCGCGGGGCGGGCGGCAACGGCATGATGTGACGGTGGCCGACTTTCATCCCGTTCCGGAACCGCGCTCGACGCTCACTCACGCCAACTGTGTGGTCTCGACCCCGCTCGGGTACCGGCCGCTGCACCTCGACCTGCACGTGCCGCCCGGCGACGGCCCGTTCCCGGTCCTGCTGTGGGTGCACGGCGGGGGCTGGATGACCGGCAGTCGCGTGTGGACGGTGGACCAGCGGTTCCACGAGCGCATGGTCGCCCGGGGGTACGCTGTCGCCGACGTCGACTACCGGCTGGCGCTGGAGGCCACGTACCCCGCGCAGCAGGCCGACGTCGACGCGGCCGTGCGCTGGTTGCGTCACCACGCCGAGGCGTTGCGGATCGACCCGGGGCGCTTCGCGGTGCTGGGGGAGTCGGCCGGCGGCCAGATCGCGGCGGTCGCCGCGCTCACCGGCACCGGCGACACCGCGATTCAGGCCGTCGTCCTGTGGTACGGCCCGGCGGACCTGTCCACGCTGGAGAACCAGGACGACCCGTTCATGTTCCCGGCGATCCTGCTCGGCGGGCCGCTGGCCGAGCGCACGGCCTTCGCGCGGCTCGCCAGTCCCATGCACAACATCCACCCGGACGCGCCGCCGTTCCTGCTCGTGCACGGGACCGAGGACGAGACCGTGCCGTTCGCGGAGGCGGTCGCCTTTGCCGAGGCGCTGCGGGCGCAGGGTGTGCGGTGCGACGTGCTGCCCGTCGAAGGCGCCGGTCACGTCTTCACC
Source organism: Dactylosporangium darangshiense (assembly GCF_039537565.1). Classification (NCBI taxonomy): domain Bacteria; kingdom Bacillati; phylum Actinomycetota; class Actinomycetes; order Micromonosporales; family Micromonosporaceae; genus Dactylosporangium; species Dactylosporangium darangshiense. The sequence goes on from NZ_BAABAT010000009.1 coordinate 155,022, forward strand.
GGCGCCTCCGTCGAGGTCGGGACGCTCACCGAGGCGAGCGCGGACTTCCTCGACGACGTCCTCAAATAGCTACGGCAGCCCCGCCGCTCGGCAACAACGCCCCATTGACAAAAAAATGTTTTACGTAAAGACTGATTTTCGTCATGAGAGACGTCGTCTACCTCGACCAGATCGAGCAGGCTGAGGCCCTGCTCAAGCCGCAGCGGATCGAAGTGCTGCGGCAGCTCGCCGAGCCCCGGTCGTGCACCGAGGTCGCGGTCGAGCTCGACCAGACCCCGCAGCGGGTCTACTACCACGTGAAGCGCCTGCTGGAGGCCGGCCTGGTCCGTCAGGTGGCCGAGCGCCGGGTGCGCGGAATCCACGAGGGGATCTACCAAGCGGCCGGCCGGTCCTACTGGCTGTCACCCGCTCTGGTGGGCCGGATCGGCCTGCGCCAGGCCCGCGACCAACTCAGCCTGGGCTACCTGGTCGACCTGATGGAGGACGTGCAGGCGGACGTCGCCGCGCTCGACCTCACCCGGCCCGACCTGCCCTCGATCGCCATGTCCGGGGACATCCGGGTGCGCCCGGAGCATCGCAAGGCGTTCCTCGACGAGTTGCAGCAGATGCTGCAGGACCTGTTCACCCGCTACGGCGGTGCCGAGGGCGACGCGTTCCGCCTCGCCGTCGCCTGCTATCCGAAGGGAGATCCCGATGATCGAGCCTGACCTGCGCCTGCGCGCGGTCGTTCCGGCCCCGCTGAAGGTCACGTACGAGGCGCTGACCGATCCGGCCGCGTTACGTGTGTGGCTGGCCGAGCACGCCGAGGTCGACCTGCCCGGCAGGTACGAGTTCTGGGGCCGCTTCACGCCGGACGGCGCCGAGCCGCACCAGCGCGTGCTGCACGTGGACGAGCGCACCATCCGGTTCGCCTGGACCGTCGACGGCGTGGAGACCACGTCGCAGTTCGAGGTGGCCGAGGACGAGGACGGCACGCTGGTCACGCTGAGCCAGACCGACCTGCCCAGCTTCGAGGAGATCCTGGCCGACACCGCCGGTCCCCGCGGAGCGCTGCAGACGTTCTGGACGCTGGCGATCGCCAACCTGGCCGACTATCTGGCCGGTCGTGAGCCGACGCCCAAGTGTGACTTCACGTCGGCCGAGCTGCGCGCCTCGGTGGTGATCGACGCGACGCCGGACGAGGTGTTCGACTCGATGACCCAGGCGGAGCAGTACCGCAAGTGGTCCGGCGCCAACGTCGACATCGAGCCCTATGTGGGCGGCCGTTTCGCGATGGGCGGCTTCGACCTGGATCCCGGGGGAATCAAGTTCGTCGAGTTCGAGCCGGGTCGCAAGGCGACACTGCGGTTCGCCGACGGCGTCACCTCCAGTTGGGAGCTCGAGGGGTCGGACGGCAAGACCCGGCTCACCTCGACGCAGAGCGGGTTCGACCCCACCAACCCGCCATACCCGGGCTGGGCAGGCTGGCTGAGCGGCCTCGCCGCGCTGCGGCGCTACCACGAACTGCCGCAGTGGCGCCCGATCTGGCGCGAGATCGAGATCGCCGGCGTCCCCGCCGGCATGTTCGCGGCCGACGAATGAGATGAGCGCCCCGGAACGCGTTCCGGGGCGCTCATCAACAGAATCCGGCTACGGGAGCTCGGAGGGGCGGCGGCTCGTGGTCGTGGTGGCGGTGTGGACGATCACCGTGAGGTGGTCGAAATCGCCGCCCTCGGGGCCGGGCCACCAGGCCGCCCACCAGCCGGCCTTGACGCTGGCCTGCACGACGCGGCCGTTGTCCAGGCGCACCTCGACCCCGGTGACGCCGGGGCCGACGAGGCCGATGATGTTGGACCACTCGTGGCCGCGGTTGCCCATCGAGCTCATCGTCTCCAGGCTGACCTGGCCGGGCGGCGGCGCCGGGAGCGGGCCGTCGTCGATGAGGCCCATCGAGGCGAGGTTGTGGCCGCCCGCGCTCAGGCACTCCACGATCTTGCCGGACTTGCGCATGATGAGCAGGGTTGCGATGCCGCGCTGCTCGGCGAGGACGACGTCGTCGGGGCGCACCGTCGCGGAACGGCCGCCGACCTCGTTGTCCGCGCACTCGCGGGCCTGTGGGAGGACCTGGTCGCCGGTGCGGGCCGTCGGCACCGCGGTCCAGGCGGCCATGGCCTTCTGTGCGGTGCCGGGCAGCACCGCGGGCACGATCACGGCCGCCGCGGCCCCCGTGGCCACGGTGGCGGCGCCGACCACGAGCCAGCGCGCGGCCCGGTGCCGGGCCGGCCGCCCCTCCGACGTGGCCATGGTGCGCTCGATGAAGGCCCGCGAGCGGGTCCACTCGGCGTCGGTGGGTTCGCGGCCGCGCGACGGGTCGAGAACGGCCAGCGATTCGAGGTCCTTCATGCCTGCGTCCATGACCGCTCCTTCAGGGCTTCCGTTCGAGTGATGGCGGGGGTCGGTGCCGCGGGGCCGTCCAGGGCGGCTCGCAGGCGTTGGCGGGCACGGGTCAGGCGCATGGCGTACGTGGTGCGGCGGCAGCCGAGTACCGTCGCCGCCTGTTCCGTCGTCAGGCCGTCGAAGGCGACCAGGGCGAGGACCTCGCGGTCGGCCGCGGTCAGGGAACGCCAGGCGCGGTCCAGGTCGATGCGGGTCGCCGCCGCGGCCGTGTTGTCCTCGGTGTCGAGCGGCTCGCGGGCCGCCAGGCGGACGTCCAGGGCGCGGCGGCGCAACCAGCCGCGCGCGCCGTTCGCCATGGTGTTCCGTGCCACGGCGAACAGCCATGGGCGGGCGTCCGACGGCATGTCGGCGAAGCGGCGCCAGGCCGTCAGGTACACCGTGGAGACGATGTCCTCGGCCTCACCCTCCGGGACCCGGCGCTCCACGAAGCGTAAGAGGTCGGCGTAGGTGTCGCGGTGCAAGGCGCGAAAGCGCTCCTCGCGCCCGCTCATGTACGAACTTCCTTGGGTTCCATACCCCCTACCTGTCCGGCACGGCAGGGGGTGTCACACCCGAACCCTACGCGAAGGCCCTGGCCAGCAGGAGGCGGCGCAGGGACGCCGGGTCGCCGGCCAGCAGGTGGTTGGCGGCGGCGCGTTTGAGGTACCGATGGGCGGAATGTTCCCAGGTGAACCCGATGCCGCCGAGCAGCTGGATCGCCTCGCGGGTCAGCGTGAACGCCGCCTCCGTGGCCGACAGCTTCGCCAGGGGTGCCGCCAGCGCGAACTCCTCGGTGCCGGCCACCCGCAGGGCGTGACGGGCCGTGGACGTGGCCTGTTCGAGGAGCACGTACAGGTCGGCGACGCGGTGACGGAGGGCCTGGAAGGTGGACAACGGGACGCCGAACTGGTGGCGGGTCTGGAGGTGCTCGACCGCGATGCGCAGCGCAGCGCGGGCCACGCCGACGGACTCGGCGGCCAGAGCCGCGTGCAGCACGTCCAGGGCGTGCTGGGCGCCGGCCGGGGCGACCAGGCGGGCGGGTGCCGCGGTGAAAACGACGGTGGCCTGGCCGCGGGTCGAGTCCAGGGTCGGGACGGGGTGGGCCACCGCGGCGTCGGTGGCGTAGAGGGAGCCGGCGGCCTCGACGATGAAGACGCCGGCGGCATCGCCGTCCAGGACGTGCTCGACGCGGCCGTCCAGCACACCGGTGCGCTCGTCGAAGGTGACGCCGCCGCCCAGCGCGAGGGCCGCGATCGTCGTGCCCTCCGCCAGCGACGGCAGCAGGGCCGCGGCGGCGGGCAGTGCGGGGTCCAGGGACAGGGCGGCGGCGGTGGTGGACAGCAGCGGGGCGGCCAGCAGGGCGGCGCCGGCCTCCTCCAGGGCGATGCCGGCCTCGACGAACGTCGCGCCGAAGCCGCCGTGCTCCTCGGCGATGGGCAGGGCGGTCAGGCCGAGCTCGCCGGTCAGGCGCTCCCAGCTGTACCCGGGCGAGGCCAGGAAGGCCCGCACCGAGTCGCGCAGCGCCGCCTGCTCCGGGGTGAACTCTCCCGCGAAGTCCACTGTGGACGCTCCCATCCGGCGCGAGGCGATGATGTTGCGCTGGATCTCGTTCGAGCCGCCGTAGATGGTGTCGGCGCGGGTGAACAGGAACAGGTGCTGGGCGTCGGTGAGCTCGTACGGCGCGCCGCGCAGCACCGTTGCCGACGGGCCGTCGACGGCCAGGGCCAGCTCGCCCAGCGACTGGTGCCAGGTTGCCCACAGCAGCTTCGCCACCGAGGCGGCGGTCGGGTCGGGTTCCGTGGCCGACAGGGTGCGCAGCGCGTGGTGGCGCAGGCCCTGCAGGCCCGCCCAGGCGGCGACGACGCGGTCGGCGACCAGCGGATCGCAGAGTGCGGCCCGTGCGACCACCGCGTCGAGCTCGCGGGCAAAGCCGACCTGCTGGCCGAGCGTCGCCACGCCGCGCTCGAAGGCGAGGGTGCTGGTGGCGACCCGCCAGCCGTCGCCGGGGGAGCCGACGACGTTGGCCTCGTCGGTGACCGCGGCGTCGAAGAAGACCTCGTTGAACTCCGACGTGCCGGTCAGCTGCACGATCGGGCGGACCCGCACGCCGTCCTGGCGCATGGGGACCAGCAGGTAGGACAGGTCGGCCTTGCGCTCGCCGGGGCCGGTGCGGGCCAGCACGAAGCACCAGTCGGCGATGTGTGCCAGGGACGTCCACACCTTCTGGCCGGTGACGCGCCACTCGCCGTCGGTCAGTTCGGCCCGGGTGCGCACGCCGGCGAGGTCGGAGCCGGCCTCCGGCTCGGAGTACCCCTGACACCACAGCTCCTCGCCCCGCGCGATCGGCGGCAGGAACCGCGCCTGCTGCTCCTCGGTGCCGTGCGCAATGAGCGTGGGTGCGAGCAGGTACTCGCCGATGTGGCTCAGCCGGCCCGGGCCGCCAGCCCGCGCGTACTCCTCGAAGAACACGACCTGCTCGGCGATGCTGGCGCCGCGGCCGTACGGCTCGGGCCAGCCCAGGCCGATCCAGCCGGCCGCGCCGAGCTCGCGCTCCCAGCGGGCGCGCAGGTCCAGGTGCTCGTGCTCGCGGCCGGGCCCGCCGGTGCCGACGAGCGGTGCGAAGTCGCCGGTGAGGTGCTCGGCCAGCCAGGCGCGCACCTCGGCGCGAAAGTCACGCCCCATACACGGCCGCCGGCTGTGGCGCGCGGGCGAGCAGGTCGCGCACGACGGGGCCGAGCTCGGCGGGGTCCCACCGGCGGCCGGCGTCGGCGGCGGGGCCGGGCTGCCAGCCGTCGGCGACGCTGATGCTGCCGCCGGAGACCTCGAACACGCGGCCGGTGACGAAGCCGGCCTCGGCGGAGGCGAGCCAGACGACGAGCGGCGAGACGTTCTCGGGGGCCATGGTGTCGAAGCCTCGCTCGGGGGCGCGCATGGCGTCGGCGAAGACCTCCTCGGTCATCGCGGTGCGCGCGCTGGGCGCGATCGCGTTGACGGTGACGCCGTAGCGGAGGAGCTCGGCGGCGGCGACCTGGGTGAGCGCGGCGACGCCGGCCTTGGCCGCGCTGTAGTTGGCCTGCCCGACGCTGCCGAGCAGGCCGGCGCCGGAGGTGGTGTTCACGACCCGGGCGTCGACCGGCGCGCCGGCCTTGGCCTGCGCCCGCCAGTGCGCGGCGGCGTGCCGCAGCGGTGCCGCGCAGCCCTTGAGGTTCACCCGGATGACCGCGTCCCACTCGGCCTCGGTGAGGTTGGTGAGCATCCGGTCGCGGGCCAGGCCGGCGTTGTTGACGAGCGCGTCGAGGCGGCCGGTCGACGAGACCGCGCGCTCGATCAGCGCGGCGGCGAAGTCCCAGTCGGCGATGTCGCCGGCCATGACGTCCGCCGCGGGGCACTGCGCGGCGACGGCCTCGAGGCGCTCGGCCGACAAGTCGTTGAGGAGCACGTGGTGCCCCGTCGCGGCGAACGCGAGGGCGTGCGCGCGGCCGAGCCCCTGCCCGGCACCGGTGACGATGACCGTTCTCATACCCCGAGGACCTCCCGCTGGTAGCGCCGCACCTTGTCCCGCACCCCGACCGGGTCGTCCGGGTCGGCGCGGATGACGACCCGCGCGACGCCGAGCGAGCGCAGGATCTCCAGTTCGCCGCGCCCGCCGGGGGCGCGCATCGTGATCTCCACCTCGGCCGGGTCGCGGCCGATCGCGCGGCACTCGGCGTGCAACCGATCGCGCAGGGCGGCGAAGTCGGCGCCGCGCACGCCGAGGGGATACCAGCCGTCGCCGTAGCGAGCGGCGCGGCGCACGGAGGCCGCGCTGTGCCCGCCGACGACGATGGGGACCGTGCCCCGCACCGGGCGCGGGCGGCTGTGGACCGGGCCGAAGGACACGAAGCGGCCCTGGTACCGCGCCGGCGCAGCCGTCCACAGGGCGCGCATCGCCTCGAGGTACTCGTCGGCGCGCGCGCCCCGCTCGGCGAACGGCACGCCGAGCGCGTCGTACTCCTCCTTGAGCCAGCCGACCCCGATCCCGGCCATGAGCCGCCCGCCGCTGAGCGCGTCGAGGGTGGCGAGGCGCTTGGCGAGGTCGACCGGGTTGTGCTCGGGCAGGATGAGCATCGCCGTGCCGAGCCGCAGCGTGCTGGTGTGCGCCGCGGCGAACGTCAGCCAGTGCAGCGGGTCCGGGATGTCGTCGTCCGGGCCGAGGCTCATGCGGCCGCTGCGGTCGTACGGGTAGGCACTGGCGTAGTCGTCCGGCACGATCACGTGCTCGACGGCCCAGACCGACTCGCAGCCGAGGTCCTCCAGCAGCCGCACGAACCGGGCGACGGTGGCGGGATCGGCGCGGCCGGCGCTCGGCATGACCCCGAGTTTCAGTTCCACGGGCGGTACTCTACCAAACGCTTGCTTGGTAATGTGCGGGTCATGCAGCGAGATTTCGCCTACCGCCGCGGGGTCGCGGTCGTCACCGGTGCCACGGGCGGGATCGGCGCCGCCGTCGCGCGCATGCTCACCGCCCGCGGCAGCGCCGTCGTGCTCGCCTACCGCTCCGCCGGCGCGGTGGCCGATGCCCTGGCCGCCGAGCTGCCCCGCGCGAGCGCGGTGCGAGCGGACCTGACCGATCCCGCCGCGTGCGCCGCGCTCATCGAGGCGGCCGGCGAGGTGCACACGCTCGTGCACGCCGCCGGACCCCACGTGCCGATGATGCACCTGAGCCGGGTCGAGCCGGACCGCTTCGCCGAGCAGGTCGCCCAGGACGTGCTCGCCTGCTTCAACGTGGTCCGCGCGGCCCTGCCGGCGCTGCGGGCCGCCCGCGGGAGCCTGGTAGCGGTGACGACCGCGGCGACGCGGCGGTTCCCGGTCCGGGACGGTTTGTCGGCGGTACCCAAGGGCGCGGTCGAGGCGCTCGTGCGGGGCGTCGCCGCGGAGGAGGGCCGCTACGGCGTCCGCGCCAACTGCGTCGGCCCGGGCATGCTCACCGACGGCATGGCCACCCGGCTCATGGCCTCCGGCGACCTCGACGAGCGTGCCCTGGAGGCGGCCCGGGCCAACATCCCGCTGCGCTCGTTCGGGTCCGCACAGGACGTGGCCGAGGCGGTGTGCTTCCTGGCCAGCGACCGCGCCCGGTTCATCTCCGGGCAGAAGCTCGACGTCGACGGCGGCTACGGCGTCTGAGGCCGGGCCGTGTCGGAGTACCGCGGCACCTGGCCGCCGCCGTCGACGACCAGCGACGCGCCGGTCACGTAGCCGGCCAGGGGAGAGGCGAGCAGCAGCACGGCGTCGGCGATGTCCTGCGGCGTGGCCATGCGTCCCAGCGGTACCGTCGCGGCCACCGCGGCCAATGCGGACTCGTCGCCGTAGTGTGCCGCGTTGTCCTCCGTGCGCACCGCGCCCGCGGTGACGGTGTTGACCCGCACCTTCGGCGCCCACTCCAGTGCCAGGGCGCGGGTGAGGACCTCGAGGCCGCCCTTCGCCGCCGCGTACGCCGCGGTGCCGGGCGCCGGGCGCAGCGCCGACACGCTGCCGATGTTCACGATGAGCCCGCCGCCGTCCTGGCCCTGCATGACGGCGTTGGCGGCCTGGGCGACGAAGAACGGCGCGAGCAGGTTGAGCCGCACGATCGCGGTGACGAGGCCGGGTGAGGCGGTCGCGGCCGGTGTGGGCGGGCCGCCGCCGGCGTTGTTCACCACCAGGTCGAGCCGGCCGTAGGCGTCGACGGCGGCGGCGACCAGCGCGGCCGCCTCCTGCGGCTCGCGCACGTCGGCCCGCAGGAACGCGACGCCGTCCGGCAGCGCATCGGGCTCGCGGCGGCCGCAGGTCAGCACGCGGTAGCCCGCGCCGGCCAGACGCTCGGCGACCGCGCGCCCGATGCCGCGCGTGCCGCCGGTGACGATCGCCGCCGGCTCAGAGCCGCTCGATGACGGTGACATTGGCCGTACCACCGCCCTCGCACATCGTCTGCAGCCCGTACCGCCCGCCGCGCGCCTCCAGCTCGTGCAGCAGCGTCGTCATCAGCCGGGCGCCGGTCGCGCCGAGCGGGTGGCCGAGCGCGACCGCGCCGCCGTTGACGTTCACCCGCGCCGGGTCGGCGCCGGTCTCGTGCAGCCAGGAGAGCACCACGGGTACGAACGCCTCATTGATCTCGACGAGGTCGATGTCGCCGATCGTCAGCCCGGCCCGGCGCAACGCGTGCGCGGTCGCCGGGATCGGCCCGGTGAGCATGTACACCGGGTCGTCGGCGAGCACCGAGAGGTGGTGGACGCGGGCGCGGGGCCGCAGCCCGTGCTCGCGCACCGCCCGCTCGGAGGCGACCAGCAGCGCGGCCGCCCCGTCGGAGATCTGGCTCGCGAGGGCGGCGGTGACCACCCCGTCCGGGGTGAGCGTCGGCAGGGTCGCCATCTTCTCCAGGCTGGTGTCGCGGCGGGGGCCCTCGTCGCGCTCGACGCCGGCGATCGGCTCGATCTCGCGCGCGAACCGCCCGCCGTCGATCGCGGCGAGCGCGCGGCGGTGGCTGTCCAGGGCGTACCGCTCCATCTCCTCGCGGGTCAGCGACCACTTGCGCGCGATGAGCTCGGCCGAGCGGAACTGGCTGATCTCCTGCTCGCCGTAGCGCTCCCGCCAGCCGGCCGAGCCGCGGAACGGGTCGTCGAAGCCGTACTGCCGCCCGGCCAGCATCGCCGCCGAGATCGGGATCGCGCTCATGTTCTGCACGCCGCCGGCCACGACGAGGTCGGCCGTGCCCGACATGACCGCCTGCGCCGCGAAATGCACCGCCTGCTGCGAGGAGCCGCACTGCCGGTCGACGGTCACGCCCGGCACGTGCTCGGGCAGGCCCGCGGCGAGCCAACTGGTGCGGGCGATGTTGCCGGCCTGCGGGCCGAGCGCGTCGACGCAGCCGAAGATCACGTCGTCGACCGCGGCCGGGTCGATCCCGCTGCGGCCGACCAGCGTGCGCAGCACGTGCGCGCCGAGATCGGCCGGGTGGACGCCGGACAGGCCGCCACCGCGGCGCCCCACCGGCGTGCGGACCGCTTCCACCAGGTATGCCTCCGTCATGCTCAGACCTTACCAAACGAGCGCTTGGTTGGTAAGGTGCCTGTCATGGAACCGTTGGACGCCCGCACCCTGCCAGACCTGGTCCGGGCCGGCGCCGCGCACCACCGCGACCGCGAGGCGATCGTCGACGGCGCCGTCCGGCTGACCTACGCCCAGCTCGGCGCGGAGGTCGACCGCTTCGCCGAGGCCCTCGCCGCCCGGGGCATCGCCAAGGGCGACCGGGTCGCCCTGTGGGCACCCAACGGCTGGCGCTGGATCGTCGCCGCCCTCGGCATCGTCTCAGCCGGCGGGGTGCTCGTGCCGCTGAACACGCGCTTCAAGGGGCCCGAGGCGGCGTACATCCTCGCCCGCAGCGGCGCCCGCCTGCTCCTGGTCGACGACGGCTTCCTCGGCAACCGCTACATCGACTCGCTCGCCGCCGCCGCGGCCGAGACCCCACTGCCGGACCTGGCCGAGACCGTCGACCTCGCCGGCTGGGACGCGTTCGTCGCCGTTGGCCGGCCCGTCGACGCCGTCGTGCACCCCGACGACCTCTCCGACCTGTTCTTCACCAGCGGCACGACCGGCCACCCCAAAGGCGCGATGCTCACCCATCGGCAGAGCACCGAGCTCTACGTCGCCTGGAGCGAGCTGGCGGGGCTGCGCGAGGGGGACCGGTACCTGCTGGTCAACCCCTGCTTCAACACCTTCGGCTACAAGGCCGGCGTGATCGCCTGCCTGCTGCGCGGGGCCACCATCGTGCCGCAGGCCGTCTTCGACGTGCCGACCACGCTCGAGATCGTGCAGCGCGAGCGGATCACCGTGCTGCCGGGGCCGCCGACGCTGTACACCTCGATGCTCGACCACCCCGGCCGGGCCGGCTACGACCTGTCCAGCCTGCGGGTCGCGGTCACCGGCGCCACCATCGTGCCGGTCGTCATGATCGAGCGGCTGCGCGCCGAGCTCGCCCTGCAGACCGTGCTCACCGCATACGGGCTCACCGAGTCGTGCGGTACCGCCACCATGTGCCGCCCCGACGACGACCCGCACACCGTCGCCACCACCTGCGGCGCCGCGGTCCCCGGCGTCGAGGTGCGCATCGACGAGACCACCGGCGAGGTCCTGATCCGCGGCTACAACGTCATGCGGGGGTACTTCGACGACCCCCGCGCCACCGCCGACGCCATCGACGCCGAGGGCTGGCTGCACACCGGCGACGTCGGCACGCTGGACGAGCGCGGCTACCTGCGCATCACCGACCGGCTCAAGGACATGTTCATCGTCGGCGGCTTCAACGCCTACCCGGCCGAGATCGAGCAGGTCCTCGCCCGCCACCCCGCGGTCGCCGAGGTCGCCGTCATCGGCGTGCCCGACGAGCGGCTCGGCGAGGTCGCCCGCGCGTTCGTCGTCGCGCGGCCCGGCCCGCCGCCCGACCCCGGCGACCTGGCCGCCTTCTGCCGCGAGCGGCTCGCCAACTACAAGCAGCCGCGCTCGTTCGTGCTCGTGCCGGCCCTGCCCCGCAACGCCAGCGGCAAGGTGCTCAAGACGACGCTGCGGGCGGGTGCGCGATGAGCCTCGGCTTCACACCCGGCGACACCGTCGTCGTCACCGGCGGCGCCAGCGGCATCGGGGCCGCCACCGCCGCCCGCGCGGCCGCGGAGGGCCTGCGCGTCGTCGTATGGGACCTCGCGCCGACGCCCGGGGGAGCCGTCGTCGACGTGCGCGACGCGGCCGCCGTCGCCGCCGCGCTCGCCGACGCCGGGCCGGTGCGCTACCTCGTCAACAACGCCGGCCCGGCCAGCGGCGGCCCGTCGCTGGCGTTCGCCGACGGGCTCGCGTTCACCGCCGGCAGCGTCGAGACCGTCACCTCCGCCTGGCTGGCGACCGGGCCGCCGGACGGGGCCGCCGTCGTCAACGTCGCCTCCGTCGCCGGAAACCTCGTCGGCACCGACTCGCCGTGGTACAGCGCGGGCAAGGCGGCGATCGCCGGATACACCCGGCATCTGGCGACCCGGGCGGCACCCCGGGTGCGCGCGAACGCCGTCGCACCAGGCTTCATCGACACGCCACGCATGGCCGGCTTCGCCGACTCGCCGCTGGGCCGCTCGCTCATCCAGCGCAACCCGATGGGTCGCGCCGGGCGGCCCGAGGACGTCGCCGCCGCCGTGCTGTTCCTGCTCTCGCCGGGCGCCGCGTACGTCAACGGCGTCCTGCTGCCCGTCGACGGCGGCTGGACCGTCGCGCAGTGAAAGGGGATCCACATTGGACGCCGTGATCGTCTCTGCCGTCCGTTCGCCGATCGGCCGCGCCTACAAGGGCTCCCTGACCGGTGTGCGTGCCGACGACCTCGCCGCGCAGGTCGTGGCCAAGGCCCTCGCCAAGGTGCCCGCCCTCGACCCGGCAACGCTCGACGACGTGCTGCTCGGGTGCGCGCAGCCGGCCGGCGAACAGGGGTACAACCTCGGCCGGCAGGTCGCCCTGCACCTCGGCCTCGACATGGTGCCCGGCACCACCGTCAACCGCTACTGCGCCTCCTCGCTGCAGGCGATCCGGATGGCCTTCCACGCCATCCGGGCGGGGGAGGGCCACGCGTTCGTCGCCGCCGGGGCCGAGGTCGTCTCGCACTACCCGGCCGGCAAGTCCGACGGCATGCCCGGCACCCGCAACCCCCGCTGGCCCGAGCGCGGATCGCGCGTGCCCTGGACCGATCCGCGCGAGGCCGGCGAGCTGCCCGACGTGTACATCGCGATGGGCGACACCGCCGAGCACGTCGCCGCCCTGTGCGGCATCAGCCGCCACGAGCAGGACGAGTTCGCGGTGCGCAGCCAGAACAACGCCGAGAAGGCGCAGGCCGACGGCTTCTGGGACCTCGACATCACCCCGGTCACCCTGCCCGACGGCACCGAGCTGCGCCGCGACGACGGCCCGCGCGCCGGCGTGACGCTGGACAAGGTCGCCGCCCTCAAGCCGGTGTTCCGCCCCGACGGTACCGTGACCGCCGGCAACTGCTGCCCGCTCAACGACGGCGCCGCCGCCCTGATCGTGCTCAGCGCCGCCCGAGCCCGCGAGCTCGGGCTGACGCCCCTGGCCCGCATCGTCGCCACCGGCGTCTCCGCGCTCAGCCCCGAGATCATGGGCCTCGGCCCGGTCGAGGCGAGCCGCCGCGCCCTCGCGCACGCCGGCATGAGCATCGGCGACATCGACCTCATCGAGATCAACGAGGCGTTCGCGGCGCAGGTCATCCCGTCGTACCGCCAGCTGGGCGCCGACCCGGAGCGCGTCAACGTCCACGGCGGCGCGATCGCCCTGGGCCACCCGTTCGGCATGACCGGCGCGCGGATCGCCACCACGCTGCTCAACGGCCTCGTGCACCGCGACGCGCAGTTCGGCCTCGAGACCATGTGCACCGCGGGCGGCCAGGGCATGGCGATGATCGTGGAGCGCCTGTCGTGACCGGGTTCCTCGACGGCAAGGCGGTCGTGGTCACCGGCGCCGGCCGCGGCCTCGGCGCCGCCTACGCCCGCCTGGCCGCCGCCGAGGGCGCCGCGGTCGTCGTCAACGACGTCGACGAGTCCCTGGCCGCCGCGGTCGCGGCGGAGATCCGCGCCGCCGGCGGCCGGGCCGAGGCGGTGCCCGGCTCGGTCGCCGACTGGTCGGAAGCCGGCGCGATCGTCGACGCCTGTGTCTCGGCGTTCGGCGCCATCGACGGCCTGGTCAACAACGCCGGCATCTTCCGCCTGGCCGCCCCGGCGGAGCAGGAGCCGGACGAGTTCCGGGCCGTCGTCGAGGTGAACGTGCTCGGCACCGCGTACTGCGGCCTGCACGCCATCCGCGCCATGCTCCCGCGCGGCCGCGGCTCGATCGTCAACGTCACCTCGGGCTCGCACGCCGGCTCGGCCGCGATGGGCGCCTACGGGGCGAGCAAGGGCGCGGTGGCGTCGCTGACGTACTGCTGGGCCGCCGACCTCGCCGGCACCGGCGTGCGCGTCAACGCCGTCTCCCCGAACGCGCACACCCGCATGGCCGACGCCTACGAGACCTACCTGGGCGCGTCCGCGCAGGGCCAGAACGTCCACAAGGACCCGGCGCAGAACGCCCCGGCGGTCGTGTACCTGCTCTCCGACGCCGCCGCCCTGCACGGCCAGGTCGTGCGCATCGACGGCGACGAGCTGTCGATGATCGCCCACCCGACGGTCCAGGGCGACGGCGCCCTCAATCCGGCCTGGACGGTCGGCTCGGTCGCCGCCGCCTTCGAGGCCGGCTCGGTCGGACCGCTCAGCCCGGTCGGCCTGCACCGCGCGTTATAACTGGGGGCGCAGGTCCACGAGCGCACTCCAGCCGCACACTACGACATGGGCGGGAGCCGGTCAGGAAACGCGTGCGCTGCGTGGAGCAGGACCGGGTCGCCGGTACGCGCGTGCTCCCGGATCGCCGCCTCGGCCAGCTTGATCACATGCTCGTCGCCGTGTTCGACCGCACGCCCCAGCACGGTCTCCGGCGCCGGGGCCCGGTCGGGGACCTCCCGGCTCAGCCCGTCGGCGGCCGCGTCCGGGGAACTGGCGGCGATGATCCCGGCCAGCACCTGCCAGGCGGCGGCGATGGTGGGCCGGTGCTGGACCGCCGGCAGGTGGGACAGCACCAGCCGGATGGCCGCCGGAGCGGTCACCGCGTGACAGAAGCCGATGGGCTGGTCAGGATGGGTCCACAGCACCCGCGCCGCCGCGGCGATCAGCTCGTCCAGCGCCTCGTCGGGGTCGGCGGGAGCGCCGTAGGTGTCAAGCGCCGGAGCGAAGCCGTCCAACCGGACGAGCCGGCCCAGGGCACCGCCGATGCCGGGACCGGTGACCGGCTCGTCGGCGTCGCTGCGAGGCAGCCGTGCCAGCGCGTCGCGGGCACCGTACGGGCCGGCGAGGCGCGGGTTGCCCGGCAGCGGCTGGTAACGCGCTCCCCACAGCGCCAGCCCGTGCGCGAGCTCGTCCACGAGCAGCGGATCCGGATCGGCGCCCGCGTTGGCCAACGACCGGACCGCGTGGGCGGTGCGGATGACACCGTGGGTGGCGCTGGCCGCCAGCCCCGGCAGCAGCCGGGGCCACCAGGTGGCGAGCACGTCGCCCCACGGCGCCTCGGCCAGGTCGCGGCGGGTGGTGGCCACCCACCGGGCCAGCAGCCGGACATCGCCGGTGGCCTGCCGCCACTCATCGTCATGCAGCGGCCGGTCCGGCGCCGGCGCAGCCTCCAGGTCGCGGGCGCGCCGGTACCGGGTCGTCCACCCGGGTGCGTAGTCCCCGGCCCCCAGGGTCACCAGGGCCTCTGCGCCCATTGGCCCGTGGTTGGCGAGGAACCCGGCGAACTCGCTCCCGGTGCCACGTAGGCGCTCCAGCGAGTCGAGCAGTGTCTCCGACGTCATGGCGTGACGTTAGGACATATAGCCCGCTTGAGGTCAAGGCGGTGCCCGCCCCCGGCCACGCTTGGTGAAGGTCTAGGCCCCGCGGAGCCGGGCCCGCAGCTGGGCCTTGGCGATCTTGCCGCCGGAGCCGCGCGGGAGGTCGTCGACGATCTCCAGGCGCTCCGGCCAGTTCTCGCGGGACACGCCGCGGGCGTCGAGGTGGGCGCGCAGGGCGTCCAGGTCCAGGGTCGCGGCCTCGCGCAGCACGACGAAGGCGCAGACGCGCTCGCCGAACGTCGGGTCGGGCACCGCCACGGCGGCGACCATCGCCACCGCCGGGTGGGTGCCGACCTGGTCCTCGACGGCGGCGGCGCTGATGTTCTTGCCGCCGCGGATGATGAAGTCCGACACGCGGTCCACCACGCGCAGGTACCCGTCGGCGTCGATGGTGCAGATGTCGCCGGTGAGCATCCAGCCGTCCGGCGTGAAGAGGCGTTCGTTGGCCTCCGGGTCCGCGAAGTACCCCAGGCAGGTCGCCGGCCCGGCGCAGGCCGCCTGCCCGGGGCCGCCGGCGGCGGTGACGTCGGTGCCGTCGGCGGCGAACAGCCGCACCCGCATCTCGTCGATGACCCGCCCGGCGGTGCGCAGCCGCTGCTCGGTGGTGTCGCGCACCGACGTGCGCGACAGCGCGCCGGTCTCGTTGGAGCCGAAGAACTGCAGCACCTTCGCGCCGGTGCGCCGCTCGAACTCGGCGGCCCGCTCGAACGGCACCGCCTCGCCGCCGGTGAACATGCAGCGCAGCGAGGAGAGGTCGACCTCGTCGGCGACGGGCGAGTTGAGCATCATGATGAACTGGGTGCTCACGCAGCAGACCACGGTGACCCGTTCGCGCTCAATGAGGCGCAGCGCCTCGCCGGCGTCGAAGCGGGGCATGACCACTGTCGGCGCGCCGAGCAGCGTCGGGGTGAAGTTCGCCGTCCACTGCGCGAAGCCGTAGGGCGCCGGGATGACGGTCAGGAACACGTCGTCGCCGCGCAGGTCGCCGCACTCGACGGCGAGCTCGTGGTAGTAGAACCACCGGTTCTGGTTGTGCACCACGCACTTGGGCATCCCGGTGGTGCCGGACGTCGAGTTGAGCAGGTGGATGTCGCCGAGCCCGAGCTCGCGCCCGGCCAGGTCCTGTTCCGGGGTTTCGGCCGCCCAGTCGCCGTCGACGATGATGTGCCGCTCGATGCCGAGCCCCTCCACCATCTCGGCCACCGGCGCGCCGCGGTGCTCGGCCGGCGACACGAGCGCGGTGGCCCCGCCGACCGTGAGCAGGTGCCGCACCTCGAGGCGGGCGGCCCGCGGCCCGATCGCGACGACGACCACGCCGGCCTTCATCGCGGCGAGGTACACCACGTGCACCCCGACCCCGTCCGGCAGCAGCACCCCGACCCGCGCACCGCGCTCGAGCCCGGCGCCGGCCAGCCGCCCGGCGAACGCCGTCGACCACGCGTCGAACTGCCGCCACGTCATCCGCTCGTCGCCGGCGATGAACGCGAGCCCGTCCGGGTTCTGCGCGGCGTGCCCGCGCACCACGTCCGGCAGCGTCCGCGTCCCCCAGCGCCCGACGTCGGCGTCGCGCTCGGCGACGTACTTCTCGTGGACGCTTCCGGCCTCGGGAGCCGTTCCGGGTGGGAACTGCACGAGCCGACCCCTTTCCGCCTCTACCAAACAAGCGCTTGGTTGTGCCATTCTGATTCGGTCGGAGAGATCGTGTCAAGGCGGGAGCGCGCGTGGACGACATCTGGCTGGCACCCATCGGCAGGCCGCTCGACGTGCCGGTGAGCGCGGCGCTGCCGCCCATCCCGGTCCCGGAGGGCGACCACATCGAGCAGCTCCTGTGGCACGGCGACCCGCCCGGCACACATCTCGGCGCCCATGTCGCGGCCCGCGACGCCCGCACGGTCACGGTGCGCCTCACCGACGCCGGCCGGATCGTCGCCGACCTGCGCGTGCGCCGCGGCGCGGCCCGGGTGCCGCGACCGCACCCGCTGCTGCGCACCGAGCCGGCGCCCGGCACGACGTACACGCGCCTGTTCGCGGTGACCGCGGCCGACACCACCGACCACGTCCCGGACGCCGAGCCGGTCCTGAGCACCCCGTCGCTCATCGCCTTCATGGAGGACACCGCGGCGGACATCCTGCGCGCCCGCTTCGCGCCCGGCACGGCGTCGCTGGGCACCTGGATCGGCGTGCGCCACACCGGCCCGGCCCGCACCGGCCAGGAGGTCACCGTCACGGCCGTCGTGGCCGAGGCCCGCGGCCGCCGGTACCTCTTCGACGTCCTCGCCACCGTGGACACCCGCCCGATCGGCGACGGTCAGGTCGCGCAGACCCTCATCCACGTCCCGCCCGCCTGACCCGCCGCCGGCGCTACGGTCGAAGGGACCGGAACCCTTCGTCGCACGCGGGATGGCCAGTGGGAGCGCAGGCCGTGGTCGAACTGCCGGGGCGCACCGACGAGCTGCAGCGCATCGACTCGCTGCTGGCCGGGCGGTCCGCGGTGGAGCCGTGCCTGCTGCTGCGCGGCGAGCCCGGGATCGGCAAGACGGCCCTGCTGGACGCCGCCGCGGCGCGGGCCGAGGCGGCCGGGATGCGGGTGCTGCGCGCCGCCGGCGCACGATCTGAGGCCGGGATCGCCTTCTCCGCGCTGCACCAGCTGCTGTATCCGCTGCACGATCGCGGCGGCGGACTGCCGGGGGTGCCCGACCTCGCGCGCGCCGGCTCCCAGGACCCGGTTGCCGTCGCGACGGCGGTGCTCGCCCTCTTGGTGAAGATCGGCGCCGAACTCCCGGTGCTACTCACCGTCGACGACGTGGCTCGGCTGGACGACGCCAGCGCCAGGGTTCTCGGCTTCGTGGCCCGCCGCCTCGCCGGCACCGGCGTGACCTTCCTGGCCGCCGCGCGGACGGGGCCTGCCGGCGTCCTCGACGGCGCGGGGCTGCCGGAGGCGACGGTCGGGCCGCTGGCCGAGCGCTCGGCGGCCGCCGTGCTTGACGCCGAGGGCGACGACCTGGCGCCGCCGGTGCGGCGCCGGCTGCTGGACGAGGCGGGCGGCAACCCCCTCGCGTTGCGGGAACTGCCCGGGGCCCTGACCGAGCGGCAGCGCAGCGGCCAGGAGCCGTTGCCGACCTTCCTGCCGCTGTCGGGCCGGCTGGAGGCCGCCCTTGCGCCCGCGGTCGAGCGGCTGTCGGTGCCGACCCGGCGCCTGCTGCTGCTGGCCGCCCTGGAGCCCGGCGCGGGGCTCGCCACGCTGCTGCCGGCCGCGCGCGGGCGCGCGAGCGCCGACGACCTCGAGCCGGCGCGCCGTACCGGCCTCGTGCACGCCGACCCGGTCGGCATCCGCATCGCGTTTCGCCCGCCGGTGGTCCGCTCGGCGATCGTCCAACTGTGCGCGCCGGCCGACCGTCGATGGGCGCACCGAGGGCTGGCCGAGCGGGC
This sequence comes from Dactylosporangium darangshiense, assembly GCF_039537565.1. Lineage (NCBI taxonomy): Bacteria > Bacillati > Actinomycetota > Actinomycetes > Micromonosporales > Micromonosporaceae > Dactylosporangium > Dactylosporangium darangshiense. The sequence goes on from NZ_BAABAT010000009.1 coordinate 173,332, forward strand.
CGAGGCGGCGAGCGACCGGGCGTGGCACCTGGCCGCGGCCGCACAGGGGCCGGACGAGGCGGTGGCCACCGCGCTGGAGCAGACCTTCCTCGCCGACTTCCGGCGCGGCCGTGCGGCGATTGCGGTGACCGCGCTGGTCCGCGCCGCCGAGCTGAGCCCGCGCGCGGCCGACCGCGCCCGGCGGCTGATTGAGGCGGCCTACCTGGCCAGCAGCACCGGGCCGCTGGAGCGGGTGACCCACCTGCTCGCCGACGCCCGGATGGCCGCCGACGCCCGATCGGCCTCGGACGCGCGCAGCGGATCGGTGTTCGCCGCGGCGACGGCGGTCTACCTGCTCAACGCCGACGGCGACGTCGATGGCGCCTACCGGCTGCTGTCGCGCGCCATCGAGGACGCCGACGCCGCCCAGACCGCCAGCCGCTAAATCGACGACCTGCTCGCCGCGCTGCTGTTCGTGTGCATCTACGCCGCCCGCGGCGACTTCTGGGACCTGCTTGGCGGCGCGCTGGCCCGGCACGACCCCGGACCGGCGGTGCCCCTGCGGCTGTGCTACGACGCCTTCACCCATCCGGAGCGGACCTACTCGACGCTGCATGCCGGCGTCGACCGTGCCTTCGCCGCCCTGCCCGCCGTGACCGCCCCCCGCTGGCTCATCCCGCTGGCGTTCGCGGCCCTGCGGCTCGACCTGCTGGGCGACTACCGCCACGCCTGCAAGGTCATGATTGAGGCGGAGCAGCGCGTCGGCGGCTCGAACGCGGTGGTGCTTGCCGGGCTGCTGCTGCTGAGCACCGACTCCTTCGCACACGGCCAATGGGACGACTCGGAGGCCCTCGCGCGGGAGGGGCTGGACCTGGCCGCGGCGTACGGGTACCACCTCATCGAGGCCCAGCTGCGCATCAGGCAGGCCTTCGTCGCGGCCGTGCGCGGCGACGCGGCCGCCGCCCGGGCCCTGACCGACGAGGTCACCACCTGGGCCGTGCCGCGGGGCCTCGGGCTGACCCAGGCGTTCGCCCGGCATGCGCGGGTCCTGGCGGCGCTCGCCGAGGGCGATTACGAGGAGGCCTACTCCCAGGCCTCCTGGATCGGCCGGCCCGAGATCCCCAGCACGGGCATCCCGGGCCGGTGGCTGGTCCTGGACCTGGTCGAGGCGGACGTCCACACCGGACGGACCGAGCGGGCCCGTGCCCACGTCGCCGCCGCCCGGCGGGCGGGGCTCTTCCACGCCTCGCCGCGCACCGAGCTGATCGCCGCCGGGGCGGCGGCGCTGGCAGCGCCGGACGACGAGGCCGGCCCGCTGTTCGCGGCCGCCCTGTCTCGGCCCGAGGCCGAGCGGTGGCCGTGGGAACAGGCCCGCATCCACCTCGCGTACGGGCGGTGGCTGCGCCGCGCCCGCGACACCACGGCGGCCCGCCTGCACCTGCGCGCCGCTGCCGAGACCTTCGAGCGACTGGGCGCCCGGCCGTGGGCTCGGCGGGCCCACGACGAGCTGCGCGCCACCGGGCTCGCCGCCGGAACCCCCGAGCGGCGCCCGGCGGCGCTGACCGCGCAGGAGCGGCAGATCGCCGAGCTGGCCGCCACCGGCATGACCAACAAGCAGATCGGCGAGCGGCTGTTCCTGTCGCACCGCACGGTGGGCGCCCACCTGCACCGGTTGTTCCCGAAGCTCGGGATCACGTCCCGCGCGGCCCTGCGCGACGCGCTCCGGGCGGTCAGGCCACAGGAGCCACCGCCGCCGCCGTGAGCGCCCCGGTCGCGCCGTGGATCGCGTCGCGCACCTTGTCGACGGTGCCCATCCCGTCGACACTGACCAGAACGCCCCGCCGGCCGTACCAGTCGAGGATCGGCGGCGTCGAGCTGTGGTACTGCCGCAGCCGGCGGTCGATGACCTCCGGCGTGTCGTCGCTGCGGTGCTCGACCGCCGCCCGCGCGAGCATCCGCCGCCGCACCTCGTGGTCATCGACGCGCAGGTGCAGCGCCATGTCGATCGTCATGTCCAGCCGCCGGGCCATGTCGAACCCGGCCCGCGCCTGCGCGATGGTGCGCGGAACCCCGTCGAGCACGTATCCGCGGCCGGTCGCCTGTGCGGCGACCATCGCCTGGCGGACCATCTCCAGCACGATGTCGTCGGGCACGAGACGGCCGTGGTCCAGATGGATGCGCACCGCCTGGCCGATCGCCGTGCGGCGGGCGACGTGGTCGCGCAGCAGGTCGCCCGTGGCGATGCGCGGGACGCCAAGGTCGGCGGCCAGCAGCGCGCCCTGCGTGCCCTTGCCCGCACCGGGCGGCGCGATCATCACGACTCTCATGTGTTCCTCCTGGCTCGGCGATGTGACCGCGGATGCATCGAATCCTGCGGCGGCCGGCAAATGGCCGGCATGGGTCAGATGACCGCATGCGCGTACGTCGCATCCCCGCCGCCGGACGGGTGCGTCGCCCATACGGTCATCTGACCCATGCGGCGGACCGGGCCGGTGCCGGACGGTGCGAGGAGGAACCACAGTCTGTCGCTGGAGGCGAGACAATGCGGATCATCCTGCTGGCATCGCCCGGCGCGGCCGGGAGCGCGTGGGGCGCGGCGATCGCAGCCCACTTCGACATCGCGCACCTGGCGATGCGGGAGCTGCTGCGCGACCAGATCGTCCGCGGCACCGACCTCGGCCGCGCCGCGCGCGAGCGACTGCTGCGCGGCGAGGTGGTGCCCGACCGGATCGCGCTCGAGCTGTTCCGCCGGGAGCTCGCCGGCGTGCGCGCCGGCGGCCAGTACCTGATGGAGGGCCTGCCGTGCACCCTGGACCAGGCCCGCGAGGGCTACAAGATCGCCCTGGACCTCGGTCTGACGGCGGACGTCGCCCTGCTGCCGAGGGCCGGGCACGACGCGGTGAGCGGGCCGCTCGTCGCGTGGTACCGCAGCCGGGGCATCCTGCTCAGCGCCGAGGCGCTCGGCACCGCACCCGAGGCCCGGCTCGAGATCGTCGCGGCGCTCGAGGCGATGCGCCCCCTGCTGGAGCACGTGCCCGAGCACATGCGCCGGCCGGTCGAGCTCAGCGGTGCGGGAGGTTTGCCGGGGGACCGGCCGGGCAGTGCGACGTGTCGGCCGATTCCGGAGGTGCGGCTATGCGGGTCGTAGTGAACCTCACGCGCTGCCAGTCGTACGCGCAGTGCGCCTTCCTCGCGCCGGATGTGTTCCGGATGCGCGGGACGGACTCGCTGATGTACGACCCGGCGCCCGACGACGCCCAGCGCGAACGCGTGCTGCGGGCCGCGGCGGCCTGCCCGGTGCAGGCGATCCTCGTCGACCGCGTCGACGACCCCGAGGCCGCCGTGGAGTCGGCGATGACCGTGGCCGGGATGCCCGAGCGGCCGCACACGCCGCCGTCGCACGACGGGCACGACGCCGCGACCGAGTCGCTGCGGCGCGCGGGACGGATCGTGGTCGTGGGCGCATCCCTTGCCGGGGCGGTCGCGGCGGCGACGTTGCGGCGTGAGGGGTTCAAGGGCTCGCTCACGCTGATCGGCGACGAGCCGTACCGGCCCTATGACCGGCCGCCGCTGTCGAAGCAGGTCCTGGGCGGGTGGGTGCCACCCGACCACACCGCGTTCCCGCGCGTCGACGAGCTCGACGTGCGGTGGATGCTCGGCGTGCCGGCCATCTGGCTGGACCAGCAGGCGCGGCAGGTGCGGCTCGCCGACGGCGGCGCCGTCGGCTACGACAAGCTGCTCATCGCCACCGGCACCCGGGCGCGGCCGTGGTTCGACCCGGACGAGGCGGCCCTCGACGGGGTGTTCGTGTTGCGCACCCGCGACGACGCGACCGGGCTGCGGGAGCGGCTCGCGCAGCGGCCCGGGCGCGTGCTCGTCATCGGCGGCGGGTTCACCGGCTCGGAGGTCGCCTCCGCCTGCCGCGACCAGGACCTGCCGGTCACGCTCGTCGAGCGCGGGTCCGCGCCGCTCGTGGGCGCGCTCGGCGGGGTCATCGGCGCCGTCGCCGCCGACCTGCAGCGCGAGCACGGCGTCGACCTGCGCTGCGGTGCCACCGTCACGCGGCTGGAGGGCGACACCGAAGGGCGGCTGCGCCGCGCGCACCTGTCCGACGGGACCACCGTCGACGCCGAGGTGGCCGTGGTCGCGCTCGGCGCCGTGCGCAACACCGAGTGGCTGCGCGACAGCGGCCTCGCCGTCGGCGACTGGGGCGTCGGCTGCGACGCCGGCTGCCGCGTCTTCGACTCCGCGGGCGTGGTCACCGACGACGTGTTCGTGGCCGGGGACGTGGCGCGGTTCCCGCACCCGCTGTACGACTTCCAGTTCCTGGCCCTGGAGCACTGGGGCAACGCCGTCGCGCAGGCGCAGATCGCCGCGCACAACATGGTCAGCCCGGCGACGCAGCGCTGGCCGCACCTGGCGGTGCCGGTGTTCTGGTCGGCGCAGTTCGACACGAACATCAAGTCCGTCGGGGTGCCGACGCTGGCCGACGAGGTCGTCATCGCGCAGGGGTCGGTCGCGCAGCGGCGGTTCGTGGCGGCGTACGGGTACCGTGGCCGCCTCACCGCTGCCGTCGGCTTCAACCAGACGCGGTGGCTGGAGGCGTACCAGGCGCTGATCGAGGCCGGCGCACCGTTCCCGCCGCAGCTGCACGGGGTCGACGAGCCCGCCGACGGCCGGCCGGAGCCGGCGCAGATCCCCGACCACACGACCCGCGGCCGGCACGCCACCGTCGCGGTGACCGGGCACGACCCCAGCGAGCGGCGCGCCGCGCTGATCCACAGCAGTTGAGCGAAGGGGATCGACATGGCGTCCGCCACCCTCTACCAGCAGGTCCTCGACCCGGCCAACCGGGCCGACCCCTATCCGCTGTACACCCAGATGCGCGAGACGCCGGTCGGGCGCGAGCCCGACGGCACCTACGTCGTCAGCACGTACCGCGAGATCGTCGCCCTCCTGCACGACCCGCGGCTGAGCTCCGACCCGCACAACCATCCCGACATGCCCGCCGAATCGCAGCAGGAGAACCCGACGGGGCTGCCGGCGGACTTCATCCGCCGCGACCCGCCCGAGCACGACCGGCTGCGTGAGCTGGCCACCCGCCCGTTCGGCCCGCCGTGCTCGCCCGGCCGCATCGACGGCATGCACCCGTGGCTCGCCGGGACGACCGAGCGGCTCATCGACGAGCTCGGCGGGCGGGACCGCGCCGACATCGTCGAGGACTTCGCGTACCGGCTGCCGGTCGCCGCGATCTGCGAGCTGCTCGGCGTGCCGCTGGAGGACCAGCCGCGCTTCCACCGCTGGGCCGACGCGTTCGTGAACACCTTCGACCCGGGCACCGGCACGTTCGCCGAGCGCCAGCAGGAGCGCAACCGGGTGCAGGGCGAGCTCGGCGGGTACCTCGCCGGGCTGATCGACGCCCGCGCCGACCGCCCCGGGAACGACCTCATCTCCGGCATGCTGATCGACACCGGCCCGGGCGCGCCCATGTCGCGCGCCGACCTCATCAGCACCTCGGTCCTGCTGCTCGTCGCCGGCCACGAGACCACCGTCAACCTCATCACCAACGGCATGCTCACGCTGCTGCGCCACCCGGAGATCCTCGACCGGCTGCGCGACGAGCCCGAACTCAGCACCCGCCTGGTCGAGGAGTTGCTGCGCTTCGAGCCCCCGGTGCAGATGCTCACCAACCGCAGCGCCCTGGCCGACATCGACGTCGCCGGCACCACCATCCCGAAGGGCGCCCCGATGGCGCTGATGCTCGCCGCCGGCGACCGCGACCCCACCCGGTTCCCCGACCCGGACCGCTTCGACCCCGACCGGGCCGACAACCCGCACCTGGGCTTCGGCAACGGCATCCACTACTGCTTCGGCGCGCCGCTCGCCCGGATCGAGGCGCAGATCGCACTGCCGGCGCTGGCCCGCCGGCTGCGCTCGCCGCGCCTGGCGGCGGACCCGCCGCCGTACCGCCCGAACCCGATCCTGCGCGGCCCGCGCCACCTGCCGATCGAGCTCGACGGCGTCGTACGCGGTCGCTAGATGGGCAGCACGCCGGGCGGCAGCGGCGCGCGCTCCTGCGCGTCGAGGAACGCCTTGACCACGGCGCTGTCGGCGCGCCGGCGCAGCCAGAACAGTGCCACGTTGCGGTGCGCGGTCGGCGAGTCGATGGTGCGGATCGTCAGCCCCTCGGTGCTGGTGGTCTGCAGCGCGAGGCGGTTGATGACGCCGATGCCGAACGCGGCGCGCACCAGCGCGACCAGCGTCGTGGGCTGGTCGGTCAGGTAGGCGATGCTGGCCCGGCCGGCGGCCTCGCCGAGCGTGTTGCGCAGGTCGAAGCCGCCGCCGTCCTCCTCGGTGCCGGCGGGGTTGCCGATCAGCGGCCGGGCCAGGAGGTCCTCGACGCCGACCGACTCCTGCGCGGCGAGGGGGTCGTGCTCGCGCATGACCACGACGATGTCCTCGTGCCAGATCGTGCGATGGCACAGGGTGGTCTCGCGCATCTTCGGCAGCAGCGGCCGGAAGGCCAGGTCGACGGTGCCGCTCGCGACCATCTCCTCGAGCGTCGCGGCGGTGCCCTCGTGCAGCTCGACGGTGACGCCGGGGTGGCAGGCCTGCAGCTCCTGCAGGATCCCCGGCAGGTAGGTCGAGCTGACGCTGGGGTAGCTGCCGATCGTCACCTGCGCGACGACGTTGTCCAGCGTGCTGCGCACGGCCTCGACGCCGCGCTGCAGCTCCAGCAGGGCCGCCATGGCGTGACCTCGGAACAGCTCGCCGGCCGCGGTCGTGCAGATCGGCCGGGCCTTGCGGTCGAACAGCGTCACGCCGAGGGTGTGCTCCAGCGCCGCGATGTGCGCGCTGACCCGCGACTGCGACAGGTGCAGCGCGGCGGTGGCGGCGCCGAAGCCGCCCTTGTCGGCCACCGCGAGGAAGCTGCGCAGCCAGGCGGTCTGCAGCGACATGGCATCGCGGGGGTCGCGCGGGACCAGGTCGCCCACGTCGAGGTCGTCGGGCTCCTCGGGCGCGCTCACCGGCGCTCGTCCCGGGCCGCGGCGACGAGCTCCGCCAGGTGCACCACCCGGGTGCGCAGCCCGGCGCGGCGGACCGCCGTCGTCAGCTGGCGCTGGCATCCCGGGTTGACCACGACCAGGAAGTCTAGATCCAGATCGGCCAGCGCGGCCAGCTTCGCGGCCAGGACCCGGCGCCCGTCGCGTGGGCGGAGGATGGCGTACGTCCCGGCGGCGCCGCAGCAGTCGCCGGCGCCCGGCACCTCGACGTAGTCGCCGAGCCGGCGCAGCACAACGCGCGGCGCCTCGTGCACGCCCAGCGCGTTGCGCAGGTGGCAGGACTCCTGCAGGCCGATGCGGGCGGGCCGGCCGCCGACGAGGACCGGGCCGGGCACCTCGCCGCGCTCCAGCAGCGCCTCGGAGTAGTCCAGCACCCGGTCGCGGCCGGCGACCGCGGCGAGGTGGGCCGAGCAGCCGCCGGCGGTGGAGACGATCCGCCCGGGCCGGTCGGCGAGCTGCTCGGCGAGGCGCTCGCCGCGGGCCAGGTCGCCGTTGTGGGCGTGCAGCGCGCCGCAGCAGCCCTGGTCGGGCGCGGCCCGCACACCGGGGAGGGTGTCCGCGGCCGCACGGCTGACCCCGGGGTACAACACCCGCTCGAAGCAGCCGAGCAGCAGCGTGTCGCCGTCGGCGGGCGTCGGCTCCGGCGGCGTGAACCGCGCATGGCGGCGCAGGCGGCCCAGCAGGCGGATGAGGCGGCGGCGTTTGGCGAAGGCGAGCAGGGGACGCACCAGCAGCGGGCGGCGCCGGCCCGTCCACTGCGCGTCGCGCAGCTGCTCCAGGAGCCGGCCGTACGGCACGCCGGCGGGGCAGGCGGGCTCGCAGGCGCGGCAGCCGAGGCAGAACGAGCCCTGATGGCGGGCGGCGGCGTCGAAGACGTCGACGGTGCCGTCGTCGATGGCGCGCATGAGCGCGATCCGGCCGCGCGGCGAGGACGCCTCGTCGCCGGTGAGCCGGTAGGTGGGGCAGGCGGGCAGGCAGAACCCGCAGGCGATGCAGGCGTCGAGGCCGGCCGGGTCGAAGACGCGTCCGGCGGTCATGAGCCGAGCTTCCCGGGGTTGAGGATGCCGGCGGGGTCGAAGGCGCGCTTGATGGCGGCCAGCAGCGCGGTCTGGCGCGGGCCCAGCTGTGCCTCGAGGTACGGCAGCTTCGCCGCACCGACGCCGTGCTCGCCGGTGATGGTGCCGCCGAGCTCGATCGCGGCGGCGAAGATGTCGTCGAACGCGGCCGCGACCCGGGCCCGCTGCCCGGCGTCGCCGGGTGCGAAGCAGCCGACGGGGTGGGCGTTGCCGTCGCCGGCGTGCCCGAAGGTGGCCATCGTGACCTCGTGCCGTTCGGCGATGGCGTCGATGCGCCGGACCAGCTCGGGCAGGCGCGAGCGCGGCACGCCGACGTCCTCGAGCATCGTCGCACCGCCGAGGCGCGACAGGGCCGGCAGCGCGCAGCGGCGGGCCGCGAGCAGCGCGTCGGACTCGGCGGCGGCCGTGGCGACCTGCACGGACGAGGCGCCGTGCGCGCGCATCACATCGGCCATCGCCGCCACGGTGCGGCGCACCTCGGCCTCGCCGCCGTCGTCGCCGAACAGCAGCATCGCGCCGGCCGTGGTGTCCAGGCCGAGCCGGGCGTGTGCCTCGACGGATCGGATGCACTTGGCGTCGAGGAACTCCAGCGTTGCGGGCAGGATGCCGGCGCCGATGACGCCGCGCACGGCGTCGCCGGCCGCCTCCAGGCCGGCGAAGTACGCCAGGCCCGTCGCGGCGGCCGCCGGCGCCGGTCGCAGGGCCAGGGTCAGCTCGGTGAGCACGGCGAGGGTGCCCTCGGAGCCGGTGAGGAGACGGACGAGGTCGTAGCCGGCGACGTCCTTGAGCAGCCGGCCGCCCGCGCGGATGACCTCTCCGTCGGCGAGGACGGCCTGCACGCCCAGCACGTAGCCGCCGGTGTTGCCGTACTTGAGCCCGTGCAGCCCGCCGGCGTTGGTGGCGACGTTGCCGCCGAGCGTGGACACGTGCCGGCTGCCGGGGTCGGGCGGGTAGTGGAGGGCGAGCCCGGCGGCCGCCCGGGCCAGTTCCTGCGTGGTGACGCCGGGCTGCACGACCGCGGTCAGGTCGACCGGGTCGATCGACTCGATGCGGTTCATGCGGGTCAGGGCGAGCACGATGCCGCCGCGGACCGGCACCGCGCCGGCGGCGAGGCTGGTGCCGGCGCCGCGCGGCACGACGGGGACGCCGTGCCGGTTCGCCCACGCCAGAATCTGCGACACCTCCTCGACGCAGCCGGGCCGCACGACGGCCGAGGGCGTGCCGGAGAAGCCGAACGTGGCGTCGCTGCGGTAGGGGACCAGGGCCGCCGGACGCACCTCCACGTTCGCCGCGCCGACGATGCTGCCGAGGTCGCCGGCCAGCGCCGAGGCGGTCATGCCGCCGTCATCCCGCCGTCGACGACGAGCGCCGCGCCGTTGATGAACCGGCCCTCGGGACCGGCGACGAACGACACCATGGCGGCGACCTCGTCCGGGGTGCCGAGGCGCCCGTCGAGCTGGCGGGCCGCCATCGCCTCGCGGGCGGCCGCCGGGTCGGGCGCGTTGGCCAGGATCTTGCCGATCCACTCGGTCTCCACCGTGCCGGGGCAGATCGCCACGCAGCGGATGCCGTCGCGGGCGTGGTCCACGGCGATCGCCCGCGTGAGCCCGATGAGGCCGGCCTTGGAGGCGCAGTACGCGGCCCGGCGGGCCAGCCCGACCAGGCCGCCGACCGAGGCGATGTTGACGATGACGCCGCTGCCCCGGTCGAGCATCAGCGGCAGCGTGGCGCGGGTGGTGAGGAATGGCCCGGTGAGGTTCACGGCCAGGACGCGGCTCCAGTCCTCGTCGCTGGTCTCCAGCACGGTCGCGGCCACGCCGATGCCGGCGACGTTCACCAGCACCTCCGGGGCGCCGATGGTCACGGCGATCTCCCGGGTGACGGATCCGACGGCGAGGGGGTCGCACAGGTCGAGGGCGAACTCGTGCGCCTTGCCGCCGCCGTCCTCGATCCGCTCGCGCGTGCCCGTCAGCCCGGCACCGTCGAGGTCGACCAGGGCGACCTCGTAGCCGTCGCGGGCCATCGTCAGCGCGGTGGCGCGGCCGATGCCGGAGGCGGCACCGGTCACCACGGCGACCGGGCTCACGAGTACGCCGTCCCGGGCAGCGAGCCGTCCATGGCGTAGCCGCCGTCGACGTCGAGGCTGGCGCCGGTGGTGTAGCAGGCCTCGTCGGAGGCGAGGTAGCAGATGGCCGAGGCCACCCACTCCGGCGGCGCGATCTTGCCCAGCGGGATCTTCGCCTGCAGGGAGCGCACGATCTGCGGGGTGTAGATGGGCGCGCTCATCCCGGTCCGGGTGGCGCCCGGGCGCACGCAGTTGACGGTGATGCCGTGCGGCGCGAGCTCGGAGGCCAGGGTGCGGGTCATGGCCTCCAGGCCGCCCTTGGTCGCCGTGTAGGGCGCCGCGTTGGGCTCGGAGACCACGGCGTGCACCGACGAGACGTTGACGATGCGCCCCTCGGTGCCCCGCTCGACCATGATGCGGGCGACGGCCTGGCTGAGGAAGAACACGCCGGTCAGGTTCACCGCGAGCACCCGGTCCCAGTCGCCGCGCTGAACCTCCAGGAAGGGCGCGATGTGCAGGACGCCGGCGACGTTGGCCAGCACGTCGACGCCCCCGGCCTCCTCGCGCAGCCGGTCGGCCAGCCGCTCGGGGGCGTTGGGGTCGGCGACGTCGAGCTCGACCGTGTGGAGCTGTCCGGCGCCGGACTCCGGCCACGGCTCGGTGTGGCGCAGGTCGGCGGCGTAGACGGTGGCCCCCTCGGCCAGCAGCCGCACCGCCGTGGCACGGCCGATGCCGGAGTTGGCGCCGGTGACGACGGCGACCTTGTCGGTGAATCGCATGGTGGTGCCCTTTCGATCGGTGGTGTTCACAGCACGGCCCCCATCCGCCACGGCACGATCTCATCGGTGCCGAAGCCGAGCGCCTCGGACCGGCTCGGCGCGCCCGAGGCCATGTCCACCAGGGCCTCGAACAGGCGGATCCCGTGCCGGATCTGATCGTCGCGCGACATGGCGGGCCCGGCGTCGAAGTCCATGTCGCCGCGCATGCGCTCGAAGAGCCGCGAGGTCGTGCTGATCTTGAGGCAGGGCGTGGGGCGCGAGCCGAACACCGAGCCGCGCCCGGTGGTGAACGCCAGCAGGTTCGCACCGCCGGCCACCATGCCGGTCGCCGACACCGGGTCGTAGCCGGGGGTGTCCATGAACGTCAGCCCGGGCGCGGTGACCGGCGCGGCGTAGGCGACGACGTCGTTGAGCGGGCTGGTGCCGGCCTTGAGGACCGCGCCCAGCGACTTCTCCCAGATCGTGGTGATGCCGCCGGCCTTGTTGCCCTTCGATGGATTGCTGTCCAACGCCGCGCCGTTGCGCGCCGTGTACTCCTGCCACCACCGGATCAGCTCGTCGATGCGCCGCGCGGCCTCGGGCGTGGCGGCCCGGTCGCGCAGCAGGTGCTCGGCACCGTAGATCTCCGGGGTCTCGCCGAGCACGACGCGGCCGCCGGCGGCGACGAGCAGGTCGGCCGCCACGCCGAGCGTCGGGTTGGCGGTCAGGCCGGAGTACGCGTCGCTGCCGCCGCACTGCAGCCCGAGCACCAGCTCCGAGACCGGGATCGGCTCGCGCCGCAGGTGCGCGACGCCGGCCACCATCTCCGCGACGCGCTCCAGCGCGACGTTGACGGTGGCGGCGGTCCCGCCCAGCTCCTGGATGCCCAGCGTCGCGGCCGGCACGTGCTCGCCGAAGACGTTCTCGGGCTGGTTGACCTCGCAGCCGAGGCTGATCGTCAGCACCGCGGCGATGTTCGGGTGTGCGGCGTATCCGCGCAGCGTGCGCCGCAGGATGTCGTCGCCGGTGGTGCCCTCGGCCATGCCGCAGCCCAGGTCGTGGGTCAGCGCGATCACGCCGTCCAGCCCCGGCGCGCCGGCGTGCGCGGCGGTGGCGGCCTGCGCGACCAGCCGGGCCACCGTCGCCGAGCAGTTGACCGTCGGCAGCACGGCGATGTAGTTGCGCGTCGCGGCCCGCCCGTCGGCGCGGCGGTAGCCCAGGAAGTGCTCGCGGGTCGGCGCGGCCGGCGGGCGCCAGGAAGCCGGCGCGCGGCGCGGCGCGGCGTGGGCCGCACCGTGCGGCCCGACCCCGAGGTTGTGCAGGTGCACGTGGGCCCCCGGCGGGATGTCCTCGCTGGCCGTGCCGATCACCTCGCCGTACTTGTGCACCGGCGCTCCCGCGGCGACCGGCCGCACGGCGACCTTGTGCCCGGCCGGGATGTCGTCGAGCGCGGCGACCACGCCCGCCGCGGTGCGCACCGGCGTGCCGCGGGCGACGTCGGCCTGGACCAGGCCGACGTCGTCCACCCCCGCCATGGGCACCAGCGGATCCACGACGCCGGCCGACGCGGTCGTCGTCATGAAAACACGACCCGGCGGACGATTCTTTCCGGCAATTCGGCGGCTCGATGCGGCGGCGTCATGTCACCGACCATAGGGGCCCGCGCGGCCGCGGCGAAGCGTGAGTAACAGAACGCCGCGATCCGTATCGCGAATGCCGCGGCCATCCGATTTTCGGATCGTCGCCTGCCGAAACATGCGCTTCACCGCGCATGATCGCCGGGCGTAACGTCGGGCCCACCTCGAGCCGGCCCAGGGCCGATTCCCGAAATGCACTGGAGGCCATTGATGATTGTGGCGCCCGCGGCGCCGGCCATCGCGGTCGGCAACGTGTCGAAGTCGTTCGGCGGCATCGCCGCCGTCGACGGCGTCTCGTTCACCGTCTCCGGCGGCGAGGTCGTCGCGCTCGTCGGGGAGAACGGCGCCGGCAAGTCCACCATCAAGAACATCATCGGCGGGACGCTGCGCCCCGACTCCGGCGGCGTGAGCTTCGGTGCCGGGCACTCCGCGGTGGCCACGGTGCACCAGGAGACGAGCCTGTTCCCGGACCTCACGGTGGCCGAGAACATCCTCATCGACCGGCTGCGCGCACCCGGCAGCGCGACGGTACGCCGCGCAACCCTGCGCCGGACCGCCGCGCCCGTGCTGCAACGCGTCGGCGCCGGTTTCGGCCCCGAGGCGGTGGTGCGCGACCTGTCGGCCGGGCAGCGGCAGCTGGTGGAGATCGCCAAGGCGCTCGCCGCCGGCCCGCGCGCGATCGTGTTCGACGAGCCGACCGCCTCGCTCAACCTCGTCGAGCGCGAGCTGGTCATGGGGATCGTGGAGCAGCTGCGCGCCGACGGCGTCGCCGTGCTCTACATCTCCCACTACCTCGAGGAGGTGGCCCGGCTCAGCCAGCGCGTCGTGGTGATGCGCGACGGGCGGGTGGTCGCCGACCGGCCGACCGGGGAGCTCGACCGGGCCGCGCTCGAGTCGCTCATGGTGGGCCGGGAGCTGGCCCGCGGCTATCCGGAGCCGGCGCCGCCGCGCGAGACGCCGGCGCTGTCGGTGCGCGACCTCGGCGACGGGTCCCGGGTCGCGGGGGTCTCGTTCGACGTCGCCGAGGGCGAGATCTTCGGCCTGGCCGGGCTGATGGGCTCCGGCCGCACCGAGGTCGCCCGCGCCGTCTTCGGCCTGGCCGGCGCGATCGGGCGGGTCGAGGTGTGCGGCCGGGCGCTGCGCCGCGGCAGCGTCCGGGCCAGCATCGAGGCCGGCATGGCGTTCGTGACCGAGGACCGCCGGCACGAGGGGCTGTTCCTGGACCGGCCGATCCGCGAGAGCCTGTCGATCGTCGGTCTCGGCGCGGTCTGCCGGTCCCGGCGCCTCGGATGGCTGGACCGCGGCCGCGAGCGGCGCCTGACGGAGGAGCTGGCCGGCCGGGTGCGCCTGGTCGCCCGCGGCGGCCTCGGCGCCGGCGGCGGCTCGCTCAGCGGCGGCAACCAGCAGAAGGTGGTCCTGGCCAAATGGCTGGTGGACCGGCCGCGCCTGATCATCCTCGACGAGCCGACCCGCGGCATCGACGTGGGCGCCAAGGCCGAGATCTACCGGCTGCTGGTCGACCTCGCGGGCGCCGGCACGGCGATCCTGCTGATCAGCTCGGAGATGGAGGAGGTGCTCGGGCTCAGCCATCGCGTCGGCGTCATGCACGACGGTCGCCTCGCCGGCGTGCTCGGGTCCGGGGCGACGCAGCAGGCCGTGATCCGCCTCGCCACGGGCGGTGCGGCGTGAGCGCGGTGTCCGGCGCCGCCGGGCGCCTGCGCGCGGCCGTGCGGCGCGAGCCGCTGCTGCCGGTGCTGGTCGTGCTGCTGCTCGGGCTGTCGCTCGCGTACCACGAGTTCGCGACCCTGGCGAACCTGCGCAACATCGCGGTGCAGGCGAGCCCGCTGATCGTCGCCGCCGTCGGCATGACCTACGTGATCATGACGGGCGGGATCGACCTGTCCGTCGGGTCGATGCTGTTCCTCGCCGCGGCGATCGAGACCGGCCGGGCCCTCGCCGGCCTGCCCACCGCCGCCGTCTTCGCCGTCGTCGCCCTCGTCGGCGTCGGCATGGGCCTGCTCAACGGGCTCGCCGTCGCCTTCACCCGGGTGCCCGCGCTCGTCGTCACCCTCGCCACGATGCAGGTGTTCCGCGGCGCGGGCGGCCACGTCACCGGCCAGCAGAACATCGACCTGCCGGCGCGCCTGCGCGGCATCGGCACCGCGAGCCTGCTCGGCGTGCCGGCGCCGGTCCTGCTCGCGGCGGCCGTCGCGCTCGCCGGGGCATTCGTCTTCGGCCGCACCACGTTCGGCCGGTACGTCCAGGCGGTGGGCTCCAGCCCCGACGCGGCGGCCAACGCCGGCCTGCCGGTGCGCGGCGTGCTCGTCGGCGCCTACGCGGTGGCCGGCCTGCTCGCCGCGGTCGCCTCGCTGACCCAGACCGCCCGGCTCGGCGCCGTGCAGCCCTCGATCGGGCAGGGCTACGAGCTGACCGTCATCACCGCCGTGGTCCTCGGCGGCACGACCCTGCTCGGCGGGCGGGGGAGCATCGGCGGCACCGTCCTGGGCGCGCTCGTGCTCACCACCGTCCAGACCGGCCTCGTGTTCTCCGGCGCCTCGCCGTACGTCTTCGACATCGTCCGCGGCGGCGTGCTGCTCGCCGCGGTCCTAGCCGCCGGCGCCCGATGGTTCGCGCGCCGGCGCGACCACACACCCCGTGCAGCACTCGGTTGGAATCGAATGGAGTTGTCGTGAAACGGTTCCGTGTTGTCAGTTGCCTTGCCGCGGCCGCCGCCGCGTCACTGTTGCTCGCCGCGTGCGGATCTTCCGCGGGCGGGAGCGGCTCGGACTCCGCCGCCAAGAAACGCACCATCGGCGTGAGCTTCGACCTGCTCAACGCGATCCGCCAGGCGGAGAAGGCGTCGATCCAGAAGGCGGCCGACGCCGCCGGGTACTCCGTGGTCTTCAACGTCGCCGACCAGGACGCCCAGAAGCAGGCCGCCCAGATCCAGGACCTGATCCAGACCAAGAAGGTCGACGCGGTCATCGTCATCGCGCAGGACGGCCAGCAGATCGCCGCCTCGGCGAGCCTGGCCAAGGCCCGCAACGTCCCGTTCCTGGCCATCGACCGCGCCGTCGCCGACCAGCAGAACGTCACCTTCCAGATCACCGGTGACCCGGTGGCCGACGGCAAGGCGGTCGCCGACGAGTTCCTCGCGGCGGCCAAGACCACCCCGCTCAAGGTCCTCGAGCTGGTCGGCGGCCTGACCGACCAGAACGCGATCGGCCGCCGCGACGGGTTCAACGCCGCCCTCGCCGGCCAGCCGAACATCACCGTCGTCAGCCAGGTGCCCACCGACTGGAACCCGGCGCAGGCCCTCGACGGCACGTCCAACGCGCTGCAGAAGGACCCCTCGATCAACGCGATCTACGTGCCGTCGGACTTCCTGCTGCCCTCGGTGCAGTCGGCGCTGACCGCGGCCGGCCGGCTCGCGCCGATCGGCGACCCCAAGCACGTGTTCATGGTGACCATCGACGGCGACCAGAACGGCTGCAAGGCCATGCAGGCCAAGACCCTCGACGCCGACATCGCCACACCCGTCGACGACTTCGGCAAGCAGTCGATCGCCGCGATCACCACGGCGCTGGGCGGCCAGCCGGTCGCGCCGAAGAGCGTCCAGGCCAAGGGGCTCACCCTCAACCAGGCGAACTTCGCCGCCACCAGCTCGCAGGTGTGGGGCTGTGCGTCCTGAGGCACTGATGTTGGCGGTGCGGGCGGCGGGCCAGGCCCGCCGCCGGCCCGAGTGGCTCGCCGACCTGGCGATGCTGCCCGCGCTGGTGGCGCTGGTCGCCGTCCTGAGCGTCGTGACCGACGGCGTGCTCAGCGCCTCGAACCTGGTCAACGTGCTGAGCCAGTCGGCGGTCGTGGCCATCGCGGCGATCGGCGCCACGTTCGTGATCCTGACCGGCGGGATCGACCTGTCGACCGGCAGCGTGATCGGGGCCAGCGGGGTCGCCGGGGCGTGGGTCATCACCGGCACCGGCAGCCTCGCCGGCGGTATCGCCGCCGGCCTGGCCACCGGGGCCGCGATCGGGCTGCTCGTCGGGGTCGTCGTGGCGCGGCTCGACGTCGTGCCGTTCGCCGTGACGCTCGCCGCGCTCTACGTCGTCGGCGGCGCCACCACGCTGCTCAGCCACGGCCGGACGATCGCGCCGATGCCGATCGGCTTCATCCGCTTCAGCATCGACGGGCCCGGCGGCGTGCCCTTCGCCGTCTGGCTCGCCCTCGCGCTGTACGTCGTCGCCCAGGTCGTGCTGACCCGCACCGCCTGGGGCCGCCGGGTCGTGCACGTGGGCGCCAACGCCGAGGTCGCGCGCATCAGCGGCGTCGACGTGGCCCGCACCCGCATCGGCGTCTACGCCGTCGCCGGGCTCTTCTCGGCGGTCGCCGGCATGGTGCTGACGTCGGGCCTGGCCGGCGCCGGCGCGAGCATGGGCGGCCCGCTGCTGCTCAACATCGTCGGCGCCGTCGTGCTGGGCGGCACCCGCCTCACCGGCGGGCGCGGCAGCCTGCTGCGCACCGGCATCGGCGTGCTGTTCCTGGGATTCCTCTCCAACGGGATGAGCCTTCTTGGGCTCGCGAGTTTCGATCAGCAGATGGTCACCGGCGCATTCATCTTCGCGGCGGCGGCCGCGGACGGAATCGTGCGGTGGCGGCGGCGTCGCAGCAAAGAGGCGTAGTCATTCGCCATACAGATCAGTCAATTCGAAAGATGCGATCGACGCGCATCTGCGGGGTCGCTAGCTTCATTTCCAACCGGTTGAATCCGCCGTACCGGAAAGGAAAGCCATGGCCGTTTCCGCACATGGGCTCAGACGCCGCCTGCTCACATTGGCCGCCGCCGCGCTCACCACCCTCGCGTCCGTCACGCTCGCGGTGGTGGTCGGCGCCGCCCGGTCCGAGGCCGCCGCGCCGCTGGACCCCAGCCAGTTCCGCGGCGTGCACTGGTCCCGCCTGGGCGACAACTTCAGCCCCGACCGGCTCGTCCTGCAGGGGCTGTCCGCGAACGACGACTACAACACCGCCCGCGGCAAGGCCGACGCCATGTTCGCGGCGTTCGCCAGCTCGCTCGGCGCCAACACCGTCCGGCTGCCGATCAACCCCGCCACCACGAGCTGGAACACGTACAACGGCGTCATCGACGCCGCCACCGCCCGCGGCTTCAAGGTCATCCTGTGCTACTGGTCGCAGGACGGCACCAACATGGTCCCGGCCGGCCTGCTGCCGGCCTGGAACCAGATGTGGGACACCCTCGCCGCGCGCTACCAGGCCAACCCGCTCATCTACTTCGACCCGATCAACGAGCCGATCGGCTTCAACACCACGCAGTGGCTGGACTTCGCCGCCACCTGGATCACCCGGATGAACGGGGCCGGCATCCCGAGCGGCCGGCTGTTCATCGAGGGCGCCCAGCTCGACGGCGGCGGCTGGGGCAGCGACCTGCGGCCCCTGTGCAACGACGCCCGGTTCAACGGGGTGTACCTCGGCATGCACCGCTACGCCTTCCCCTACGGCTCGCGGACGTACGCGCAGTGGGTCAGCGACATCACGACCCTCATGGGCAACTGCTCCTCGCGGACCGTCATCGAGGAGTTCGGCGCGTCGGCCGACACCGGCGTCGACTTCAACGCCACGCCCAGCGGCTCGACCGACAAGGAGGTCGCGTACCTGCGCGCCCTCACCGACGTCGTGCGCAACTACCACCTCGGCGCCATCTGGTGCCACGTCATCGGCGGGCGGACCACCACCCCCGACCACGACACGCTCAACATCCTGCGGCTGAACAGCGCCTTCGGCGGCGGCTCGGCGAACGTGCCGCTGTGGGTGCAGAACACGACCGCCGTCGACCGGCTCGAGTACGCCTGGGGCGGCCTCGGCTCGGGCACCACCGAGCTGCGCAACGCCGGCCTCAACACCTGTCTCGACGTGCCGAACTCCTCGCAGGCCAACGACGTGCAGGTCCAGGTGAAGGCCTGCCAGAACGCCACCAACCAGCGCTGGACCAGGCAGGCGAACGGTTCGATCACCGTCTACAACGGCACGAAGTGCCTGGACGCCTTCGGGTTCGGCAAGACCAACGGCACCCGGGTGGTCATCCATGACTGCCTGGGCAACGCCAACCAGCAGTGGCGGTTCTTCTCCGACGGCACGATCCGCGGCGTCGACTCCCGCCTCTGCCTCGACGCCGACCCGGCCAACCCGCAGAACCTGCGGCTGTGGGCCTGCGGCGGCGGCACGAACCAGAACTGGCGGCTCTTCGGCTCGGTGGTGGGCCTGCGCGCACACGCCAACGGCCAGATCGTGACCGCCGAGTCCGCCGGCGCCCAGCCGCTGATCGCCAACCGGGCCGTCGTCGACGGCTGGGAGACGTTCGACCTGATCGACAACGCCGACGGCAGCGTGAGCCTGCGCGCGCACGCGAACAACCGCTACGTCGACGCACCCAACGGCGGCGCCTCGTCGCTCATCGCCGACAGCACGGCCATCGGCGCCGCGCAGTCGTTCGACCTGGTGTACAACGGCGACGGCAGCATCAGCCTGCGCGCCCGCGTCAACAGCCGGCTCGTGGCCGCCGAGTCCGCCGGGGCCCAGCCGCTGATCGCCAACCGCACCGCGGTCGGGCCGTGGGAAGAGTTCGACCTGCTCGTGTAGCACCTCGACGGGCCGCGGCGCGGCGATCTATGCTGCGCCGCGGCCGCTGTGAAGGAGTACCCGTTGCCCCGCATCGACGCTCACCACCACTTCTGGGACCCGGCCCGGTACAGCTATCCCTGGATGACCGGCGAGGACCTGGACCCCGTCCGCCGCGCGTTCGGCCCCGACGACCTGCGGCCCAGCCTGCGCGCGGCGGGCATCGACGCGACGGTACTCGTGCAGACGATCTCCAGCCTCGCCGAGACCCGCGAGTTCCTGCAGGTCGCGGCGGACACGGCCGAGGTGCACGGCGTCGTCGGCTGGGTCGAGCTGACCTCCCCGTCCGTCGGCGACGACCTCGACGAGCTGCTCGCCGGGCCGACCGGCCGTTGGCTGGTCGGCGTGCGCCACCAGGTCCACGACGAGCCGGACCCGGACTGGCTGCGCCGCGACGACGTGCGCCGCGGCCTCGCCGAGGTCGAGCGCCGCGGCCTCGCCTACGACCTGCTGGTCCGCGCGCGCGAGCTGCCGGCGGCGATCGACACGGTGCGCCGCCTGCCGGGCCTGTGCTTCGTGCTCGACCACATCGCGAAGCCGCGCATCGCCGACGGCCGCGACGACCCGTGGACCGCGGCCATGCCGGCGCTGGCCGCCGAGCCGAACGTGTCGGTGAAGCTGTCCGGCATGGTCACCGAGGCCGACTGGGCGCGCTGGACCCCCGGCGACCTGCGCCCGTTCGTCGCCCGGGTCGTGGACTGGTTCACGCCCGGCCGGCTGCTCTTCGGTTCCGACTGGCCGGTCTGCCTGCTCGCCGCCTCCTACGAGTCGATGCTGGCGGGCCTGCGCGACGCGTTGCCCGCGCTGAGCCAGGACGAGCTCGAGCAGCTCTACGGCGCCAACGCGGCCCGTGTCTATCGCATCGCCAGCGCGTAGTCGGTGAGCAGCCGCAGCGCCTCGTGCGAGGGGCTGTCGTGTTCGGCGGTGAAGCACACGAGGTACTGGTCGCGCATCGGCACGGCCAGGGTGTCGCAGTTCAGGCGCAGGGTGCCGACAACCGGGTGCTGCATGATCTTGTAGTGGTGGAACCCCGTCTCCACGTGGTGGTCGTCCCACAGCTGCGCGAACTCGGCGCTGTGCTCGCGCAGCGTGGCGACCAGGGCTCGGGTGCGCGGATCGTTCGGGTAGCGCCCGGCCGCCGCGCGCAGCTGCCCGACGGCGAGCCGGCCGAACTCCTCCGCGCCGCTCATGCCGTAGTGGCGGGTGGCCGGATCCGGATGCATGAAGTGTCGGTACACCAGGTTGCGCCGCGAAGGCGGCACCGCCGAGAAGTCCTCGAACAGCGCCGCCGCGAGCGGGTTCCAGGCGATGACGTCGTAGCGCGCGTTGACCACGAACGCCGCGATGTCGCTCATGTGCTCCAGCAGGTTGAGCACCGTCGCCGGCACCTCGGACGGCGGCCCCTCCGGCGACTCGGGCGCCGCGCCGGCCAGCTCGAACAGGTGGCCCCGCTCGTCGGCGCTCAGCCGCAGGGCCCGGGCCAGCTCGCCGAGCACCCGCCGCGACGGGCTGGCCCCGACGGCCCGCTCCAGCCGCGCGTAGTACTCCACCGAGATGTGCGCCAGCCGGGCGACCTCCTCGCGGCGCAGCCCGGGGGTGCGCCGCGAGGAGCCGGCCGGCAGCCCGACGTCCTGCGGTCGCAGCCGTTCGCGGCGGCTGCGCAGGAACTCGGCCAGGTCGTTGCGGTCCATGCCCCCAGTATGGTCCGCGGTCAGGCATGCACCTGCGAGCCGAAGCCGAGGTCCAGCCGGATCGACTCCAGGATCGTCAGCGTGCTGCTGGCGGTGAACACGTCGGCGGCGGCGAGCACGCCGGTGTACTTGGCGATCACCGGCGCGGCCGCGAGGTCGGTGACGGCGTCGAGGTACGTCTTCACCGCCGCCCAGGTGTTCGCCCCGTACTTCACGAAGTACGGCGTCGGGTCGACGCTGGCCAAAGAGGTGCGCACGTTGGCGGCGATGTCGGCGACGTACTGCTGATGCAGCACGACGTCGTCGCGCGTGCCCAGCCGCCCCAGGTGCCCGGCGACGTAGTGCTTCCACGGGTACGACAGCGCGGTGCCCGGCGCGGCCATGAAGCCGGCCACGTCCTCGCTGAGGTTGAGGTTGTAGATCGGCACCCAGCCGGGCAGCGCGACGTCGACGAGCATGAGCGTGTCGTGGTCGGGGAAGTGGATGTACACGTTGTCGGGCGTGTGGTTGGTGCCGTGCCACGCGAGGTTCACGCGCTGCCCGCCGACCCGCAGCGTGTACCGGTCCTCGAAGGTCACGTCCGGCGCCGGCCGCGCCGGGTCGTTGTCGCGCCGCAGCAGCCGCTTGGTCTCCGCGTGCCCGATGCGCACCACGTTGCGCCCGAACAGCGACGAGGCGCCGAGGTGGTCGGCGTGGTGGTGGGAGTACACCAGATGCGTCACCTTGTTCGTCACGCCGTTGGCCGCGGCGATCTGGTCGATCGCCCGCTGCAGGTTGTGCCCGATCGTCGGCGGCGCGTCGAACAGCACGACGCCGTCCCGCGTGGTGAGGAACGCGGCCTGGTAGGTGCCGTCGGTGACCCAGTACAGGTTGCGCTCGATGCGCCCGACGTAGTACCCCTGCGCGTTGAGGGCCGGCCCGAGCGCCGAGGGCGGGATGGGCGCGTAGTCGGGCAGCGGGTCGGCCGCCGCGGCGGGCTCGCCGCCCGCGAGCGCGGCAACCACCGGCACGGCCACGACGGCAGCGGCGGCGGAACGCGCGATGAACGAGCGCCGGCTGTTCTCGGACACAATGATCTCCTTCATGCCTGCAGGGCATCCTTGTGCGCGCCCAGCCAGTCGCGGAAGGTCTGCAACCCGGGGTGCAGTTCGCGGACGAGGCTCAGGTCACGCGCGCCGGTGAACGCCTCGGCGGCGTCGGTGTAGAACTGGAACATGTTGCCGATCTCCGCGGCGGCGGGAATGCCGAACGCGCGGAACTGGTCGTGGGTCGGCGGCCGATAGTCGACGGGCTCGCCGTACAGCTCGGCGAACGCCGCCGCCATCTGCTCCCCGGTCAGGTGCTCCCCGGCGATGCTGACCGTGGCGCCGATGAGCTCCGGCCGCTCGAAGATGCCGAGGGCCACCCGCCCGATGTCGGCGGCCGCGATGCCGGCCAGCGGGCTCTCGCCCATCGGCAGGCTCAGCACCAGCCGCCCGTCCTCGCCCCGCCGCGGCGCGAAGCCCTGCAGGAACGCCTCCCAGTAGAAGGTGGTGCGCAGCAGCGTCGTCGGCACCCCGAGGTCGAGGAAGAACCGGTCGGCCTCAGCCTTGGCGTCGAAGTGCGGCACGCCGACCGGCAGGCGCTCGCGGGTGTCCTCGAGCGTCGACCAGATCACGTGCGCCAGCCCGGCATCCCGGGCCGCCCGCGCCGCGTTGCCGGCCTGGGCCAGCTCGACCTGCGCCGACATGGCCTCCCAGTAGTTCGTGACCACGTAGGCGCCGTGCGCGCCCTCGAACGCCCGGCGCAGGCTGCCCTCGTCACCGAGGTCCGCCTCGACGACCTCGGCGCCGCGCTCCGCGAGGTCCCGCGCCCGGTCCGAGCTCGCCCGCCTGGTGACCGCGCGCACCGCGAACGCCCCGCCGGGGTCGTCCAGGATGGCGTCGGCGAGCCCGCCGCCCTGCGCCCCCGTGGCCCCCAGTACCGCAATGATCCTTTTGTCCGTCACGGCTCGATCGTGCGGGCCCGCCGCGGGACGAGCCAGGCACAAATTGGGCGTGGCTCGCGCGCTCAGGAGGCTGGGCCGCGGCCAGCAGGGCATGCCCCGCCCGCCTCGAACCGATCCACCGGCCCATCATGGCTCAACGTGCTCGCGCGACGGCCGTCTACGCTGCGCCCATGCGTACGAGCCGTCGCTGCGTCAAATGCCAGTGCCCGCGCCTGTGGCACATCGACCCCGTCCTGCTCCCCGACACCGACAGCCGCAACTCCGTCGAGCTCCTGCCGGGCATCACCCGGCTGGCTTCCGGATCGGCGGTCGGCACCGACCTGGGCAAGCGCACCGAGGCGGGCCGCTTCGAGGTCTGGATCTGCACCGCGTGCGGCTACACGGAGTGGTATGCGCACCAGATCAACGAGGTGCTCGCCTGGCTGACGCGCAACCCGCGCTCGGGCGTGCACTACTACGACGCCGACGCGCCAACTGTCTAGGACGACTCGTCGCCGGTCACGGTCTTGACGAACCCGGCAGACCCCTGGTCATTCGGCTTCAACTGCCAACCGGGAGGGAGCACGGTCGTCGTCTCGAGCTGGGCGACCGCACCCGCCATGTCCGGTTCGTCGCTGAACGTGGCGTCGTCGAACGACACTTCCGCGCTGAAGGAGGCTTTGGCAAAGCTGACTCTTGCGCGGAAGCTGGCCTCGGTGAAGTGCGCTGCTGCGCCGAAGCGAGTGTCGACGAACCATGCGTCGGCTTCGAAGTCGCAGCCGCGAAACCACGCGTCGGCCTGGAACTGCGCACCGCCGAACACCGCAAAGCCCTCGAAGGTCGCGGACCCGAAATACGCTTCGCCCACGAACGTCACGTTGATGAAGGTTGCATCACGCAGCCGGCAACCGTGGAGGTTCCAGTCGAACAACGCGGCCCCGGTGAGGTCGACGTCGACATCCAGCCAGAGGCTGTCGGGCGGACCCGACATGCGCAGATGGCGGCAGATCACGCCCTGAGCCGCGCGACGCACATGCCGCTCGTTGTCGTCTTCGGAGCCGGCCGCGTCGGCCAACGGCATCCGCAGGTAGGCGCACAGCAGATCGACGATCGTCTGCCGGTGCTCCGGGTTGCCCTGCGCGAGTCGTTCGAGCGCCAGGAGGCCGGCCATCCGAACCGCGGCCTTGTCCGAGCCGAGCTGCTCCGCGGACTTGACGTACAGCTCAGTGACGCGCTTCTCGGCCGCGTCGTGCTCGATGCCCACCGCCGCCGCCTCCTGGTGGCGTTGACGCCTGAACGCCAGCATGAGCGCGGCGGCCGCTCCGACACCGCCCGCGCCCGTCAGCCCGGTCCGCACCGCCTCGATCCGCGCAGAAGCAGGATCGGCCGCCGATCGCGCATCCCTGAGCAACCAGTTGGTGGTCGCCCACATCGCCAGGAGGACGGCGGAGGCGGCCACAACCATCCACCAAGCGGACACGGTTCGCATCATGCGAACCCCGGGCGGCGTCAGCGGCGAGAAGCGATAGACCGGCCGCAGCCTGAAGGCCGCAACCAGACACGCTGTCGCCAACCCGAGCAGGACGAGACGGACCGCAGCAGTGGTCGAGACGATCCTGACCAACTCCGACCACGGCAGCAGTCCAACCAGTGCGGTTGCGGCGCCGAACAGGCCCAACGTCCAGCTCGCCCTGACGCTTCCACTCCAAATGGCATTGTCCCGATCCCCCGGCATGGCATCAGTTTGGTCAATGCCCCACCGGACGTCGATCCGCGAGACGGCCAGCTTCGGCGCTTGTCGCCTGACGCCGCAGGACCGCCGGAGCCCCGGCGCGGAAGCGGCGCCAGAATGCAGCGTCCTCTTCGAGCTGCGCCGCTCGCTTCTTCGCGGCCTCCGCGTGGAACAGCTCGACCGCCTCGCGGACGCGTCCCTGCCCGATCAGCACCTTGGCCAGGTGCGTCCTGATCGTGGTGCTTTGCTCGCCGGCTCGCAGAACCGCAACGGCCTCGTCCGCGCGTGCCGCATCAACGAGCAAGTCGGCCAGCATCGTGGTCACGTAGTCGGCGCCGGAGTCGGCGAAGTCGCGCAACTGGGCGATGGCCTGCTCGACCTGGCCGGACCGGGCCAGGACCTTGCTGCGTTCGCGGGCGATGTCGATCCTTGTGCCACCGCCGCGCGCCGCGAGGTCCTCGATGACGGCGAGCGCCTCGTCGGCCCGGCCTTGGTCGATCAGCAGGTTGCACAGCATGTCGACGATGCATTCGGGGTCGGCCGTCGCCTGCGGTACCGGACGTAGGACCTCGATCGCCTCGTCGACGCGGCCGTGCCGGACCAGCAGCCCGGCCAGCGCCGCGGCCGCGTTCGGCGAGCCGGCCGTTGCCAGAGGCCGCAGTACATCGATCGCCTCATCGGCGCGGGCCTGCTCCTCCAGCCAGCCGGCCAGGCGAAAGGCGGCCCCTTCGTCGCCCGGCCCGGCGGCGAGGTCGCGCTGCTCCGCCTCACGGTTGTGCCGGGCCAGCAGGTCGGCGAGCTGCTCGACGTAGTTGAGCGGCGCTTCGCCGCTGCGCAGGTGCGCCTGCAGCAACGCCACCGCGTCGCCGACCCGCCCCTGTCGCTCCAGGACCACGACCAGCAGCTCCTCGGCGTTCGACGGTTTGCTCCGCCATGGATCGCCGCCGTGCCAGTTTGGCGTCGATTCGGGCCCGCAGCAGCGAGGCCAACTCATCGTCATGACCCGCGCCGGCGGTCAGCGTGACCAGGGCATCGGCGTAGTGCGACTCTGCGATGTGCGGGCGGAGCATTGCGAGCACCTCGTCGGTGCGCCCCTGGCGAGCCAGCAGCGCAGCGAGCCGCGTTCCCGCGTGCGGGCCGCCGGCCGCGCCGTGACGGCGTACGAGCGCGATCGCCTCGTCGGTGAGGCCGCGCCCGTCGAGGATGCCGGCGAGCATCTCGACCGCGTTCCAATTGCCCCGGTCGGCGAACGGGCGAAGGATGTGGAGCGCCTCGTCAACCTGCTCCCGCTCGAGCAGTCCTGCGCCAGGGCGCGGAGCAGTGCCAGTCGCCGTGATCGGCGAGCTGCCGCGCCTCCGCCAGCTGGTCGTGCTCGACCAGCGCCGTCGCCACGTCCGGCGGGAGCCAGCTGTCAGCATCGCGAGGGCGCCGGTTCGACGCTTGGTCCGTCACGCCAACGCACGATACGGCTCGGTCGCTTCTGGCGGACTCCTTGCGGGAACCGGTCTCCGCTTAACCGCGACATTGCGGACGCCACGTGCCATCGAGCGGGACGCCGGCGGCCGCCGCGATTCGGTCGCGGGACTCGAGCAGGCGCGTCCTCAGCGCCGGCAGGTCCACGCCCACCAGCATGCCGTCGCGTTTGACCACGCGGCCGGCGACGAGCACCGTGTCGACCAGGCCGGGATGGCCGGCAGTGACGATCGTGCCGACCGGGTTGTTGGCCGGGAACACGGTCGGGTCGTCGGCGCGTAGCAGGATGATGTCGGCGTCCTTGCCGGGCGTGATGCTGCCCGTCCGGGCGCCGAGGCCGCACGCCCGGGCGCCGTCGATCGTTGCGAACTCCAGCACGTCCCGGGAACGCAGGCCCCCGTCCAGGCCGCGCTGCACGGCGTACGCGGTGCGCATGGTCGAGAACATGTCGCCGCCGCTGGCCGGGCAGTCGTCGGTGGACAGCGTCGGACGCAGGCCGGCGGCGAGCATCCGGCCGGTCTCCGGCCAGCCGATGCCCATCTTCAGCTCGACGTCGGGGCTGATCGACACCGAGCTGCCGGCGTCGGCGAGCATCCGCAGCTCGTCGTCGCCGATCCCGTTGGCGTGCACGAACGTCGTGGTGTCCCGCAGCAGGCCCTGCTCGAGGAGCTCGGCGATCGGGCGGCGAGTCCCTCCGGATTCGATGTGCACGCTGGTCCGCAGCCGGAGATCGGCGGCCAGCCTCAGCTCGTCCGCGACGGTGTCCATTGTGGTCAGTTCGGGCCCGCGCAGCCCCAAGGCCATGGTGACCAGGCCGTCCCCGGGAAGTGCAGACCGGACGCGGCGGACCTCGGCCTCGATGGGGTCGGTGGTGCCCCATCCCGCGCCGTAGCAGAAGATCGACCGTCCCGGCGTGTCCCGCAGTGCCGCGACGGCGGCGTCGGCGTGTTCGGGGCTCTGCGCGCAGTGGAACCAGTCCAGCATCGTGGTCACGCCGGAGTGCAGGGCCTCCAACCGGCCGAGCAGGTTGCCCAGGTAGACGTCCTCGGGCCGGTACCGGGGCCGCAACGTGCCGTGTACCGCCGCCAGGTACTCGGCGAAGGTCCAGTCCGCGCCGACACCGCGAAACGCGGTCTGCCAGGTGTGCCGGTGGGTGTCGACGAAGCCGGGCATCACGATCCGGTCGGTCGCGTCGATCACCTCGGCATCCGGCGCGTCGATCCGGTCGGCCACCTCGGCGATCACGCCGTCGTCGAGCAGCACGTCGGCGCGGTCGAGATCGCCGACCTCCGGGTCCATGCTGATCACGGTGCCGCCAGTGAGCAGGGTCCTCATCGGGTGAGCTCCTCTACGAACGCGTTGCAAGGAAGCGCGGCGAGCGCGTCGGCGACCAGATCGGCCGTGTCCTCGATGCCGGCGGCCAATCGGACCAGGCCCAGCGGTACCCCTGATGCGGCAATGTGTTCCTCGCTGAGCATCCCGCGCCACATGGACGCCGGGTGCACGGCCAGGGTCTCCACGCCGCCGAGGCTGGCCGACCGGCGGGCGTGACGCAGGCGGCCGAGGAACGCGTCGGCCGCCTCGAAACCGCTGGCGAGCTCGATGCCGAGCACCCCGCCGAAACCGCTCATCTGGCCGGCCGCCAACGCGTGCTGCGGGTGCGTCGCCAGGCCGGGATAGTGCACCCGGGCCACGGCCGGATGCTCGTGCAGCGCCTCCGCGAGCGCCTGGCCGTTGACGTTGTGCCGTGGCATGCGCAGCGGCAGGGTGCGCAGGCCGCGCAGCAGCAGCCACGCATCGAACGGGCCGAGCACGGCGCCGGTGAGCAGCGCGACGTCCCAGATCCGATCCAGGATCCGCGCCGGGCCGGCCAGCACTCCGGCGGACACGTCGGAATGGCCGTTGAGGTACTTGGTCGCGCTGTGCCAGACCAGGTCGATCCCGAAGTCCGCGGGCCGCTGGTTCATCGGGGTGGCGAAGGTGTTGTCCGCCATGGTCAGCACGTCGTGTGCGCGGGCCAGGTCCGCGACGGCACGCAGGTCGGTGATCTGCAGCAGCGGGTTGCTGGGCGATTCCAGCAGGATCAGGCGGGTCCGCGGGGTCAGCGCCTGCTCGAACGCCTCCGGGTCGGTCTGGTCGACCTGCGTGGTCGACACGCCCAGCCGCGGCAGCAGGTTGAGCAACACCGACGCCGTGCCCCCGTAGGTGGACCTCTGCCCGATCACGTGGTCGCCGGCGGACACCAGGGCCAGCACGGCGGTGGTCAGTGCGGCCATCCCGGACGCGGTGACCATCGCCGCCTCGGTGTGCTCCAGTTCCGCGACCACGGCCGCGACCTGCGCGTGGTTCGGGTTGCCGAAGCGGGTGTAGAAGTCCCGGCCCCGGCGGTCGACGGCGGCCCGCGCGAACTGCTGCGCATCCTCGGCCCAGAAGGCCGCCGTCCGGTAGATGGGCGGTGCCACGGCCCGGCTGGGATGGAGGTCGCGATCGGCGTGAACGGCGACCGTGCTGCTGCCCGACATGGTTTTCCTCCCGTGGACCACCTGCTGCGACGCGACCAGCGTGGCCGACCGGCGCGCCGCCGAGGAATCAATCCGGGCAACTTTGGCAGCAAATAGCGCCTCAGGCTGGGGCATCTGATGTGCTAGGGGCGGCGATGACGCAATATTCTGCCAAGGTGGATGATGTGGACCGGTCGATACTGGCCGTGCTGGAAGCGGACGGCCGGATCAGCAACGCCGACCTTGCCGCCCGGGTCGGCCTGTCGCCGTCGCCCTGCCTCCGGCGCGTGCGCCGGCTGGAGGAGACCGGGGTGATCCGCGGCTACCGGGCGGTGGTCGATCCCGCCGCGGTCGGCCGCAGCCTGCGGGTGTTCGCCGGTGTCCGGCTGGTGCGCCATACCCGCGCGGATGTGGTCGCCTTCGAGCGTGCGGTCGTGCGACTGCCCGAGGTGGTGCACACCCACCACGTCACCGGCCACTACGACTACCTGCTGCACGTCGAGGTCGCCGACCTGGCCGCCTACGAGGACTTCCACGCCAACCGGCTGGCCGGCCTGCCCGGCGTGGCCGCGGTGACGAGCTACGTCACCATGAAGACGCTCCCCGCCGAGGCTTCACGAGCCGGTGGCCGAAGCCGGGGCTGAGGAGGCGTAGGCGCCGACGAGCGAGGCGTCCTCGCGGGTCGGGCCCTCCGCCAGGCGGGCCGAGATGTCGCGCTGGAACTCCTGGAATGCGGCCACGCCGGGCAGGCCGTCGCCGTCCACGACGTGGACGAAGGTGACGCCGTCGGACAAACGGTAGGCGCTGTAGCGCAGGCCCGGAGGCGCGGCGGCGGCCAGCTCGGCGAAGACGGCCTCGATCAGGCGCTGGTTCTCCTCCGCGGCCTCCGGGCGGACGCGGTAGCGGATCACTGCGGTGCTCATGTCTGTACTCCTCCGTTGTGGGTTGCGTCACCGGTACAGACCGGGCGGACGGGACGGACTCATCGCCGCGATGAGTTTGCGATGCCGCCGTTGTCAGTACTCATGACAACGGAACAACTGGGGGAGGACCCTCGTGAACGGCAAGGAACGAACGACCGCCGAGCAGCGCTGGGTGCTGGCGCTCACCTCGATCGGGTCGGTCATGGTGGCGCTGGACGTGCTCGTCGTCGCGGCCGCGCTCACCACCATCCGCAACGATCTCGGCGCCGGCGTCGAGCAGCTCGAATGGACCGTCAACGCCTACAGCCTCAGCTTCGCCATGCTGCTCATGAGCGCGGCCGCGCTCGGCGACCGGTGGGGGCGGCGGCGGACGTTCGCCGCGGGGCTCGGGCTGTTCGCCGCGGCGTCCGTCGTCTGTGCGCTGGCGACCTCCGTGCCGATGCTGGTCACCGCCCGCGCGGTGCAGGGCGTCGGGGCCGCGGTCGTGATGCCGCTCGCGATGAGCCTGCTCGGTGCCGCGTTCCCGCCGCACCGGCGGGGGTGGGCGATCGGCGTGTTCAGCGGGCTCACCGGGCTCGCGGTGCTCGGCGGGCCGATGATCGGCGGCGCGGTGACCGAGGGGCTCGCCTGGCAGTGGATCTTCTGGATCAACGTGCCGGTCGGGGTCGTGGCCATTCCGCTGGTACTGCGCTTCGTCCCCGAGAGCCGCGGCGCCGCCCGCCGGCTCGACCCGGGCGGCGCGGTGCTCATCACGCTCTCGGTGCTCGGGCTCGTGTGGGGTACCGTGCGCGGCGCCCAGGCCGGCTGGGACAGCGCGGAGGTCGTCGGCTCGTTCGTGCTCGGCGCCCTGCTGCTGCTGGGCTTCGTGGTGTGGGAGCGGCGCGCGCCGCAGCCGATGGTCCCGCCGTCGTTCTTCCGCCACCCGGCCTTCACCGCCGGCAACGCGGCCGGCTTCTTCCTCACCGCCGCGCTGTTCGGCGCCGTGTTCTTCATGGCGCAGTACATGCAGGTCGCCTTCGGCTCCGGGCCGCTCAAGGCCGGCCTGCAGCTGCTGCCCTGGACGGCGACGCTGTTCATCGTGGCGCCGGTGGCCGGCAGGCTGGTCGACCGGATCGGCGAGCGCCCGCTCGTGGTCGCCGGGCTCGCGCTGCAGGGCGCCGGCATGTTCTGGATCAGCCAGGCGGCGAACGGCCGTGCGGACTACGCCGACCTGATCCTGCCGCTGATCGTCGCGGGATGTGGGGTGTCGATGGCGATGCCGGCGACGCAGAGCGCCAGCATCGGCGCGCTGCCCCGCGAGGCGGTGGGCATCGCCTCCGGCATCTACAGCATGATGCGCCAGCTCGGCGGCGTCGCCGGGGTCGCCGTCCTGGCCGCGGTGTTCGCGGCGGCGGGCGGCTACGGCGCCTTCGCGACCGGGTTCACCCGTGCGCTGGCCGTGTGCGGCGTACTGTCACTGCTCGGCGCGCTCGCCGGCCTCGGCATCGCCACCCGGCGCGGCACCGGCCCGCAGACGCCGGCGAGCGAGCGGGAGCTGGTGACGGAGCAGGTATGAACCTGGAGGACGAGTTCGCGCAGTACCGGGGCGAGCTGGTCGCGCACTGCTACCGCATGCTCGGCTCGCTGCACGACGCCGAGGACGCGGTCCAGGAGACCTACCTTCGGGCGTGGCGCGGCTTCGGGGAGTTCGAGGGGCGGGCGTCGGTCAAGACGTGGCTGTACCGCATCGCCACCCGCGTCTGCCTCAACGCCCTGCAGCACAGCAGCCGCCGGGTGGTGCCCTCCGCGCTGGGCGCCCCCGGCGCCGATCCGGACCGGCTGGCGCCGCACGCGCTGGAGACTCCGTGGCTGGAGCCCTTCCCGGACCTGATGCTGGCCGCCGACCCGGCGCGGATCGTCGGCACGCGGCAGAGCCTGCGCCTGGCGCTCGTCGCGGCGATGCAGCACCTGCCGCCGAAGCAGCGGGCCGTGCTCATCCTGCGCGACGTCCTCGCCTGGCCGGCCGCTGACGTCGCCGGCCTGCTCGAGACGACCACCGCGGCGGTCAACAGCTCCCTGCAGCGGGCCCGGGCCGAGATGGCCCGGCTCGCGCCGGAGGAGGAGCAGTTCAGCGAGCCGGCCGAGCCGGTGCGCCGGGCCCTGCTCGACGACTATGCGGCGGCGTTCGAGCGGGCCGACTTCGCCGCCCTGGAGGGGCTGCTCACCCGGGACACGCGGTGGGAGATGCCGCCGATCCCGACCTGGTTCCTCGGCCGCGACGCGGTGCTCGGCCTGCTCAAGGCCAAGATGTCCCGGGGCGTGGGCAAACGGATCATGGTGGAGACGCTCGCCAACGGCGGGCGGGCCTTCGCGTGGTACAACCGCGGCGGCGACGGCGCGTTCCACGCACACTCGATCCACGTGCCCACGGTCACGGCGGCCGGCGTGTCGGCGGTCATGGACTTCCATCGGGCCGACCTGTTCGCCGCGTTCGGCCTTCCCCTGCACCGCCCGGCACGAGACCATGACACGGCATAGAAAATCGTGAAATGTCCGATAAGTCAGGCGCGCCAGCGCCGGACTTATCGGACTACCAGTGGTTATCGGACTACCAGCGGTTACGAGCCTCCTCGGCCCAGCCGGTCAGCCCGTCGAGGTCGATGCGCGAACCGTCGTCGGTCTCGGCCCAGCCGGAGAAGTGGCCGAAGCACTGGTGCGTCTCGCTGGCGATCACGCCGAGGTTGGTGCGGGCGACGCGCTCGTGGAACGGCTCGAGGCGGGCGTCGACCCGCTCGCCGGCGATGCGCCACGGCCGGCGCCAGTCATTCCGGTCGTACGTCCACTGCAGCTCGGCGCCGATCTTGTGCAACCGCCCGTCGACGAACAGCGCGTTCTCGGTCAGGCCGGTGCCGTCCGTCCAGGCGCCGCCGAGCTGGATGGCGCGCCCGGGCCCGCTGCCGGCCGCCCAGTTCCAGCGCACGCTGTACGGCCACTTGCCCCGCCCGTGGTCGAGCACCGCGAACGCATCGTCGCCGACGCGGTGCTCGACGCCCTTGAGCCGCAGCGTGCCGTGGACGGGCCGTCCGACGTCCTTGACCGTGTACTGGAAACGGCGCGGCCCCCACGGCACGACCACGCCGAGCGACTGGTGGTCCGGCGGCAGCGGCACGTCGAGGTCGACCTCGACGCCCGGCGCGGTGGCGTGGATGACGCTGCCGCCGGGCCCCTGGTCGATCTGGATGGTCAGCCCGGAGCCCCGCGCGACGACGCGCCCGGCCCCGCTGCGCGCCGGCAGCTCGACCCCTCGGGCGAACGGCACGACCGCGTCGTGGTTAAGCTCGTCGCCGGTGGCGCGATCGAGCACGTAGACGCCGTGCACGCCCGCGTAGTCCAGCGACGACGCGACGAGCCCGACGATGTGCGCAGGCGTGACGATGCCCCAGTACTCCCACCGCTTGGCCCGGCCCCAGCCGCGCAGGTTGGCCCGGTGCAGCGGGCGCCGGCTCCAGCCGACCGCGGCGGGGTTGAGCCGCCCGTCGGGCCGGCACAGGTCGACCGGCTGGACGATCTCCTTCTCGTGCGTCACCGCCAAACCATAAGATGCGTCACCGCCCGACCATAGAATCAGCCGGCGTCACCGCCACGGGCAGGCTGGTCGGGCTGACCATCACCCACGGGTTGCGGAACGAGGCGGGCCGGGCGCGGTCGACGGCGATGTCGGCGTACCGGTGCAGGAGGATGCCCATCGCGACCCTCGCCTCGAGGCGGGCCAGCGGCGCGCCCAGGCAGAAGTGCAGTCCGTGGCCGAAGCCCAGGTGCGGGTTCGGGGTGCGCCGCGGGTCGAAGCGGTCCGGTTCGGCGAACACGCGCTCGTCGCGGTTGGCGGCGGCCAGCCACGGCACGACCAGCGCGCCGGCCGGGATACCCACCCCGGCGAGCTCGGTGTCGGCGGTGGCCCGGCGGACCAGGCGCGGGAACGGCGTGCGCAGCCGGATGACCTCCTCGATCGCCCCCGGCAGCAGCGCCGGGTCGGCCCGCACGTCCGCGCCGGCCGACGGGTGCTCGTCCAGGCACAGCACCGTGTTGCCCAGCGTCGCGGTCGTGGTGATGTGCCCGGCGAGCAGCAGCAGCCCGACGAAGCCCACGATCTCCTCGTCCGACAGCCGCGCGCCGTCCGCCTCGGCCTGCACGAGCCGGCTGGTCAGGTCGTCGCCGGGCGCGGCGCGCCGGGCGCGGATGTGCGCCAGCAGGTAGGCGTTCATCTCGCGGATCGCCGGTGCGAGCGCCGCCACGGCTTCTTCGTTCGCCAGCTGCGGCAGCGACTCGTCGGGCCCGGCGTCGTCGCGCTCGAAGAGGCGGTCGGCCCAGCTGCGAAACAGCGGCCGGTCCTCGGCCGGGATGCCGAGGAGCTCGGCGATCACGATGACCGGCAGCGGGTACGCCAGGTCCTCGATCAGGTCGAACCCGCGCTCGCCGCGGCGGGCCTCCAGCAGCCCCTCCGTCACCTCGACGATGCGCGGCTCCAGGTTGGCCACCACCCGGGGCGTGAACGCCTGGCCGGCCAGCCGCCGCAGCATGTCGTGGCGGGGCGGGTCCATGCGCACGAAGTTGCCCCGCTGGAACAGCTCGAAGTCCTCCTGGTCGGGCGTGAGCTCGTCGAGGTCGGAGGAGTACGTCGCAGCGTCCCCGAGCACCGCGAGGGTCTCCGGATGGCCGAGGACCGCGACGGTGCGCTGCTGCGGGTCGTAGGTGACCTGGCCGTCGCGGCGGCGCTGCTCCAGCCAGGCGTGCAGGTCGTCGAGGGTGAGGGTAGGCATCGGAGGCGGATACCCGCCCCTCGAAGGGGCAAACGCGCTGGTCAGCGGCGGGCGAGGCCGTCCAGGAACAGTGACGTGCAGTCCTCGGCCAGGCGGGTGATCGGGTACGCCGCCGTGGGCTTGAACCAACGCACGGACAGCCACACCGCGTCACGCATGAGGCGGTACAGGATCTTGGGGTCCAGGTCGTCGCGGATCACGCCCTGCGCGATGCCGGCCTCGATGACCTCCAGCCAGGTGGCCTGGACCTCCTTGCCGGCGTTGCGCAGGTATCCGAAACGCTCGATCTGGATCAGGTAGTTGACGTCGTTCTGGTAGATCTCGGTGGCATGCGGGTGTGCCTCGACCACCTCGAGCGAGGCCACGATCAGGTCGTGCAGCCGGGTGCGGGGGTCCGTGTCGGCGGCCATCACCCGCTTGTACCGCGTCCGCAGGTCGTCCAGGTAGGAGGTGACGATCTCGTCGACCATCGCCTCCTTGGACTCGAAGTGGTGATAGAGGCTGCCGGAGAGGATGCCGACCTCGTCGGCGATCTCGCGGACCGTCGTGGCGGCCACGCCCTTGTTGGCGAACAGCGCCGCCGCGCTGGCGAGAATCCGCTCGCGCCGGTCCCCAGATTCCCGCGCCATCCCGTGTCCTTTACAGAGAAGGTGATATATCCCGCCGAACCCAAGCACGGAGTGTACCGACCCGGTGAGAAACCGAGTGTAGCGTAATCAAGCAAGCGCTTGGTACGGTCATCGGGCAAGTCAGCCTGCGGGAGTTAGGCGGCCTAAAAGCAATGGTGAACAAACAGATGTCCCCAGACGAGGTCGTGTCCCGGCTGCGTTCGGGCATGACCATCGGGATCGGCGGGTGGGGGTCGCGGCGCAAGCCCATGGCCCTCGTGCGAGCCATCCTGCGCTCCGACCTCACCGACCTCACCGTCGTGAGCTACGGCGGACCCGACGTCGGGCTGCTGCTGGCGGCGAAGAAGGTCCGGCACCTGGTGTACGGCTTCGTGTCGCTGGACTCGATCCCGCTCGAACCGCACTTCCGGGCGGCCCGGCAGGCCGGAGCGCTCGAGGTGAGCGAGTACGACGAGGGGATGCTGCGCTGGGGGCTCTACGCGGCCACCTGCCGGCTGCCGTTCCTGCCCAGCCGGGTCGGGCTCGGCTCCGACGTGCTGCGGGTCAACCCGGGGCTGCGCACCGTCGCCTCGCCCTATGGCGGCGAGGAACTGGTCGCGATACCGGCGCTGCACCTCGATGCGGCCCTGGTGCACCTCAACCGGGCCGACGAGCACGGCAACGCCCAGTACCTCGGCCCCGATCCGTACTTCGACGACCTGTTCTGCACCGCAGCCGAGCGCGCCTACGTCTCCGTGGAGCGGATCGTGCCCACGGAAGAGCTCACCCGGCAGGCGCCCGTGCAGACCCTGCTGCTGCAGCGCTGGATGGTGCACGGCGTCGTCGAGGCGCCCGGCGGCGCACACTTCACCTCGTGCGATCCCGACTACGGCCGCGACGAGGCGTTCCAGCGCGAGTACGCCGACGCCGCCGCCGACCCGCAGCGCTGGACCGAGTTCTACGAGCGTTACCTGGCCGGCGACGAGGACGCCTACCGCGCGGCCGTCGAGCACCGGGGGGTTGCCGCATGAGCACAGCTACCAGGGCCGAGATCTGCATCGTGGCCTGCGCGGAAGCCTGGCGCGGCGATGGCGAGATCCTCGCCAGCCCCATCGGCCTGGTGCCGATGATCGCCGCCCGGCTGGCCCGCGCCACGTTCGAGCCCGACCTGCTGCTCTCCGACGGCGAGGCGATGCTGGCCCGGGGCACCTGGGCGATCGGCGAGGCGCCCCCGATGATCGAGGGCTGGATCCCGTTCCGGGCCGTGTTCGACCTGCTCTACGGCGGCCGCAGGCACGTCATGATGGGCCCGAGCCAGATCGACCGGTACGGCAACGCCAACATCTCCGCCATCGGCGACTTCGCCCGCCCGACCCGCCAGCTGCTCGGCGTGCGCGGCGCGCCCGGCAACACGGTCAACCACCCGACGAGCTACTGGGTGCCGCGCCACGGCAAGCGCTCGTTCGTCGCCGTCGTCGATATGGTCAGCGGCGTCGGCTACGACCGGGCGGCGGCGAACCCGGACGCCGGGCGCTTCCACGAGCTGCGGCGGGTCGTGAGCAACCTCGGCGTGTTCGACTTCGCCACCGCGGACCACCGCATGCGGCTGGTGTCGGTGCACCCCGGCGTGACGGTGCAGGAGGTGCTGGACGCCACCGATTTCGATTTGGTGGTACCCGCTGAGGTGCCCCGGACCCGCGAGCCCAGCGACGCCGAGCTGCAGCTGATCCGCGAGGTGATCGACCCCGCCGGCGTGCGCGCCCGGGAGGTGGCCGGGTGAGCCCGGCGGCGCTGCACACGCCGATCTGCGACCTGTTCGGGGTGCGGTACCCGATCGTGCAGACCGGCATGGGCTGGGTCTCCGACGCCCGCCTCACCGCCGCCACCGCCAACGCCGGCGGCCTGGGCATCCTGGCCAGTGCCACCCTCTCCTACGACGAGCTCGTCACGGCGATCGCCGACGTGCGGGCGCGCACCGACCGGCCCTTCGGGGTCAACCTGCGCGCCGACGCGCCCGACGCCATGAAACGGGCCGACCTGCTCATCCGGGAGGGCGTGCGGGTCGCCTCCTTCGCGCTCGCCCCGAAGCCGGAGCTCATCGAGCGGCTCAAGACGGCCGGGCTGGTCGTGGTGCC
Source organism: Dactylosporangium darangshiense (assembly GCF_039537565.1). Lineage (NCBI taxonomy): Bacteria > Bacillati > Actinomycetota > Actinomycetes > Micromonosporales > Micromonosporaceae > Dactylosporangium > Dactylosporangium darangshiense. The sequence continues at coordinate 210,426 of NZ_BAABAT010000009.1, forward strand.
CTCCGTCGGCGCCCGCCGCCACGCCGAGAAGGTCGCCGCCTGGGGCGTCGACGCCGTCGTGGTCCAGGGCGGCGAGGGCGGCGGGCACACCGGCCCGGTGCCGACCTCGCTGCTGCTGCCGCAGGTCGTCGACGCCGTCGACATCCCGGTCATCGCCGCCGGCGGCTTCTACGAGGGCCGCGGCCTGGTGGCCGCCCTCGCCTACGGCGCCGCCGGCATCGCCATGGGCACCCGGTTCCTGCTCACCACCGACAGCCCGATCGCCGAGGACGTCAAGCGCCGCTACCTGGAGGCCACCGTCACCGGCACCGTGGTCACCGAGGCGCTGGACGGCGTGCCGCAGCGCGTGCTGCGCACCCCGTTCGTCGACGCGCTCGCCGCGCGCAGCGGTGGACGGCGGCTGGCCCGGGCCGTGGGCAGCGCCCGGGCGTTTCGCAAGCTGACCGGCCGGTCGTGGCTGTCGCTGCTGCGGGAGGGGCGCGCCATGCGCGGGCACGGGCTGCGCTACGACCAGGTGCTGCTGGCCGCCAACACGCCGATGCTCATCCGCGCCGCCATGGTCGACGGGCGCGCCGACGCCGGGGTGATGGCCAGCGGCCAGGTCGCCGGGCTCATCGACGACCTGCCCAGCTGCGCCGAGCTCGTCGAGCGGATCATGGCCGAGGCCGAGGCCGCGCTGAAACGGCTGGCCTGATGCCGTTCTACGCCATCGAGGGCGTCGTGCCGGTGGTGCACCCGACGGCCTTCGTGCATCCGACCGCCGTGATCATCGGCGACGTGCACGTCGGCGCCGGCTGCTACGTCGGCCCCCTGGCGAGCCTGCGCGGCGACTTCGGGCGCATCGAGATGCTGGACGGCTCCAACCTGCAGGACTCCTGCGTCTTCCATACGTTCCCGGGCACCACCGCGGTGCTCGGCCGCGACGGGCACGTCGGGCACGGCGCCGTGCTGCACGGCTGCCGGACGGGCACCGGCGTGCTCATCGGCATGAACGCGGTGGTCATGGACGGCGCCGAGGTCGGCGACGAGGCGTTCGTCGGCGCGCACGCCTTCGTGAAGGCCGGCTTCGTGGTGCCGCCGCGCACGCTCGTCGCCGGTTCGCCGGCCGGAGTGGTGCGCGACCTGACCGTGCAGGAGATCGCCTGGAAGGCCAACGGCACTCGGGTGTACCAGGAGCTGGCCGCCCGCAGCCGGGCCACCCTGCGCGAGGTCGCCCCCTTGGCCGAGGCCGAGCCCGGCCGCCCCGCGCTGTCCACGACGGCGGCCACCGCGGTACCGCTGGACGTGGCTAGAAAACCAAACAAGCGCTTGGTAGAGTGATCGCATGCTGAGCAAGACCCCCGGCCACGGCCTGCTCGCCGGGCGCACCGTCCTCGTGACCGCCGCCGCCGGCACCGGCATCGGCTACGCCACCGCCGAGCGCTGCGCGGAGGAGGGCGCCACCGTCGCCATCAGCGACCGCCACGAGCGGCGCCTCGCCGAGGCCGCCGAGCGCCTCGGCGCCCTCGCGGTGCCCTGCGACGTCACCGACGAGGCCCAGGTGCAGCGCCTCTTCGACACCGTCACCGACCGGCTCGGCGGCCTCGACGTGCTGGTCAACAACGCCGGCCTCGGCGGCACCGCCAACATCGTCGACATGACCGACGAGCAGTGGTCCGCGGTGCTGGACGTGACCCTGACGGGCACGTTCCGCTGCACCCGGGCGGCGCTGCGGCACATGATGCCGCGCGGGCGCGGGGTCATCGTCAACAACGCCTCCGTCATCGGCTGGCGGGCCCAGGAGGGGCAGGCGCACTATGCCGCGGCCAAGGCCGGGGTCATGGCGCTCACCCGGGTCTCCGCCGTCGAGGCGGCCGGCGGCGGGGTGCGGGTCAACGCCGTCGCGCCCAGCCTGGCGATGCACCCGCACCTGGCCAAGGTCACCAGCGAGGAGCTGCTCGCCGAGCTCGCCACCCGCGAGGCCTTCGGCCGGCCGGCCGAGCCGTGGGAGGTCGCCAACGTGATCGTCTTCCTGGCCAGCGACTACAGCACGTACATGACCGGCGAGGTCGTCTCCGTCAGCAGCCAGCACCCCTAGGAGGTTCCATGGTCGACGACAGCGCCGCCGGGGTGACCGGCGAGCCCTTCGTCCTCGACGTCGAGCGGGGCAAGATCCGCGAGTTCGCGGCGGCGACCCACTCGGCCAATCCGGCCTACCTCGACGAGGAGCGTCCGGTGGTACCGCCGACGTTCCTGACCACCGCGTTCTTCTGGCAGTCGGGCGCGAGCGACCCGTGGGCGGCGGTGGCGATGGACCAGCACCGCGGCCTGCACGCCGAGCAGGAGTTCGTCTTCCACGGCCCGCCGCCGCGCGCCGGCACCCGGCTGGTCGGGCAGTCCCGGATCGAGTCGGTGACCCGCAAGGAGGGCCGCTCCGGCCCCCTCGCGTTCGCCGTGATGGTCACCGAGTTCCGCGACGAGGCCGGCCGGCTCGTCGCCACCGCGCGCCTGACGGGGGTGGAGACCGGATGACGCCGTTCGTGGTCGGCCCGCTGACGCGTACCGACCTGGTCCGCTACCAGGGCGCCTCGGGCGACTTCAACCCGATCCACCACGACGAGGGCTTCGCCCGCGAGGCCGGGCTGGACGCCCCGCTGTCGCTGGGCATGCTGCAGGCCGGCTTCCTGGCCACCTGGGCCACCGACCGGTTCGGCGCGCAGAACGTGCGCGCCTTCCGGGTCCGCTTCGCCGCCCGCGTGTTCCCCGGCGACACCCTCACCTGCGACGGCGCCGTCACCGGCCGCCGGGCCGGCGACGGCGGCGAGCGGCTGCTCGACGTCGAGATGACCTGCACGAAACAGGACGGGACCGTCGCCGTGTACGGCTGGGCGACCTTCACCACCGATGAGGACGCATGATCGAGTCCAACACCGACGAGCGCGGCGTCGCCGAGATCGTCATGAACAACCCGCCCGTCAACGCGCTGCCGGTCAAGGGCTGGTTCGACCTCGCCGCGGCGCTGGACGCGGCCGGCGCCGACCCGGGCGTGCGGGCCGTGGTGCTGCGCGCCGAGGGCCGCGGCTTCAACGCCGGCGTCGACATCAAGGAGCTGCAGGCGGCCCGCGACTTCGGCGCGCTGGTCGGGGTCAACCGGGGCTGCGCGGCCGCGTTCGCCGCCGTGTACGACTGCCCGGTGCCCGTCATCGTGGCCGTGCACGGGTTCTGCCTCGGCGGCGGGATCGGCCTGTGCGGCAACGCGGACATCATCGTGGCCGCCGACGACGCCACCTTCGGGCTGCCGGAGGTCGACCGCGGTGCCCTCGGCGCGGCCACGCACCTGTCGCGGCTGGTGCCGCAGCACAAGATGCGGGCCATGATGTACACCTCCGCCTCGGCCACCGCCGCCGAGCTGCACGCGTTCGGCTCGGTGCTGCGCGTCGTGCCCCGCGACGAGCTGCGCGCGGCGGCGTTCGAGATCGCGCACGACATCGCCGGCAAGGACCCGCACGTCATCCGCGCGGCGAAGGAGTCGCTCAACGGCATCGACCCGTGGGATCCCAAGCGTAGCTACCGCTACGAACAGGGGTTCACCTTCGAGCTGAACCTCACCGGGGTCGCCGACCGCGTCCGGGACGAGTTCGGGCGATGACGCGGGTCGACCTCTCCGACACCCCCGCGGAGGCCGCCTTCCGCGAAGAGGCCCGGGCGTGGCTGCGGGCCAACGTGCCCGCGACCCCGCTGCCCTCCGGCGACACCCGCGAGGGCTTCGCCGCACACCTGGAGTGGGAGCGGCGCCTCTTCGACGCGGGCTGGGCCGTGGTGTCCTGGCCGAAGGAGTACGGCGGGCGCGACGCCAGCCTCTGGCAGTGGCTGGTCTTCGAGGAGGAGTACTACGCCGCCGGCGCGCCCCAGCGGGTCACCCAGAACGGCATCTTCCTGCTCGCACCGACATTGTTCGAGTTCGGCAGCCCCGAGCAGCGCGACACCCTCCTGCCGCGCATGGCCGCCGCGCAGGACCTGTGGTGCCAGGGCTGGTCCGAGCCCGGCGCCGGCAGCGACCTGGCCGCGATCGCCAGCCGCGCCGAGCGCGCCGACGGCGGCTGGCGCCTGTCCGGGCAGAAGACGTGGACCACCCGCGGCGCGTTCTGCACCCACCTCTTCGGCCTGTTCCGCACCGACCCGGCCGCGCCGCGCCACCGCGGCCTGACCTACTTCCTCGTCCCGCTCGACGCGCCCGGCGTCACCGTGCGCGGCTTCGGCCGCCTCGACGGCGACGAGGGCTTCGCCGAGGTCTTCTTCGACGACGTGTTCGTGCCCGACGGCGCCGTCCTCGGCGGCGTCGACGAGGGCTGGCGGGTGGCGATGGCGACCACCGGCTCCGAGCGCGGCCTCACGCTGCGCTCGCCGGGCCGCTTCCTGCACACCGCCGAGCGGCTCGTCGCCCTCGCCGTCGCGCAGGCCGACCGGCTGCGCCCGGCGACCCGCGAGCGGGTCACCCGCGCCTGGCTGCGCGCCCGGGCGTATCACCACTTCACCCTCCACCAGGTCACCGGCCTCGTCGAGGGCCGCCCGCCCGGCGCGCGGTCCAGCCTCAACAAGCTCTACTGGTCGCGGCTGGACATCGACCTGCACGAGGTCGCCCTGGAGCTCCTCGGCGCCGAGGCGGTCCTCGACACGCCGTGGACCCGCGGCTTCCAGTTCTCCCTCGCCGGCCCGATCTACGCCGGCACCAACGAGATCCAGCGCAACATCGTCGCCGAGCGCGTGCTCGGCCTGCCCCGCGCCTGAGAGGTTTGCCGCCGTGCGTTTCGCCCCGACCGACGACCAGACCGCCCTCGCCGAGGCGGTGCGGGAGCCGCTCGCCGCCGCCGACTGGGACGCCCTGGCCGGCATGGACGTCTTCGCCGCCCTCGTCCCCGCCGACGCCGGCGGGCTGGGCCTGGCCGAGACCGACCTCGTCGGCGTGCTCGAGGCGGCCGGGTACGCGGCCGTCGCCCTGCCGTTCTCGGCCACCGCGTTCGTCGCCGCGCCCCTGCTCGCCGGGGCCGGCGACCCCCGCGCCGCCGACGCGGCCGCCGGCCGGGCCCGGGTCGCGCTCGCCGGCCCGCGCGGCCTGACCCCGTTCGCGTTCCTGGGCAACGCCGACTGGGTCCTGCACCTCGACGACGGAGTCGCCCGGATCGGCGCGTCGGCCGGCGACCCGGCCGCCACCGTGGACACGACTCTTGCCGCCGCCTGGTCGACCGGTGCCGAGGTGCTCGCCGCCGGCCCCGAGCTCGTGCGCCGCGCCGAACTGCGCGCCGGGCTCGCCCTGGCGGCCGAGCTCGTCGGCCTCGGCCGGCGGATGCTCGACCTGACCGTCGGCTACGTCAAGCAGCGCCGGCAGTTCGGCGCGCCCGTCGGCAGCTTCCAGGCGGTCAAGCACCACCTCGCCGATGCCACCCTCGGCCTGGAGTTCGCCGCACCCGAGGTCCTCGCCGCCGCCTGGGCCGTCGAGCACGACACCGACGCCGGGCGGGCCGTCGACGCTGCCGTCGTCCTCGCCGCCGAGGCCGCGCACGACGCCGGCCGCGCCGCGATCCAGTGCCACGGCGCGATCGGCTACACCGTCGAGTACGAGCTGCACCGCTACGCCAAGCGGGCCTGGGCCCTCGAGGCCCTCGCCGCGACCGGCGCGCGCCTGGACCGCATCGCCGCATCCCTCGACCTTCCCGGAGGTGCCTCATGAGCGAGGAAGACGTCGTTCTCTATCGGACCGAGGGCCCGGTCGCGGTGGTCACGCTGCACCGGCCGCAGTACCGCAACGCCCAGAACTCCGCCATGACCTACGCCCTCGACGACGCCTTCTCCCGCGCCGCCGACGACGACGAGGTCAAGGTCGTCGTCCTCGGCGGCGCCGGCGAACACTTCAGCGCCGGCCACGACATCGGCACCCCCGGCCGCGACATCGACGTCACCTTCCCGCGCCGCGCCGGCCTGTGGTGGGACCACGTCGGCAAGCCCGGCGCGGAGTCCCGCTTCGCGCGGGAGTCCGAGGTGTACCTCGGGATGTGCCGCCGCTGGCGTGAGCTGCCCAAGCCGACGATCGCCATGGTGCAGGGCGCCTGCATCGCCGGCGGCCTCATGCTCGCCTGGTGCTGCGACCTCATCATCGCCGCCGACGACGCCTTCTTCGCCGACCCGGTGGTGCGCATGGGCATACCCGGCGTGGAGTACTTCGCGCACCCGTGGGTCATGGGTCCCCGCCAGGCCAAGGAGTTCCTGTTCCTCGGCGAGCGCGTGCCCGCCGAGCGCGCCCTGTCCCTCGGCATGGTCAACCGGGTCGTGCCCCGCGCCGACCTGGAGGCGTCCACCATGGACATCGCCAACCGGATCGCCACCATGCCCCGCCTCGGCCTGGCGCTGACGAAGAAGGCCGTGAACCAGGCCGAGGACCTCATGGGCCTGCGCGCCGGCATGGACTCCGTCTTCGGCCTGCACCACGTCGCGCACGCGCACAACGCCGAGGTCGGCGGCGACTCCCTCGCCGGGCACGACGCCCGCACCATGCGCGACGGCGGCCCCCGATGACGGGTGCCCGCTACGACGGCCTGGTCGCCCTGGTGACCGGCGCCGCCTCCGGCATCGGCGCCGCCACCGTCGAGCGGCTGCGTTCCGAGGGCGCCCGCGTCGCCGCCCTCGACGTCGCCGCGGTCCCGGCGGAGGACGGCGTGCTGCCCCTCGCCTGCGACGTGCGCGACGAGGCCGGGGTCGCCGCCGCCGTGGCCCGCGCCGCCTCCTGGTGCGGCCGGCTCGACCTCGTCGCCAACGTGGCCGGCGTCGCCTCCTATCAGCACACCACCGCCGTGGCCCTCGCCGAATGGGAGCGCATCCTCGGCGTGAACCTCACCGGCACGTTCCTGGTCTGCCGGGCCGCCCTGCCGCACCTCGTCGCCGCGCGCGGCGCCATCGTCAACGTCGCCTCCCTCGCCGGGGTGCGGGGCTGGCGGTACAGCGCCGCCTACTCGGCCGCGAAGGGCGGCGTCGTGGCGCTGAGCCGCTCCCTCGCCGTCGAGTACGCGCCGGACGGCGTCCGGGTCGCCTGCGTCTGCCCCGGTTCCGTGGACACCCCGCTGCGGGGCGGGCTCACTCCGGTACCAAACCCGCATCCGAGGCTCGACGGGCACGCCCGGGCCCTGCTGGACCCGCCGGTCGCGGACCCCGCCGAGATCGCCGCCGCGATCGCGTACCTCGGCGCGCCCGAGGCCCGCTTCGCCACCGGCGCCGTGCTGCGCCTGGACGGGGGAGCCGGTGTCTGAGCCGACGACGATCGCCGAGCTGGTGGCCCGCAACGACCCCGCCGGCGTCGCCTTCCACGCACCCGAGGGCACGTTCACCTGGGCCGAGTACGACGACCTGTCCGGCCGCCTCGCACAGGCCTATGCCGACGCCGGATTCGCGCCGGGCGACCGCATCGCGGTGCTGCTGACCGGCGGCGCGCTCACCCATGTCGCGTATCTGGCGGCGCAGAAGGCCGGCCTGGTGACGGTCGGCATCGGCCCTCGCGCCGGCGACGCCGAGATCACCCACCTGCTCGCCAAGACCGGCGCGGCGGCGCTGGCCACCCGGGAGTACCACCGCGGCCGCCCGGGCTCCGAGATCGCCGCCCGCTGCGGCGCACCCCGCCACGTCGTGCTCTCCCTCGACTCGCCGGCGGCCCGGCCGTTCACCGGCGCCGGCCTCGGCGCCGGGGACGTGTTCTTCCTCAACTCGACCTCCGGCACCACCGGCCGCCCGAAGGTCGTGCGGCAGACGATGGACAACCGCAAGTACTTCGGCCCCCTCGCGCACGCCGCCGCCCGCATGGGCCCCGACGAGGTCTTCGCGAGTGTCCTGCCGGCCCCGTACGGCTTCGGACTGTGGAGCGCCCACGTCGTCCCCGCCATGTACGGCTACCCGACGGTCCTCACCGCCGAGTTCGACGCCGCCGAGACCCTGCGCCTGATCGAGCGCCACCGCGTGACGGTCCTGTGCGCGGTCACCGCCCAGTTCATCATGCTGCTGAACCACGCGGACTTCGCCGGCGCCGACCTGTCGTCGCTGCGCGTCATGTTCACCGGCGGCGAGCGCGTGCCGCTGGCCCGCGCGCGGGAGTTCGAGGAGCGCACCGGCTGCGCCGTCCTGCAGTTCTACGGCTCCAACGAGGCCGGCCCGATCTCGGTGACCTCGCTCGACGACCCGCCCCGGCAGCGCCTGACGACCGCCGGGCGCCCCATCCCCGGCATGCGCGTGCGCCTGCTCGACCCTTCGGGCGAGAACGCCGCGGAGGGCCAGGTCGCCGCGCACGGCCCCGGCTGCACCCCCGGCTACCTCGACGACGAGCCCGCGAACGCCGCCCTCTTCCGCCCGGACGGCTGGCTGGTCACCGGCGACATCGGCACCCTCGACGCCGAGGGCTACCTGTCGATCACCGGCCGCATCGCCGACTTCATCATCCGCGGCGGCCACAACGTGAGCGCCCTGGTCGTCGAGGAGGCGGTGGCGGGACACCCTTCGGTGGCCGCGGTCGCCGTCGTCGCCGCACCCGACCCGGTGCTCGGCGAGCGGGCCTGCGCCTACGTGGTGACCCGCGCGCCGCTGGACCTGGACGACCTGCGCGCCCACCTCGACGCCGCCGGCGTGACGAAGCAGAACTGGCCCGAGCACCTGGTCGCCCTGCCCGAGCTCCCGCTGAGCACCGGCGGCAAGGTCGACAAGGCCGCCCTGCGCGCCGACGCCGCCACCCGCTTCGCCTGACCGAAGGTGTGGCGAGCCGAAAGCTGGGTAGCGTGCTCGCGTGGATGGCATCGCCGACATGGGCGGAACCGAGGGCTGGGGCCCCGTGCACCCGCCGAGCGCCGACGAGCCCGTCTTCGCCGAGCGATGGCAGGGCCGGGCGCTCGCGCTCGGGGTGCTGGCCATCCGGGTGTCCGGGCGGAACATCGACGCGTACCGGTACGCGCTCGAACGCCTGGACCGGACCGGCTACCTGGGCGACGGGTACTTCGGGCGCTGGCTCAACGGCGCGGAGCTGATGCTCGACGACAGCGCGATCCTGGCGCCGGACGCGGTCGACGCCCGGGCACGCAACCTGCGCGGGGAGAAGGTCGCGGAGCCGCCGGTGCCCGAGCCGAACCGGCCCGGCTACACGCCGGCCGCCCCCGGTTCGCTGCGCACCGTGGACGCCGCGCCGGCCTTTGCCACCGGCCAGCGGGTCCGCACCCGCGACATGTCGTCGCCCGGCCACACGCGGTTGCCGCGGTACCTGCGCGGGCACGCCGGCGTCGTCGAGCTCATCCAGCCGGCGGCGGTGCTGCCGGACACCAACGCCGAGTTCCTCGGCGAGAACCCGCAGCACGTGTACACCGTCCGCTTCGACGCCCGGGAGCTGTGGGGCGGCGAGGACTTCGCCGTCACCGCCGAGCTGTTCGAGTCCTACCTGGAGGCGGCCGCGTGAGCGAACGGCCACCCGTCGCGCTGCGCGCCGAGGCACTGGAGCAGCTGCTCACCGAGCGCGGCCTCATCGAAACGCAGGCGCTGGACCGGATCATCGCCGACTACGAGACGAACATCGGCCCGCTCAACGGCGCCAAGGTGGTGGCCCGGGCGTGGAGCGACCCGCAGTACCGCCGGCGTCTGCTCGACGACGGCACCGCCGCCATCGAGGAGCTGGGCTTCTCCGGCTCGCAGGGCGAGCACATCGTCGTCGTCGAGAACACCCCGGCCGTGCACAACGTCGTGGTCTGCACCCTGTGCTCGTGCTATCCGTGGCCCGTGCTCGGGCTCCCGCCGAGCTGGTACAAGGACCCCGCCTACCGCTCGCGCGTGGTCCGCGAGCCGCGCACGGTGCTCGCCGAGATGGGCCTCGAGCTCGCCGACGACGTGCGGATCGTCGTGCACGACTCCACCAGCGAGGTGCGCTGGCTGGTGCTGCCCGAGCGCCCGGCCGGCACCGAGCACCTGACCGAGGAGCAGCTCGTGCCGCTGGTGACCCGCGACGCGATGGTCGGCGTGGCGAAGGTGCAGGCGCCGTGAGCGCCCCGCTGGACATCGAGGGCGCCGCCGCACCGCCGCGCACCAACGGGGAGCTGCTGTTCGCCGAGCCGTGGGAGAGCCGCGCCTTCGGCATGGTGGTCGCGCTGCACGAGGCGGGCGTGTTCGGCTGGTCGCAGTTCCGCGATGCGCTCGTCGCCCGCATCGCGGCGGGGGAGGCGACCTACTACCAGCACTGGCTGGGCGCCGTGGAGGACGTGCTGGCCGCCCGTGGCACCGTGGCCGCGGGCGAGATCACCGCCCGTGTGCACCTGCTGGCGGACCGTCCCGCCGGCCATGACCACTTGCACTGACATGTAACCGGTAATATTTTACTTGCATGCTCCCATCCGTGCAGCGCACCAGCCTGCGGGACCAGGTCCTGACCGCGCTGCGCCAGGCGCTCGTCACGGGCCGGCTCGAGCCCGGCGTGGTGTACTCGGCCGGCTCCCTCGCCGCCGAGCTCGGCGTGTCGAACAGCCCGGTCCGCGAAGCCATGCTCGCGCTCGTCGACGACGGGCTGATGGAGGTCGCGCCCAACCGCGGCTACCGCGTGGTGGCGCTGACCGAGGCGGACCTGGCCGAGATCACGCAGCTGCGATACCTGCTCGAGGTGCCGGCCGCGGGCCTGGCCGCCGAGCGGGACCTCGGCGAGCGGCTCGAGGCCCTCTACGAGCTGGTCGACCGGATCGAGACCACCGCGGCCGCGGGCGACCTCGCCGGCAACCTCGACGCCGACCGCCGGTTCCACCTCCTGCTGGTCGAGGCGTGCGGCAACCGTCGGCTCACCGAACAGGTGGCCCGGCTGCGCGACCAGACGCGCCTGTTCAATCTGCGCGCCCTGGCCGAGAGCGGGGCCCTGGTCGCGTCCGCCGCCGAGCATCGCCCGCTGCTGGACGCGGTCGCCGCACGAGACCGCGCCACCGCGGAGACGCTCATGCGCGCGCACCTGGACCACATCGACACCGACTGGAGCCACTGATGAGCGTGTTGGCCTCCATTCGCGGTCCGGTTGACCTGAGGAGCCTCGACGCCGGCGAGCTGCCGCGGCTGGCCGCGGAGATCCGCGCCCATCTCGTCGCCGCGGTGTCCCGCAACGGTGGCCACCTCGGGCCGAACCTTGGCGTCGTCGAGCTGACCATCGCCCTGCACCGGGTGTTCGACTCGCCGCGCGACGCGATCGTCTTCGACGTCGGCCACCAGTCCTACGTCCACAAGCTGCTCACCGGGCGGCAGGACTTCGCCCTGCTGCGCCGGCAGGGCGGGCTGTCCGGCTACCCGTCGCGGTCGGAGTCGGCGCACGACATCGTGGAGAACCAGCACGCGTCCACCGCGCTCAGCTGGGCCGACGGGCTGGCGAACGGGCGCCGGCTGTCCGGTGTGGACGGCTGCGTGGTCGCGGTCGTCGGCGACGGCGCGCTCACCGGCGGCATGGTGTGGGAGGCGCTGAACAACATCGCGGCGCAGAAGGACCGGCCGCTGGTGATCGTGGTCAACGACAACGGCCGCTCCTACCAGCCCACGGTCGGCGGCCTGGCCGACCACCTGGCCCTGTGCGAGGACCTCGGTTTGCAGTACATCGGCCCGATCGACGGGCACGACGAGCCGGCGCTGGAGGTCGCCCTCGGCCGGGCCAAGCGCTGCCCCGGGCCGGTCGTCGTGCACTGCATCACCGAGAAGGGCCGCGGCCACCCCGAGGCCGAACGGGCCGACGAGCGCTACCACCAGGTAAAGCCCATCGACGCCGCCCCGCCCGGCCCGGAGAACTGGACCAACGCCTTCGCCGAGCAGCTGGTGACCCTCGGCGCGCAGCGCCCGGACATCGTGGCCGTCACCGCGGCCATGCGGCGCTCGACCGGGCTCGAGCCGTTCGCCGAGCGCTTCCCCGCCCGCTGCTTCGACGTGGGCATCGCCGAGCAGCACGCCGTCACCGCGGCGGCGGGAATGGCCACCGCCGGCCTGCACCCGGTCGTCGCGGTGTACGGCACCTTCCTCAACCGGGCCTTCGACCAGCTGCTGATGGACGTTGCGCTGCACCGCTGCGGCGTGACGTTCGCACTGGACCGCAGCGGCGTGACCGGCGAGGACGGCGCGTCCCACAACGGTGTCTGGGATTTGTCGGTACTGCAGGTCGTGCCCGGGCTGCGCATCGCCGCACCCCGCGACGCGGTGCAGCTGCGCGCCCAGCTGTGCGAGGCCGTCGAGGTGCGGGACGCCCCGACGCTGATCCGCTACCCGAAGGGCGATGCCGGATCGCCGATCGCCGCCGTCGGGCGGGTCGGCGCCATGGACATCCTGCGCCGGCCCGGCAACGCCGACGTGCTGATCGTCTCGGTCGGCTCCCTGGCCGACCTGTGCTGCTCGGTCGCCGACCGGCTGACCGCCGGCGGATACGGCGTCACGGTCGTCGACCCCCGCTGGGTCAAGCCGCTCGACCCGGCCCTGCCCGGGCTCGCCGCCCGCCACCGCCTCGTCGTCACCGTGGAGGACGGCGTCCGCGCCGGCGGCGTCGGAGCCATGGTCGGCCAGGCGCTGAGCGACGAGAACGTCTGGGTGCCCGTGCGCAGCTTCGGCACCCCCATCGAGTTCCTCGACCACGGCAGCCGCGACCAGGTGCTCGAGCGCTGCGGCCTCACCGCCGAGCACATCGCGGAGCTGACCTTCGCGGCCCTGGACCGGACCGGCACACCGACGTTCGCCTAATGCGGGTGAGCGCGCCGCCGCCCGCGCCTCGACACCGTTGAACGATGAGCGCGGCCAACAGCTCGTACCACGCGTTCCGCCGGTGGGCGCGCGCGACGCTGGCGCACGTCGCCGGGGTGCACGGCGGCGGCTCGGACGTCGCGCGCGAGGTGTACCAGACCTCGACCATGGGCGCGCTGCTCGACGGCGTGTACGACGGCGACGTGACCATCGGCGAGCTGCTCGAGCACGGCGACTTCGGCCTCGGCACGTTCAACCGGCTCGACGGCGAGATGCTGATCCTCGACGGCGTCTGCCACCACCTGCGCGCCGACGGCAGCGCCCGCATCGCCGAACTGACCGACCGCACGCCGTTCGCCGCCGTCACGTGGTTCACGCCCGAGACCCGGATCCCGGTGCCGCCGGGCAGCGATCGTGCGGCCGTGAAGGCGCTCATCGACGGCGCGCTTGCCAGCGTCAACCTGGTGTATGCCGTGCGGCTCGCCGGGACGTTCCGCGAGATCCGCACGCGCACGGTGATGGAGCAGCGCCCGCCGTACCCGCCGCTGACCGAGGCGACCAAGGGCCAGCAGGAGACCGTGCTGGACGGCGTGGACGGCACCCTCGCCGGGTACCGCACCCCGGACTACGAGCAGGGCATCTCCGTCGCCGGGTACCACCTGCACTTCATCGACGGCGACCACCGGCGCGGCGGCCACGCGCTCGACTTCCGGGTCGAGCGCGGCAGCGTCGAGATCAGCGCCCGTTCCGAGCTGCACGTGAGCCTGCCCCGGACACCACAGTTCCTCGCCTCGAACCTGACCCCGGCCAACATCGCCGGCCAGATCCGCCAGGCCGAAGGAGGCTGACATGGGTACCGCTCCGGTGCGCTCGGCGCAGCGTGTGATCGACACGCTGTCGGCACACGGCGTGCACGCCCAGTACGCCGGCGCGTTCGGCGCCCGCGGCGTGCGCGTCGACTCGATGGAGCAGCTGGAGACCGAGCTGCGCGCCTCCCTGTCCCACGAGACGCTGGCCGAGCCGGGCGTCACCATCATCGATGCCCGGGTCGACTACTCCCACAACACAGACCTGTTCGCCCACCTCCACGAGGGCGTCCTCGAGTGACACGCCGGCCGCTCAGGGTGCCGCGGTGAACGCCGTCCAGGTCTCCACCAGGCGGAAGCCCATCGACTCGTACAGCGCCCGGCCCGCCGGCGAGCTGATCAGGACGGCGGTGTCCGCGCCGCCGGCGAACCCGTCCGACATCGCCCGGGCGGTCAGCGCCCGGCCCAGCCCATGACCACGTGCGCCCGGAACGACCGCGATGTTGAACAGGACACACACGCCGGAGCCCCGGACCAGCAGCCCGGTCCCGGTCGGCCGATCCGGCGGGCCGGCGAGGTATGCGGTCGCCTTCGGCATGGCCAGCAGGTCTGCGCCCATCAACGTGCCGAACAGTTCGGCGGGAGCCTCGAACCCGGCGGCCACCGTCCTCGTGTAGACGTCGTGCTCGGCGGCGTCCGCCGCCCGGACCGACGCGCTGTGCTCGCGGCCGGCGCGCAGCACCGCGTCGGTGGCGGCGCAGGCCATCAACGGCAGGTCGCCGCGCTGTGTGAGCCCGAGCCGCGCCGCGAGATCGGCAACGGGGCCGGTCGCCGCGCCTCGCACGACGATCGACCACGGCCGCCCGGCCCCGCGCACGTCGTCGGCCGCCCGGCGCAGCGGCTCCAGCGACTCCGGGCCGGGGTTCGCCGTCGCGACGAACGCCGTGTTGAGCGACGCGAAGCCGGCGTCCGACACGAGCGCGAGCGCGCCATCGTCGCAGACGGCCCGGCCGTTGGAGTTCTCGCCGTATATGCGCACCATGGCGTCGGACCACGCGCCCGCCACCCGGTCGGCGGACGCCTGCTGTGCTCTGTTCATATCGGTTGTTCCTTCGGTATCTGCTGTTGCCTTGATTCGAGCCGCCCTCGGTGTACCGCGGCCTCAAGCTTCCGTAAGGGCGAACGCGGCCCGTGGCTCGAGCGCCCGGCCACGGGCACGCTCCGCGTCGAACGCCTCGGCGCCCAGCGCCTTCTCGGCCGCGGCGCCGACGGCTGCCAGATCGGCGGCGTCGTCGGGGTCGGGGACCTGGCCGAGCGCGGCGAAGGCGGCGTCGGTCACGCCTACCATCAACGCGGCGCGACGAAGATCACCCTCCGCGGAGGCGAGCGCGGCGCCGGCCACGCAGACGTACGGCACGAAGCTGTCCCAGCCTTCCCGGAACACCCGCTCGCGGCTCGTCGCGAACAGGCGGCGGGCCTCGCCCAGGTTGCCGAGGCCCAGCTCGCAGAAGGCGAGGTTGTGCATCTCGGAGTTGACCGTCTCCGCGTTCCCCAGCTCCTCGTTGAGCACGATGCTCGACCGATACAGCTCTCGCGCCCGCTCCAGGTCCCCGGCCATGCGCGCCACCGCGGCCAGCACGTGCCGGGGCCGTTCCTCGAGGGCGCGGTCGCCGGCCCGGACCGCCACCGCCAGCGCTGTCCGGGCCAGGCGGTCGCCCTCGGCCAGGTCGCCGCGCCGGATCGCCACCCGGGCCAGGCTGTAGACGGCCTCCACCTCGCCGGCCGGATCGCCGGCCGCGCGGGCGCGCAGGATCTCGGCCTCGCTCATCCGCACCACGGCCTCGTTCTCACCGCGGCGGAACGCGGCGCGTACGTCTGCGCTGAACCCCGTCGTCAACTCGCCACCCACCGTCCTGAGCGCGACCCGATGTCGCGGACCGGGCCAACCTAGCGGACC
The DNA here is from genome assembly GCF_039537565.1 of Dactylosporangium darangshiense. Lineage (NCBI taxonomy): Bacteria > Bacillati > Actinomycetota > Actinomycetes > Micromonosporales > Micromonosporaceae > Dactylosporangium > Dactylosporangium darangshiense. The sequence goes on from NZ_BAABAT010000009.1 coordinate 225,921, forward strand.
GCTCTTACCCAGAACTTGATCGCTTCCGCGGGCCGGCGGCTTTGCTTCCGCGCATGTTGCTACGCCCCCACGGCCCGGCCGCCGACGAGGAGCCCGCGCCTTGCCCGCCGTCGGCGGTCTGGCTGCTGCGCGAGCAGCTGGGCCGGGTGGTCGAGTGCCGGTTCAGCTATGTCAGGCCGCCGCAGCCTCGGTAGCCGTCCGCCCGCAGCGACAGCACAGCGGCGCGACCAGGACCACGAGCGTCGGCGGAAGCCGTCCGGACAGTTCGATGATCTCGTCGATGACGGCCGCGTCCGTGGCGTCGGTGCGCCCGGCGAACGTGAGCGCCCGGCGCCGCGCCTCCTGCAGGGCCGGCCCCGGATCGATGCCGAGTTCCTCCGCCAGGCGGGTGCGGATAGTCTGGTACACCGCCAGGGCCTCGGCCGGCCGGCCCACGGCGGCCAGCGCGTCGATCAGCCCGGCGTGGATCGGCTCGTTGAGCGGGCCCATCCTGGCCGCGAGCCGCAACGGCTCCAGCACCCGTGACGCGCGACCCAGCCGGACGGCGATCTCGGTGGCGGCGACGGCGGCGTCGTAGAACTCGCCGTCGATGGCCGCCAACGTCGCGACGGCCGGTGAGCTGTCGGCCAGGTCCTCGGCGGCCGAGCCCCGGCACAGCCGCAGGGCGTCGGCATAGCGGTCCAGTGCCTCCTCGTCGTGGCCCTGGCCCTGCTTCGACCTCGCTTCCGACAGGAGGCGGCGGAACGCGATCAGGTCGAGCGTGCGCGCATCGGCCGCGAAGCGGTAGCCGTTGCCGAACCGCAGCAGGTACGACCCGGCGGACCTCGGCCGCAGGTCCGGTTCCAGCAGCCGGCGCAGTGCACCGATGTACTTGTGGATGGCGTTCACCGCGCTGGCCGGAGCGTCGTGGCCCCAGAGCTGCTCGACCAGGCCGGCCGTGCTGATCGGCCGGCCCTCCCGCGCCATCAGCAGCGCCAGGACTCGGCGTTGCTGCCGCGGCCCGGTGTCGATCTCGGCATCGCCCCGCCAGACCCGCAACGGCCCAAGAATCTGCACCCGCAGCGCGCCCGCCGTCCGCTCGCCGCTTTCCCCAACGCCTCGTGGCATGCCCTGCTCCGATCCGCATGTGTTCTCCCGCTGGTGATGCGGCTCGGGTCCGGAAAAGTTCGACCCGCGGGCAGGAAACATGCGGCGGACCCCGGCGGCAAGCCCACCTAGGGCCTGCCCGCCCACGCCGCCCTGCAACGCCTCATCGCCACAACCCTCTGACCAAACGCACCGGGGTTTGTTATCGTTTCTTCCTAACTGGCTACCAGCCTCCTTCAGGAGGGCGCATGGCACTACGATGGAACCCCCGCGGCCTGCTCGGCGAACTCGCGGCCGAGTTCGCCGGCACGATGGTTCTCATCCTGTTCGGTGTCGGCGTGGTGGCCCAGGTGGCCGGCGGCGGCATCGGCGACCACGACAGCATCGCCTGGTCCTGGGGCCTGGGCGTGATGCTCGGCATCTACGTCGCCGGACGGATCAGCGGCGCACATCTCAATCCCGCCGTCACCATCGCGCTCGCGGCTTTCAAGGGCTTCGAGTGGCGCAAGGTGGCTCCCTACTCGATCGCCCAGTTCCTCGGCGCGTTCGTCGCCGCGCTGCTGGTGCGCTGGAACTACACCGAGGTCCTGCACGCCGCGGACCCCGGCCTCACCATCAGGACCCAGGGCGTCTTTTCCACGCTGCCCGGCAATGGCACGCTGCCGGTCGGCGAGTGGGGCGCCTTCCGCGACCAGGTGATCGGCACGGCCATCCTGCTGTTCCTGCTCCTCGCCATCGCCGACGCCGCGAGCACTCCCGCGGCCGCCAACCTGGCGCCGTTCGTCATCGGCCTGCTCGTCGTCGGCATCGGCATGGCGTGGGGCACGGACGCCGGATACGCGACCAACCCGGCCCGTGACTTCGGGCCGCGGCTCGCCAGCTTCCTCACGGGCTACGAAGGCGCATTCCGCGATCAGACGGGGTATCTGTACTTCTGGATCCCGATCGTCGGCCCCATCGTCGGCGGACTCGCCGGCGCCGGGCTCTACCAGCTGCTGATCGGCCGTTTCCTGCCTGCCGCCACCCCGCAGGTGCCGGGCGAGCTGCCGACTCCCGACCGTGCGGAGGCGACCCGCGGCTGATCAGCGCGTCATTGCCGGGCGGACCGCACTGGTGTGGCCGGTGGGCCGGTGGTGGCGGGCGGTTTCGGCGATCGGCTCGGTTCGGGGTTCCGGCTCGGGCAGTCCGGCGGCCGGCACGACGGGGTTGCCGTGGTCGGCTTGGCCGAGGGGGTCGCCGCCAGGCTCGTCGGCGGTGGCGCGCTGGTGCGGTCCTCGGCGAACGTCGGCTGCGCGAACCGGAAGGCGTTCTTGTCGAGCTTCAGGGCGGCGGTGGCGTCGACCATGAACTGCCGCCAGATCGCCCCCGGGTAGGTGGCGCCGTACACGTCGTACTTGCCGTCCTTGGTGACGAGGGCCTTGCCGTCGGTGGTGCCGAGCCAGACGGCCGCGGCCAGCGGCCTGGTGTAGCCGACCATCCACGTGTGCGCGTTCTCCTCGAGGCTGTCGCCGCGCTGCCAGGTGCCGGTCTTGCCGGCCGAGTCCCAGCCGTTGGGCAGTTTCGCCGCATCCACCTGCCGCAGCGTCCAGTTCAGCTCGTTGATCCGCTCCTGGTCCAGTCCGATGTCGCGTTGGCTGAGCTTTTCGGTGTACACCTCGTCGCCTCGCTTGGACACCGAGCGCACGAAGTGCGCGTCGGCCCGCTTGCCCGCCGCGGCGAAGGTGGCCATGCCGTTGGCGTGGTCGAGCACGGTGACCGGGTACTGGCCGATGCCGACCTCGTTGGAGAAGCGCGGTGCGACGTCCTGACCGGACACGCCGCGCAGGTCGACGCGGACCGGGTCGGCCTGACCGGGCTGGTTGGCCCACATCGAGTCGATGCCGGCCCGGCTCGCCGTGTCGATGATGTTCGCCGCCCCCAGCTTCTCCGTAAGCTCGAAGAACGTGACGTTGAGCGACGCGACCGTGGCCTCCCAGAGGGTGCAGTCGGGCTGGCACTTGGCGCTGGCCGCGTTGCGGATCGGGCCGGCGGGGCTGCCCTTGACGCGGCCGCTGGCGGGGAACTCCTTGCTGGCCGGAGAGTCCCAGTGCGACTTCATCGACACGTTCTGGTGCAGGGCCTCGGCGAGGTCGTACACCTTGAACGACGAGCCCGGCGGGTGGGCGCCGAAGCCGCGCGGCTTGCCGGACTCGTCGACGTACGAGCCCGCGTAGTCGGCGCCGGTGCCGCTGCTGCCACCGTAGTACCCAAGTACTCGTCCGGTGCCCGGTTCCACGGCGACGAGCGCGGCCTGCCAGTCCTGCGGCTGCCCGCGCACGATCTGCGGTGCGCTCGCGCGCCGGATGTCGGCGGTCGCCTCGGCGACGTCCTGCACCCGCTTGTCGATCGTCGTGACGATCCGGAAGCCGCCGTTGCGCAGGTAGTCCTCGGGCTTGTCGCGGAACCGGTCGGTCCGGCGCAGCTCGGCCATGGCCTGGCTCACCACCAGACCGGTCGGCCGGTCCAGGCCGGTCTGCCGGGCGGCCGGGTCGGGTCGCTTGACGGTGTCCGGGTAGGCGAGCGAGTCCGCCTGCGCGCGGGTGAGGTATCCGAGGCCGACCATGTTGTCGCGGACGTACGCCCACCGGCTCCTGGAGTTCTCCAGCGCCTTGGGGCCCCGGCTCGGGTCGTAGCCCGGGCTGCCCTGCGGGTCGTCGGGGTCGGCCTCGGGCTGCTTGATCATCGATGCCAGGACCATGGCCTCGGCGGTTGTGACCTGGCTTTCCGGCGGCGCGTTACGGTTGGCCGTCTTGCCGAAGAACGTCTGCGCGGCGGCCTCGATGCCGTAGGCGCCGCGACCGAAGGGAACCGTGTTGAGATAGAACTCCAGGATCTGCTGCTTCGAGTAGCGGTCGTCGAGCTTCCACGCCATGACCGCCTCGCGCAGCTTCCGGGAGTACGTCACGCCCTTGAGATCGGCCGCGATCCGCGCGTACTGCTGGGTGATGGTCGACGCACCCTGGGTCTGACCGCCCGTGGCGTTGTTGCGCACCGCCCGCAGGATGCCGCCGAAGTCCACCCCCGGGTTGGTCCAGAACGTCCGGTCCTCCGCGGCGACGACGCTCTGCCGCACCGCGTCGTTCATCTCGCCGTACTTGAGGATCGTCCGGTTCTCGGTGCCGAGCTTGGCCATCGGCGTCGTACCGTCCGCGTAGTACACGGTCGTCGACTCCGGCAGCGTGAGCTCCTCGGGCGTCGGCACGCTCTCGAAGTACAGCGCGCCGATCACCGCGCCGACGCCGGACAGCATCAGGACGACCACGAGCGCGAAGACCAGCCACGGCCGCCGGTACCACGGCGGGCGGGACCTCCGGGCCGGTTGCGGCAGGTCGGCCGGGGTTGTCGAAGGCACTTCAGCGACACGCTCGGCCGCCGGCTCGGTGTACTCCACACCGTGGACAGTTCCCGAGCTCGATGCCGCGAAAACACCGGCGAGACGGAGTTCGGGAAATGGCGTTGTGCCGTCGGGATAGCCCAGTAGCGTCATCGGGCATGGTGGATCACCAGGTGCTCCAGGATGAGCCACATCGTCGGGTGGTCCGCATCGCGGATACGGTCCGGCGGCCTGTGCACCCGTGGTCCACGACCATTCACGAACTTCTGCGGTACCTCGAGGAGATCGGTTTTCAGTACGCCCCTCGACTGCTCGGCATCGATGACGAGGGCCGGGAGATGCTCAGCTACATCGACGGGGAGTCCGGCGGTGCGGGCTGGGCCAAGGTCGTCGAGGACGAAGGCCTGGTGGCGATGGCCCGTCTCCTGCGCGAGTACCACGAGGCGGTGCGCGGGTTTCGTCCGGCCGCCGGCGGGGGGTGGGCGGCCCACGCCGGTGCTGTCGGCGCGGGCGAGCTGATCTGCCACGGCGACTTCGGCCCGTGGAACCTGGTGTGGCGCGGCAGCCGGCCCGTGGGCATCCTGGACTGGGACTACGCCTGGCCGGCACCGCCGATCCACGATGTCGCCTACGCGTTGGAGTACGTTGCGCCGTTTCGCGACGACCACACCTGCCTGCGGTGGCTGGGATACACCGCACCGCCGGACCGGCGACGCCGGATGCGGTTGTTCGCCGAGGCGTACGGTCTCAGCTCGACCGCCGGCCTCGTCGATGAGGTCATCGCGCAGCAGCGGGCGGTCTGGCAGCGGGCCCGCCGGCTCGCGACGCAGGGGCGGCAACCGCAGGTCGCATGGCGCGAGAGCGGAGTGCTCGACGCGGCGGTGGAACGGATCCGCTGGAGCCGGGCCAACCGGCACTTGTTCGAGTGACACCCTACGGGCCGTTTCGGCTGGTACGGCGGGGTATTCGTTACGTCTGCGAGGCCGCACCTGCAAGTTGAGGAGGCCGCAATGCGCCCGCTTCTGTTCCCGGACGACCAGCAGTTTTGGTTCGAAGCCCTGCGCAGCCTCGGCCACACCGCATACGGCGGCGCGGACATCGGCGAGGTCGTGAGCACCGCCGAGGCCATCACCGCCGGCGACTACGACGGCTGGCACGACCAGTGGCTCGCCACCGCCGACCGCGTCGCGATCGGTGCCGACAGGGCCGCCATGGCCGGGCATCGCGTCAGCGCGCGTGAGGGGTACCTGCGCGCCTCGAACTACTACCGCGCCGCCGAGTTCTTCCTGCACGGACGACCCGACGATCCGCGCATCCCGCACGCCTACGACCGCAGCGTCACCTGCTTCCGCACCGCGGCCGGACTGGCCACGCCGGCAATCGAGCCGATCGAGATCCCCTACGAGGGAACCACGCTGCCCGGGTACTTCTACCACGGCACTGGCAGCGGTACCGGCGAACGGCGCCCCACCGTCGTGATGTGCAACGGCTTCGACGGCACCGTGGAAGAGCTGCACTTCTATGGGGCTGTGGCCGCAATCGAGCGCGGCTACCACGTGCTGAGCTTCGACGGACCCGGCCAGCCCGGCCCGCGGCACCGGCAGGGCATGGGCTTCCGGCCCGACTGGGAAGACGTGGTCGGCCCGGTCATCGACTACGCGCTGACCCGGCCCGAGGTCGACCCGGATCACATCGCGCTGCTCGGCCTCAGCATGGGCGGCGAGCTCATGCCCCGCGCCGCCGCGTTCGAGCCCCGCCCGAACGCGCTCATCGCCCTCGACGGCGTCTACGACCTCGGCGACTTCGTCACAGCGGCGATCCCCGGCGACCGCGCCATCATCGACCCACGGTTGCTGGCGCCGGAAGACCCCGAGCTCGACACCGTGATCGCCGGCCTGATGACGGCCGACCCAACCGTCAGATGGATGATGGAGCAGGGCATGTGGACGTGCAACGCACCGTCGCCACGGGCGTTCTGTGCGGCCTTCCTCGCGTACCACCTCCGCAACGGCATCGCCGAGCAGATCGCCTGCCCGACCCTCGTCTGCGCAGCCGAGCAGGACCTGTTCTTCAGCGGCCAGCCGGAGCGCCTCTTCGAACACCTCACCTGCAAGAAGACGCTGCTCTCCTTCACCAGCGCCGAAGGCGCCGGAGCCCACTGCCAGTCGGGCGGCCAGCGACTGGCCTTCGCCCGGATCTACGACTGGCTCGACGAGGTCTTCGGCCGGCGCTAACCGGCCTCGGCAGCACGCGCCATCCGGTGTACCGCAAGTGTCGCCGGATGGTCCGGGCCCAACGCGCGCTCGTGGTCGGCGAGCAGGGCCTCCAACGTGTCCGTGGCCTCACCCTGCGCCTGCAGCCGCGCGGCGCGGGCGGCGAGCAACGCGGGATGGTCCGGGCGGTAGAGCCGCCGGCAGTCCTCCACCAGCCGGTCCCATGCGGCGGCATCGCCGCTCAGGCTCGACGCCTGCGCCAGGTTCCAGCGGGTTGTCAGGGTCAGCTGATGGTGGGGCCCGTGCAAGCGCTCGAACTCGGCCCGCAGCTCCCCGAACTCGACCGCGGCGCCGGCGGCGTCGCCCATGTCGAGCCGGCAGCGGGCGAGGTTGCCGCGAGCGTTGAGGGTCATCGGGTCAGCGGCGCCCCAGAGGCGCTGCGCTTCGGCGTAAAGTTCCTCCAAATCCGCCAGTGCGCTGACCAGGTCGCCCGTCTGTATCCGTACGTGAGCCAGGTCGGTGCGCATTCCGAAGGCCAGCGGGTGATCGGCGTCGTGGGTCTCCCGGCAGGCCCGTACCAGTTCCTCGGCAGTTTCGAGGGCGCCGCGCGCATCGCCGGCCTCTACCTGCCAGCGTGTGAGGCGCCGTCCGACATCGAGCGTGGCCGCGTGTGCGGGGCCGGAGTACTTGACGGACTCCTGATACAGCCGAAGCAGTTCCGCCGCGGCAAGCCCCGGTTCGCCCGCCAGGCCCCGCCGCTCCGCGCGGCGGCCGCGGAGGGCGGTCGTGCCCGGGTGCTTGGCGCCCAGAACCCGTTCGAAGTCGGCGAGGAGCCCGTCCGTCTCGGCGTAGTCGCCCGTCGCGGCGCGCCATTGCGCAATGCCGTAGCGGATGAGCAGGACCGCGGGGTGATCATCGGCGAGGTGGCGCCGCGTCTCGGCATGGAGCTGCGTGAAGAAGGCGACGGCATCCTGCGGGAAGCCGTTGGTGCCGAGGATCGCGCCGAGATAGAGCAGGACGCGGTGGGGGCCTCGCCGGGTGTCCCACAGCCGCAGTCCGGCGGTCGTGTGCAGGGCGGTCGCGTTGGCCTGGAACGACCGCTGGTTCGCCGCGAGCCACCGCACGTCGCGGTACACCAGCGCCAAGGCGTCCGCGGCCGCCGTCGCCAGGGTGAGCCGGCGCTGCTTGGGAACGGCCTCGCGCGTGGCGCGCTGGACGAGCGTGTGTACCGCAACGTTGGTGCCCGTCTCGTCGAGGTCGACGAGGCACAGCCGATCGAGCAGGCGCAGGGCGTCCCGGACCTGGTCCTCGGAGACCTTGCCGCAGTAGTTCAGGCCCGGGGCCGCGGTGAGCACGCGAACAGGCACCGCGCTGCTGTCGAGCAGCGCCGCGACCTCGAGGACGGACCGGGCCACGCCGGACGTCGCGCGGTCGGCGAGCTCGATGGACAGGCTCCAGGTCGTCGCGATCTCGGACGGTTGGTCGTCCGGCAGCGCGTACGGGGTCACCGCGGCCAGGCCGCGCTCCCGGAGCCGGCGCCGGTAGCCGGCGCAGTCCGTTCCCTTCTGGTCGAGGATGAACGCGGCCGCCTGCGCCAGGGCCAGCGGCAGGTGCCCGAGGTCGGCGGCGAGTTCGGCGGCCTCGGCGAGGCGCGACGGGCGGTCGCCCAGCTTGCCGGTCAGGTAGCCGGCGGCCTCCTCCGGGGTGAAGGCGCCGACCGGGATCTCGTTCCGGCCGGCCAGCAGGGAGCTGTCGCGGCGCCGAGCGGTGATCACGGTTCGACCGGCCGCTGTGATGGGCGGCCAGAGCCCGCGGGCCTGGCCAGGCTCGGTGAGGCCGTCGAGGACGACCAGCCAGCGGCGCGGGGTGGCGGCGAGCCACGCGAGGAAGCGGTCGGCGTCGGCGACGCCGGTCACGTCGGCGGCGGCCTGCGCGTACGTGGCGACGATGTCGGAGCGGGTCGTGGCCGTCACCCAGACGAGCAGGTCGACCTTGCCCTCGTCCCACCACCGGTTGGCGAGGTTTGCGGCGGCCTGCGTCTTGCCCACGCCGCCGAGGCCGACCAGCACCTCCGGCGTGGGGTCCGCGGCCAGGGCGCCGGCCAGCCGCCGGTCGGCCGGCCGGTCGATGCGCCGGTCGGCGGGCACGGGCACGACGCCGAGGCGGTGCGGCCAGGACTGCATCGCGGCGTTGACGGTGATGTTGCCGTACACGGAGCCGCTGACCGCCACACCGTGGTCGGCCCACGCCCATCCGGTGTTCTCGACGGAAGTCATCGCCTACCACCTCAGCCGATGAACGCCGGCTCCGCAGTCAGGCTCTTGTCAGCAGGCGACGCGCCTGCCGGGTCCGTAAGGTCGAGGAGCCCGCCGGCCGGGGCGTGGCCGAGCGCCGGCTGGAGCTCGAAGCCGCGCTCCGGTCGGCGCTCGCCCTCGGATCCCGGCGGTCAGGCCGCGAGCCTGGAGTACACCTCGAACTCCCACAGCGAGAGGCCCCATCCGGTGCCGCGCGCCGTGCCGAGCATGCGGATGTAGCGCCCAGTCCCGGCGGCGTCGATCGACTGGATGCCGCCGGCGCCGGTCGTCGTGGCGAAGATGGTGTACCACGACGTGCCGTTGTTGGACATCTGCAGCTGGAACGCCTTGGCGTATTGGAAGTCCCAGTTGAGCACGACCCGGCAGACGTTGTACGCGGCCCGCAGGTCGATGGTGATCCACTGCGACTCGCCGGGCCCGCTGACCCAGCGGGTGTGCGGGTTTCCGTCGATGGCGTTGGACGGCGGGTACAACGGATCCTGGCTCGAGGCGATGGCGCGGCCGCCGCGGGCGACGTTGGTCGTGCCGCAGGCCGGCGACGGCCCGGCGGCCTGCGCCGCGCCGGCCGGCATGACCAGCGCGGCGGCGAAGAGGACAAGCGCGACGAGCGCGCGACGCACTACGGGCATGGTGGGATGCCTCACCTTCAACATTGGCGGATGCTGAGAGAGCGCTCTCTTGCCTGTGCAGCCTCGATATTGATGACCCTCGGCGAGCGTGTCAAGGCCATACCAATGCCGTCATCGGGACCCGCACGACGATGTTCGGCGGCTGGTCGCGCCGTTCCGTTACCGTGTTCGGCATGCGTCGACCGGGGCTGTGGCTCGTCGCCGTCGAGGCGTTGCTGGTCCTCGTGCTGCTGCCCGTCACGGTGAACGTGGCCACCGGTGGGTCGGCGCCGCCCGGGTTCGGGGCGCTGCGGCCCCACGCCTGGTTGGCCGTGGCCGCCCTCGCGTGCATCGCGGTGGGGTTGCCGGTGTGGCAGTACCTCGGCGAAGGGCGGGTGCTCGGCGGCGCGCGCTACAGCAAGTACCACCGCGAAACCCAGCGCGCCAGGGTGCTGCAACTGCTGCGGGAGCGCGTCGACGCCGGCCTGGCGGGTGCGCTGGCCGACGTGCCCTGGATTCCGCCCCGGCTCGCGCTGCGGGCCGAAGCCGTGCGGCCGTCCGCCGACCTTCTCCCGGCCGTGCCGGACGACCGCGTGCCCGCGGACGTGCGCGACGCGTTCGAACGCTTCGACCGCAACCTGCTCATCCTCGGCGGGCCGGGCGCGGGCAAGTCGACGCTGCTGCTCGAGCTGGCGCGGCGGCTGCTGGCGGAGGACGGCGTGCCGGTGCTGCTCGGCCTGGGGCGCTGGACCGCGGTCGCAGAGGAGGGCCGGCCCCGATGGTGGCGCCGTCGTAGGCGGGCCGGACGGGAGTACTTCGCGCGCTGGTGCGTGGCGGAGATGGTGCGGTACAACGGGATCCCCAGGCCGCTCGCCGCGCAATGGCTGCAGGACGACGAGGTGGTGCTGCTGTTCGACGGGCTCGACGAGATGCCCGCCGGACCGCGCGTCGGGTTCGTCAAGGCCCTGGAGGAACTGCAGCAGGAGCGCGGTCCCCTGGCCATGGCGATGACGTGCCGGACCGGCGAGTACGCGGGCATGGCGCCGCTCGGGGTGCAGGGGGCCGTCGAGATCGAGCCGTTGGACAGGTCCGATGTGGATGGTCTGCTGGCCGGCGACGACGCGGCCGGCCTCGACGAGCTGCGGCGGGCCTGGCGGGCCGACGAAGGGTTGCGCGAGCTCGTCGACTCGCCGCTGCTGCTGGCGCTGCTCGCCGCGCAGTTGCGAGGCGGTGAGCACGACGTCGCTGCCGAGGGTGGGCGGTCGCGGCTGCTGGAGCGGTACCTCACCGTGGCGCTCGCCAGCCGGGCGTACCCGCCGCAGAGGCCCGCACCGACGTTGCGGCTGCGGCGCTGGCTCGGCACGGTCGCCGAAGCCAGCACGCCGTTCGGGCGACAGTGGTCCGCGGCGCTGCGCGCGGACGTGTCGCACGCGTTCGTCACCGGATTCCTGCCGGCGCTTGCCGCCGGGGCCGCCGCCGTGCTGGTCGCTGCCCCTGTGCCACGGTTCGGGCTGACGCAGGTCGCCGCGGTGGTGGTGCTCGTGGCCGCGTTCGGCCTGCCGGCCGGGTGGACGGTGTTCGCCTCGCTGACCCGGCGGCGGCTTTCGCCCGTGGGAGTCACCATGGGACTCGCCACCGGGCTCGCGTGCGGTGCGGCGGCTGCCGGCGCGATCGCCGGGGTGCTGGCGGCCGGGCTGTCGGACGAGGTGCTGGGGGTCGGTGTTTGCGTGCTCATCGTCGTCGGGGCGTACTCACTGGTGTACCACGCCTACCTGGCCGACCAGCGGACGCACCCGGAAGCGACCGCGGAGGTCAACGCCCGTTACCGGCGGGCGAGCAGCAGCCGGCGCCAGGTAAGGGCCGATCCGGAGGTGCGGGCGGAGATCAACGCCACCACGCCCGCAGTGCTGCTGGCCGGGCTCGCGCTTGCGGGACCGTTGATCATGCACCGGACCGTCGGGATCGCGCTGGCAGAGGCGGTCGGCCTGCTGCTCGGCGCGGCTGTGACCGCCGCCCGCGGCCTGGCCGGACTGCCCGGCGAGCATCCGGCCGCCCGGGCGGTCCGCCTCGTGCACCCCCGCCTCATTCTTGGTTTCGTGGTACTGCTGATCGCCGGCATATGCGGCGACATGATCAGCAACGACACGCTCAGCGACTGGCTCCTCCCGCACCTGCAATCCCTGGCCGGCTCCCGCCCGTGGGTCCTGGAACTGCCGGCAGTCCTGTTCGGCTTCATCGGTGGCCAGGTCGCCGCCCATCGGGTACTGCGCTGGAAGCGGTTCAGCAGCCCGTTCGCCGCCGCCGTGGCGCGGCTGCTGCTTGCCACCGAGGGCCGGCTGCCGTGGCGGGTTCGCCGCTACCTGACGTACGTGGCCGGCACCGGCATCATGCGCCGCGACGGCGACCGCTTCGTCTTCCGCCACGAACTCCTCGCCGAGCACTGCCGTCGCACCGAGTCCGGCGGCGCCCGGGGGTGATCGGGCTATCGGGCGGCGGTATGGTGCAGCGATGGATCGCACCGCGCTGGTCACCGGGGCATCGTCGGGGATCGGGAAGGCGACCGCCGCCGCGCTGGTTGCGCGTGGGTACAGGGTCATCGGGACCAGTCGCCGGCCGGAGGCGTTGAGCGCCGAGCAGCGGGCGGACGGGGTTGAGTACCTGGCGCTCGACCTCGAGGACGACGCGTCGATCGAGGCGCTCGCGGCCGCGGTGGGACCGGTCGACGTGCTGGTCAACAACGCGGGAGAGAGCCAGTCGGGGCCGTTCGAGGAGCTGCCCGGCGACGCGCTGCGGCGGCTGTTCCAGGTCAACGTGCTCGGGCCCGTCCATCTTGCGCAGCTGCTGCTGCCGGGCATGCGCGAGCGGCGGCGGGGGCGGGTGGTCATGGTCGGGTCGATGCTCGCGTCGTTCCCGCTGTCCTACCGCTCCTCCTACGTGGCGTCGAAGGCGGCGCTGAAGGGGTTCAGCGACGGGGCCCGGCACGAGTACTCGCCGTTCGGTGTCTGGCTGACCACCGTCGAGCCGGGGTCGATCAACACGGGGATCAGCGAGCGGCGCACGAAGTACACCTCGGAGGGCTCGCCGCACCGTGCGGACTTCGAACGGATGCTGGCCGCGCTCGACCGCAACGAGCGTCGCGGGGTGCCGGCCGAGCGGGTCGCGGCAACGATCGTCAAGGCGATCGAGGCGGCCAGGCCCAGGGCGCACTACGCGGTCGGGAGCAACGCGCCGATCGTGTTCCCGCTGCGGCGGCTGCTGCCGTCGGGGCTGGTGGCGAAGGCAACCCACCGCCGGCACGATCTGCGGCGCTGAGGTGGACTACGACGCCGGGCTCAGGCGATGACGCCCAGCGCGGTGATGCCGACGTCGCCGTCGCACGGCTGGATGAGGATCGGCCGCAGGATGACCGCGGCCTGGTCTCCGGGCACGCGGATCTCGACGTCGTAGGGGTCGGTGAACGACGGCTCCCCGCAGTTGGCGCGGTCGTACAGCTCGGTCCACAGCACCGAGAACGCCACGAACTCGCCGGGGTGCACGGTGTACACCTTCGGCTGCTCCAACTCGACCCGGGTGACCTTCTGGTCGCGGTGCGCCGCGTGGTCCGGCGGGCATACCGGCGGGTTGTAAGTGTTGATGCAGACCACGTCGTAGCCGACCATGGTGAACCCAGCCCAGCCGCTCAGCGTGCACACGCTCGACGAGCGGTTGGTCAGCTTGATGACGGTGACGATCGTCCACGGCGAGTCGGCCTTGGGAGCGTGGCGCAGGGAGTCGTCGGCCATGGCGGAGAGGTCGGCCGCCTTGCACGAACGGGTCGTCGCGTTCGCCGAGGGGCGGGCCGCTGGGGTGGCGTCGCCGCTCTTCGGGGTGCTCCCTGCGACCGCCGACACGCCCACGACGCTGGGCGTCGGCTGAACATCCTCGTCGGCCAACGCCCCGCCGCCCGCGTCGCAGCCGGCCAGGCCGGCGAGCGCCATGGCGACAACGAGCCCCGGTGTCCAACGTTTCACGATCATTGACGGTAGCGGCGCACGAACCCTGTCCCGCGAGCGCGCATCGACGTTCACGCGATTTTCTGCTACTTGTTCACTGGACCTACGACCGGAGCCCGGCCAGGGTTGGTCGACGATGTACTCCTTGACCGCCGTCAGCGGCGCACCGCCGCACGGCCCGGCGAAGTACGACGGGGACCACAGGTGTTCGCCCCACAGGTACTTGCGCAGATGTCCAGGGAACTCGCGCCGCAGTTAGCGCGCCGATACGCCCTTGAGGCTGTTGACCAGCCGCGACAGGGCGAAGCTCGGAGGGTAGTGGACGAGCAGATGCACGTGGTCGTCCTCGCCGTTGAACTCACGCAGGTCGGCGCCGAAGTCGACACGACCGAGCGACCACGGCGGACATCCGGGTCTGGGGTCCATCGGGGTGACATGGACCAAATGAGACGATGGCGGCGTGAAGTTGGTCGTGCAGGTGAAGCTCCTGCCGACGCCTGAGCAGGCGGCGGCGCTGGACGCGACACTGCGCGCCTGCAACGCCGCAGCGTCTGACGTTGCTGCACTGGCTCGGCACATCGACTGTTACCGCAACTACGACCTGCGGCGGCACACCTACCACGGCATCAAGGACGGCTATCTGCTCGGCGCCCAGGCCGCCCAGCACGTCATCAAGAAGGTAGCCGACTCGTACACCACGCTGAACGCGAACCTGCGCGCGGGCAACTACGGCAAGCCCGGCTCGAAACGCCGTCGCAAGGTCGAGACCAGCCCGGTCACGTTCCGATGGGATGCCGCGCAGCCGTACGACGCGCGAATGCTGTCGTGGCAGCACGATGCCAGCATCGTGTCGATCTGGACCGTGTCCGGCAGACTCAAGCAGGTCACGTTCACCGGCTCCCCGGACCAGGTCAAGGCCGTCGCCACCCATCCGATCGGCGAATCCGACCTGGTACACCGCGACAACACGTGGTTCCTGTACGCCACCATCGACGTGCCCGAGCCGACCGTATTCGAGCCCGACGGGTTCCTCGGCGTCGACATGGGCATCGCGAACATCGCCTACGACTCCGACGGCACCCGCTACGCCGGGACCAAGCTCAACGGCTACCGGCGGCGCCAGCAGCGGCTCAGGAAGCGGTTGCAGGCCAAGAACACCAAGTCCGCCCGGCGGCTGCTCGCCCGGCGCCGAAAGAAGGAAGCGCGGTACGCCGCGAACGTCAACCACACCATCGCCAAGAACATCGTGACCGAGGCTGCACGCACCGGTCGCGGGATCTCCGTTGAGAAGCTGACGGGTATCCGCGACCGGGTCCGGCTGCGCAAGCCCCAACGGGTCACGCTGCACTCGTGGGCGTTCCAGCAGCTCGGCGCGTTCCTTGTTTACAAGGCGCGCCGGACGGGTGTACCGCTGGTCGAGGTCGACCCTCGATACACCTCCCAGACCTGCGCAGCTTGCGGGTATCGGGACAAGCGGAACCGGCCCGACCAGGAAACCTTTACCTGTCGGTCGTGCGGGGTCGTTGCCCACGCCGACCACAATGCGGCTCGCAACATCGCTGCGCGCGGTGTTACGAGCTGGGGCGCAGTCAATCGCCCGCACGCGGCCTGACCTCGCAACCAGCGAGGACAGTGATCTGCAAGCCCGCTCATTCATGGGCGGGTAGTTGACCTGGCCTTCGTTACCATCGGGCGGTGCACGGCACACGGGGGTTTGACGAGCTGGTTGCCGAGGCGGCCGGGGTTGCGATCGAAGGCTGGGACTTCGGCTGGCTGGACGGGCGGGCCGTTGGCTCCGACCCGTCGTGGTCCTATCCGGCCATGGCCGCCGAGCTGGTGCGGTCCGCCGGCCGGCTGCTCGACATCGACACCGGCGGCGGGGAGTTCCTCGCCTCGCTGGCGCCGCTGGCCGCGCACACGATCGCCGTCGAAGGCTGGGCGCCCAACATGCCGGTCGCGCGGCGTCGGCTGGCGCCGCTCGGGGTCGAGGTCCGGTTCGCGCCTGACAAAACACTGCCGGTCGGCGATGCGGACGTTGACGTGGTGCTCGATCGGCACGGGCGGCTCGAGGCCGAGGAGATCGCGCGAGTCCTGCGGGCCGGCGGGTGGCTGCTGACCCAGCAGGTCGGCAGCGACGACTGTGCCGAGCTCAATGAGGCTCTGGGCGCCCCGGCTGCCCGCGGTACCGGATGGAATGCCGAGTCGGCCGCGCGGGCAGTGGCGGCGGCCGGACTCGACGTGGTCGACGTGCGGGAGGAGCGGCCGGGCCTGGCGTTCTACGACGTCGGGGCGGTCGTCTATCAGCTGCGCGCGGTGCCGTGGCAGGTGCCGGACTTCACGGTCGAGCGCTATGCCGACGGGCTGCGGCGCATCGACGAGCACATCCGCGGCCACGGCGAGTTCCGCGTCCACGCGCACCGGTTCCTCATCCGCGGGATCCTTCGCGGTTCACCAGCGCGGTGAACTCGCTCAGGATTCGGTCGGGGAAGAGGAACGGCGCCAGGTGGCCCAGGCCCTCCTGCGCCACGTACGCCTTGGCGGGCGCCTCGATCGAATCGACGTACTGTCTGGCCAGGTCCGGTATGGCGAAGCCGTCGTCCGCGCCCTGCAGGACCAGGATCGGCACCTCAAAGGTGGTGCCGAGCGTGTGGGGGGTGACCGCGACGGTCTCTTCGTACAGGTGCTGGGGGAAGGCCATGATGTCGGAGAACCAGCCGAGGATGTCCCGCACGGAGTAGCCCGGCGTGAGCAGGGTTCGGATGATCGAGACGTTCCGCCACGCCTTGGCCTCGGCGTCGACCTCCATTGTGTACTGCAGCAGGCGCATCCAGCCCATCCGGTCGGAGTACGGCGGCGGCCCGAGCCGGACGAGCTTCCCGGTCACGCTGCGCTGGCCGGCCGCCCGGGTCGCGGCGAGCACCCGCTCGTACACGATCGACGTGTTGCGGGCCATGTCCGCCATCTGGCCCATGCCGACGTAGGCGCGGATGAGGTCGGGGCGGCGGCGGGCCATGCCGAGGCCGACCACCGTGCCCTGGGAGTGGGCCGCGAGCGTCACCTGGTCGACGCCCAGGCGCTTTTGCAGGTGCTCGACGAGCTCGATGCCGTCGGTGATGAAGCGGTCGAAGGTCCAGTCCGCCTCGGTGCCGTGGTGTGGCGCGCGGCGGGTCCGGCCGACGGTGCGGCGGTCCCAGTGCACGACGGTGAAGTGCTGCTCCCAGGCGAGGTGCAGGGGCGTGAGCGGGATCATCGAGGCGCCGTGCGGGTGCAGCCACAGCAGGACCGGGTTGGACCGGTCGGTACCGCGGATCTGCACCCACTGGTCCACTCCGCCGATGCGCATGTAGCCCTGTTCGTTGATGCCCGCCGGTGGCAGGGCGAGTGTGCGCGCGACCGCGCGGCGGCGCAGCGCGACGAAACCGAGCGAGGCGACGATCGCGACGGCGAGGACGCCGGCGACCGCGAGCAGGATCGATGTCATAGGTAGAAAGTGACAGGACAAAATCTACCTGTCAATATCTAGGTGTGTACGGTTTCTGCGGGAGGTCCTGATGTCGCTGCGGTACGCCCTGTTGGGGCTGCTCGCCGAGGAGCCGGCGAGCGGGTACGACCTGGCCGGCAAGTTCGAGCGGAACCTGCGCCGGTACGCCTGGCACGCCCAGCGCAGCCAGATCTACCCGGAGCTGAACCGGCTCGCCGCCGACGGGCTCGTGTCCGTCGTGGAGGAAGGCGCGCGAGGCCGGCGCGCGTACGCGATCACCGACGTCGGGCGCATCGAGCTGCGCCGCTGGGTGCTGGACCCGAACGACGAGCCGGTCGTGCGCAACGAGCACACGCTCAAGCTGTTCCTGCTCGCGACCCTGGACGTCGAGGACGCCCGGAAGGTGCTGCGGCAGCAGGCGGAGGGGAGCCTGCACGAGCACGAGCGGCTCCGGGCGGCGATCGACCAGGCCGACGCGAGCGGGCGGGCGCCCGTCGAGTTCTTCGCCGCCGAGCTCGGCGCGCGGTACTTCCTGACCCTGCACGAGTGGGCGACGTGGGCGCTGAGCCGCCTCGACGAGACATAGAAAATCTTCGCGGGAGGTCCCAACCTTTTCGCGGGAGTTGTCGTCTTGGCTGGTATGGCTCCCATGGGTCAGCCGCTCGCCGCTGACTTCGACGCGTTCGTCCGGGCGCGAACACCCGCGCTGCTGCGCTCGGCGTACCTGCTGACCGGTGACCAGCACCTCGCCGAGGACCTCGTGCAGAGCGCCCTCGGGCTCACCCACCGCGCCTGGCGGCGGCTGCACGCCGACGGCAACGCCGAGGCCTACGTGCGCAAGACGATGTACCACCTGCAGGTCTCGCGATGGCGTCGCCGGCGCGTCGCCGAGGCGTTCCCGGGCGAGCTGCCCGACCGGGCCGGCGCAGAGTCCGACCACGCCGAGCGCACGGCGCTGCGGCTGTCGCTGCGCAGCGCGCTGTCCCGGCTGACCGTCAAGCAGCGGGCCGTCGTCGTGCTGCGGTTCTTCGACGACCTGACCGAGGCGCAGGCGGCGGACGTCCTCGGCGTCAGCGTCGGCACCGTCAAGAGCCACACCGCCAAGGCGCTGGAGCGGCTGCGGGCCCTCGCGCCGGAGCTCGCCGGCGTCGGCGTGAGCGGAGATGTCCGATGAGCGAGTTCGACAGCCTGCGCCGGGCGCTGGGCGACATCGCCGGCGAGGTCGACCCCGTCGACCTGCGCGACCGGGCCCTCGCCGAGTCGCGGCGCATCCGGACCCGCCGCGTCGGCGCCACCGCGGTGGCCGGGCTCGCGGTCCTCGCCGCGGCGCTGGGTGCCGCCGCCGTGCGCGGCGACGACCGGGCGCCGACGCCCGAGGTGAGCCCGCCGCCGGCCGTCGCTTCGCCGACGGTGCTGCCGAGCGAGCGCGCGGACCGCGGGCCAGACCTCGGCCCCTTCTCGTCGGCAACCATCACCGTGCCGAGCTGGGGCGCGGCCGCGGACGCCACCTGCACCAAGGGCAGGGTCACACTCAACGATGGGCAGGGCGTCAGCGGTACGCGGCGGCCGGTGAATGTCCTGGGGTACGTCACCGCCGACGTCGACCGCGACGGCGCCGACGACTACGTCGCCTACCTGCGCTGCGGCGAGGGCCCGGAGTCCGGCGGCGGCCAGGTCGTCGCGTTCCGGCAGGGCGCGTCGGAGCTGCAGGTGATCGGCCAGGTCATCGGCCCGCAGGACGGCTTCGCGATGATGGACCACATGCAGGCCCGCGACGGTGGCCGGATCGCGGTGCTGGTCTCGAAGGTGTACACCGACGGCGGCCAGAACACGGTCCCGAACCAGTGGCGCACGTACGCCTGGCAGGACGGCCGCTTCCGCCAGGTCGACGGCCCCACCACGTTCCCGGCCGACCCGCCGTCGTCACGCCTGACGGTGACCGCGTCGCCGCTGGCCTTCCAGGCGCAGGGCGCCGCCTTCACCGGGTCCACGACGGTCACGGTGCGCAACGACGGCAACGTCCCCGTCGCCCGCCTGGAGCTCCTGCTCATCCTGCCCGAAGGGGTCCGCCCGGCGGGCGACGGCTGGGAGGCCTGCTCGGTGCGCCCCGACCCGCAGCACAACGCGGTGGTCTGCACGCTCGACGGCCCGGGCGCCGGCGCGCAGGTCTCGTACGCGCTGACGTTCGTCGCCTCGAAGCGCCCCGTGCCGGTCGACGACCCGGTCAACATCGGCAACCACTATGTCGCGATCCGGCAGCTGACCCCGTTCGACGGCCAGGTCGTCATCGAGCACCCGGAGGCGGTCATCCCGATCACGGTGCCCTGAGGTCACGGCACCAGCACCAGCCGCCCGCGCTGCCGGCCCGCCTCGAGCCGGCGGTGCGCCTCGGCCACGTCCGCCAGTGGCAGGGTGCCGGCCACCCGCGTGGTGAGCCCGGCGGCGGCCAGGGCGGCCAGGCGTTCGCCGTCGGCGCGGATCCAGACGTGGTACACCCGGGTGCCCCGCAACGCCGGCGGCGCCGCGCCGCCGAGGACCGCCACGAACGCGCCGCCGCCGCGGACGGCGTCCAGGGCGCGCACGCCGAGGCTCGCGGCGTCCACGGCGGCGTCGACCCCGCCCGGCACCGCCGTACGCACCGCCTCGGCGAGGTCGCCGTCGCGCGGCACGACGCGCCAGGCGCCGAGCCCGCGCACGAGGTCCGCGTCGCGCCCGCCGGCGACCGCCACGACGCGGGCGCCGGACCGGGCGGCGATCTCGACGG
The DNA here is from genome assembly GCF_039537565.1 of Dactylosporangium darangshiense. Taxonomy (NCBI): domain Bacteria; kingdom Bacillati; phylum Actinomycetota; class Actinomycetes; order Micromonosporales; family Micromonosporaceae; genus Dactylosporangium; species Dactylosporangium darangshiense. The sequence goes on from NZ_BAABAT010000009.1 coordinate 245,753, forward strand.
TGTACCCGCCGACGGCGCCGGTCGCGCCGGTGACCAGCAGGGTCCCGCCGGGCTCGACGGCGGCGAGGTCGAGGGCCTGCGCCGCGGTGAGCGCGTTGAGCGGCAGCGTCGCCGCCGCGACGAGGTCCAGCCCGTCCGGCAGCAGCGCGACGGCACCGGCGTCCAGCACGGCGTACTCCGCCTGCGCCTTCAGCGCGAGCCCGGGCCGGTCGCACAGCCCCGCGACCCGGTCGCCGGCCGCGAACCCGCGGACCCCGGCGCCGACGGCGTCGACGGTGCCGGACACGTCCCAGCCGAGACCGAGCACGTCGCGCGGCGCGTGGATGCCGGCCCCGGCGAGGGCACCCGACCGCGTCTGCACATCGACCGGGTTCACGCCGGCCGCGGCCACCCGGATGCGCACCTGTCCCGGCCCCGGCTCCGGCCGCGGCACCTGCGCGACCTCGAGCACCTCCGGGCCGCCGAACGAACGAATGATCACAGCTCGCATGACACCCACCGTACGGAGAGCTACTCTCCAACGGGAAGTACGCACTTCGAGGTGCGTACCGCACGCAGGGGTGGGCGATGACGACGCGGACGGCGAGCCGGCGGCGGGCGGACGAGCGCCGCGAGTACGACGCGTTCATGGCCGACTGCCCGGCGCGCAAGCTGCTCGACCGGATCAGCGACAAGTGGGTGAGCCTGATCCTGACGGCGCTGGCCGGCGGCCCCATGCGGTACAGCGACATCAACCGCCGCATCGCGGGCGTCAGCCAGAAGATGCTGACCCAGACGCTGCGCACGATGGAGCGCGACGGCCTGTTGTCGCGCACGGTCACCGCATCGGTGCCGGTCCGCGTGGACTACCGGCTCACCTCGCTCGGCGAGAGCCTGCTGCCGCTCATGGCCGCGGTCAAGGCGTGGGCCGAGACGCACATGCCGCAGGTCGAGCGGGCCCAGGCGGCCTACGACGAGGCGCTCGCCCCATAGTCCGGGGCGTGTCGGAGACGGTGTTGCTGACGGCGGCGGTCGCGATCGCCGAGCCGTGTTCGGCGGCGCGGGGGACCGCGACTGAGAGTTCGACGTCCAGGTCGCGGCCGGGGACGGGGCACCATCGAACGGCCGGCCGCCGGGCGCGACTCACGCCGCGGCCGAGTGTGGCGCATTTGGCTGACCTGACCCCTGTGAGACACCCGGGCAGCTCGGTTAGGGTGCCAACCACAACAGTGAGACAGCCGTCTCACATTTCGGGCCAGCGTTGTCCCGTCGCGATCCGGATGCACCGCCAGGCAACGGAGGCCAGGATGCCCGACCCGATGGGATTCATGAAGTACCGCCGGCAGCTGCCGCTGCTGCGTCCGGTGCCCGACCGGGTCGCCGACTGGCGCGACGTGTACCAGCGGGTCGACGAGCAGATGATCCACGAGCAGTCCAGCCGGTGCATGAACTGCGGCGTCCCGTACTGCCACAACGGCTGCCCGCTGGGCAACCTGATCCCGGACTGGAACGACCTCGTGCGCGTCGGCGACTGGGAGCGCGCCGCGGAGACGTTGCACGCCACGAACAACTTCCCCGAGTTCACCGGGCGACTGTGCCCGGCACCGTGCGAGGCGGCCTGCGTCCTGGGCATCGGGGACGATCCGGTCACGATCAAGCAGGTCGAGGTCGAGATCATCAACCGGCTTGCCGACGCCGGGCCGCTTCAGCCCTTCACGGGCGCGACGCCCTCCGGTCGCAGCGTGGCCGTGGTCGGCTCCGGGCCGGCCGGTCTGGCCGCCGCGCAGCAGCTGGCGCGCGCCGGACACGCGACGACCGTGTACGAGCGCAGCGATGCCGTCGGCGGCCTGCTCCGCTACGGCATCCCCGACTTCAAGCTGGAGAAGGGTCATATCGACCGGCGGGCCGCGCAGCTCGCCGCCGAGGGAGTGGCGTTCGTCACCGGCTGCGAGGTCGGCGTCGACGTCTCGCTCGCCGAGCTGCGGGAGCGGCACGACGCGGTCGTCCTGGCCTGCGGCGCCCTCGACCCGCGCGACGTGCCGACCACGCCCGGTCGTGAGCTCAGCGGCATTCACCAGGCGATGGTGTACCTGGAGGGTGGCAACCGGGTCGTCGCCGGCTCGCTGGACGCGCCGCCGATCGACGCGGCCGGCCTGCACGTCATCGTCGTGGGCGGCGGCGACACGGCCGCCGACTGCCTCGGCACCGCGCACCGGCAGGGCGCGGCCAGCGTGCGACTGGTGGAGGTGGCGCCGCTGCCGCCGCAGCAGCGCGACGGAGGCCGCGATCCCTGGCCGACGTGGCCGACCATGCTGCGCAGCGGCTCGGCGCACGAGGAGGGCGGCGAGCGCAACTTCGGCTGCGCGGTGCGCCGGTTCCTCGGCGACGACGAGGGGCGGCTGCGCGCGGTCGAACTGGTGGACGTCCTCGTCGGCCCCGGCTTCACGCTGAGCGAGATCGAGGGCACGGTCCGCGAGGTGCCGGCCGACCTGGCGCTGCTGGCGATCGGCTTCGCCGGCACGCAGCCCGGACCGCATCTGGCCCAGGCTGCGCTCACCCGCAACGGTCGCGGCACGATCGACGCCGGCGCCGACTGGCAGACCGAGGCACCGGGCGTGTTCGTGGCCGGCGACGCCCGGCGGGGGCCGTCGTTGATCGTCTGGGCGATCGCGGAGGGCCGCTCGGCGGCCGCGGCGGTCCACCAGTACCTGATGAGCGACGGTGGGCGCCTGCCCGCCCCGGTCACCCCGTCCTCGATGCCGCTCAGCGCACGGTAGCCCGGGCGAGGACGCGGCCCCCCTATACACCACCCGAAACACCCACATCGGATGAACGGGATGCTTGTGATCTTATAGATGTATGTAAATACTTTGACCAATGCGTCAGGAAGCCGGTGGACCACCCCCTCCACCCGCCGGCCTGAAAGGAGCTGACGATGGTCAACGCAGTTCACGCACGACGCCACGTCGGACGGCTGATCGCCGTCGCCGCTGGTGCGCTCGCCCTCGGAGCGCTCGCCCTGCCCGGGGCCGCCTCCGCGGCGCCGGTCTCCTACAGCGGCGCGCAGCTGGCCGCGGCCGGCGACGCCGTCGAGCGCACCGGCGTCGCCGGCATCGCGTGGCACACCGACGCCGCAACCGGCCGCGTCGTGGTCACGGCCGACAGCAGCGTCTCCGACGCCGCGCTCGCCAAGGTCCGGCAGGCCTCGGGCGCCGTGCGCGTCGAGCGCACCGCCGGGGTGTTCTCGCCGCTGCTGTCCGCCGGGGCCGCGATCTACGGCGGGCAGTACCGCTGTTCGCTCGGCTTCAACGTGGTCAGCGGCAGCACGTACTACTTCCTCACCGCCGGCCACTGCGGCGCGGTGGCCTCGACGTGGTACACCAACTCGAGCCACGCCACGCTGATCGGCCCGAACGTCGGGTACACCTTCCCGGGCAGTGACTACGCCCTGGTGCGCTACCAGAACACGTCGCTGAGCCACCCCGGTGGCTTCACCGTCGCGGACGCCTTCGTGGGCGAGAACGTCACCCGCACCGGCTCCACCACCGGCACCCACACCGGCCGGGTGACCGCGCTCAACGCCACGGTCCGCTACAGCGGCAGCCCGGGCGGCACCGTGCGCGGCCTCATCCAGACCACCGTGTGCGCCGAGGGCGGCGACTCCGGCGGCCCGCTGTACGACGGCAACAAGGCCCTCGGCCTGACGTCGGGCGGCAGCGGCAACTGCAGCAGCGGCGGCACCACGTTCTTCCAGCCGGCCCGCGCGGCGGCCAGCCACTTCGGCGTGACGATCTACTGAAATCGCGCCGCTGACGGGGCCCGGCCGGTGAGCCGGGCCCCGTCAGTGCGTTACGGCGACGGCCGTTGCAGGAGGTCGCGCAGTCGGGAGCGCTGGATCTGGCCCGTCGCCGGGGTGCGCGGGATGGCGTCGACGACCGCGACCCGGCGCGGGCGCTGGTGCGAGGCCAGGCGGCCGTTCACGTGGGCGCGGACGTCGTCGACGGTCGGGGCCGCGGCGCCCGGCGGCAAAACCACGACGGCGCAGACCAGCTCGCCCCAGCGCGGGTCGGGCAGGCCGACCACGGCGACGTCGACGATGCCCGGCAGGTCGCGCAGGGCGTGCTCGACCTCGGCGGGGCCGACCGATTCGCCGCCGGTGCGGATCACCTCGCGGTTGCGGCCGGTCAGGTACAGGTAGCCGTCCTCGTCGAGGCGGCCGAGGTCGCCGGAGCGGTACACGCCGTCCAGGGGAGCCGCGCCCAGGTATCCGTTCATGACCGCCGGGCCGCTGGTGCAGACCTCGCCGGAGGCGTCCAGCCACAGGGCGTTCGGGGTGGCGGGGCGCCCGACGCTGCCGGGCTTGCGGTCCAGGTCCCAGTCGTGCAGGGCGGCCATGCGGCCGGCCTCCGTCGAGCCGTACAGGATCGTCGTCGTGGTGCCGGGCAGGCGGGCCTTGATGCGCTCGACCAGGTCGGCGGCGACGCTGGACGTGCCGGTGTCGGCGTGCTGCAGCGAGCGCAGGTCGGCGCGGCGGTGCTCGGGCTCCAGCAGGCGCTCCCACACCGCCGGGATGCAGTACAGCGCCGTCGGGCGGCGCCGCTGTACCACGTCGATCATGTCGGCGGCGTCGGCCCGGCGGACCAGGTGCACGGCGGTGCGGTGCTGCCAGGCCTCCATGACGTAGTGCCAGCCGCCGTAGTGGTACAGCGGGAAGGTGCACACCACGCCGCCGTCGCCGCGCAGGCCGGCGGTGAACGTGCCGCCGCCCGGCGCCGCGCGCAGCCAGCTGGCCCGGTGGCTGACCAGGGCGCCCTTCGGGGTGCCGGTGCTGCCGCTGGTGAGGTACAGGATGTGCGGGTCCGTGTCGCACAGCGGCCGCGGCACCGTGAAGCCGGGTGCGCCCTCGTCCAGCGTGGCCGGCGGCAGCACCGGGCCGGTGAACTCCACATCGGACAGCACGAGCCTCGGGTCCGCATAGGAGCGGATGCGGTCCCGCTCGGCGCCCGGCAGGGCGGGGTTGACGGGTGCGAAGACGGCCCCGACGCGGGCGCAGGCGACGAACGCCGCGAGCGAGCGCAGTGTCGGGCCCGCGCACCACAGGACGGTGTCGCCGCGGCGCACCCCCAGGCCGGTCAGGGCGTTGGCGGCGCGGTCGGCGGCGACGTCCAGGTCGCGGAAGGTCAGCGCGTCGGGGCCGAGGGTGGCGGCGAGCGCGCCCGGGGCGGTGCGCGCGGCCGTGATCACGATGTCGCCGATCAGCAGGCTCATGCGCGGTCCCAGTCGAAGACGTCGACCTGCGCGGGGCCCAGTGCGCCGTACCGCCGCTTGTCCCCGGTGATGGCGAGCGCCTCGGGCAGCGCCTCGATGCCGGCGAGGCGGTGGCTGATGAGCGCGGCCACGTCGACGTCGCCGCGCTCGACCAGGCGCAGCGCGTGCTCGAACGCGCCGCTGCCGGGCGCGTACCCGCCGGCGCCGGAGCGCGGGTGCAGCAGCGCGACCGAGCGCTCCCGCAGCAGCGCGAGGGGGGCCGGGGCGCCGGCCGGCAGGACCGACACCATGACGATGGTGCCGCCGCGGCGCACGCAGCGGGCGGCGAGCTCGAACGTGCCCTCGCCCGCGCACTCGAACACCACGTCGGCGCCGATGCCGTCGGTGGCCTCGAGGACCGCCGCGGCGACGTCGTCGGCCGCGTCGATGACGAGGTCGGCGCCCGCCCGCGCGGCGAGGTCGCGCTTGGCGGGGCTGCGGCCGGTGGCCATGACGAGGCCGGCGTTGCCGTGGCGGGCGACCTGCACGTGCAGTACCCCCATGACGCCCGCCCCGATGACCAGCACCGCGTCGCCGGGGCGGACGCCGGCGGCGGCGTGGCCGTGTATCGCGCCGGCGAGGGGCTGCACCGCGGCGGCCTCGGCGGCGTCGACCTTGGCGGGCACGCGCACGAGGGTCTTGGCCGGGACCCTGACCTGCTCGGCGAACGCGCCCGGACCGGTGAAGCCGAGTACCGCCGGGGAGGGGCAGGCGTCGGGGCGGTCGCGCCGGCAGGCGGCGCAGCGCCCGCACGCGGCCGTCTCCACCGCGGTCACCCGCGCGCCTTTCCACGCCGGGTCGACGCCCGGGCCGACGACGCCGACCACGCCGGCGAACTCGTGCCCGCCGAATCGGGTCGGCCCGGCGACCAGGCGTCTGGCGAGGGTGTCGTGCATGGCGACCGGGGCACCGGCCAGCAGCATGCACTCGGTGACGCTCGGCTGCACGCAGGCGACGTCGATCACGACCTCACCGGGCCCGGGTATCGGGTCGGGGACGTCCTCGACGGCCGCGTCGCCGAAGCCGCGCAGAACCAAAGCCCGCATGTCCGACCTCCCTTGACGCTTGGATCAGATTTTGTATTCAATATTCAAACCGCGTCAAGGTCTACGGCAGGAGGCGCCCCATGGAGCGAGAGGTGCTCGTCACGGGCATCGGCGGGCAGGGCATCCAGCTGCTCGCCAAGACCCTGGCGCTCGCCGCGACCCGCGAGGGCCGCTACGCCATGCTCGCCGCCGACTACGGCGGGGAGATGCGCGGCGGCCCCTCCAAGGCCGGCGTCGTCATCGGCGACGCCCCGCTGCGGGCGCTGCCGATCCTGCCGTCGGCCTGGTCGGCGATCTTCGCGCACCACCGCCACGCGGAGGGCGTCGAGGAGCGGCTGCGCACCGGCGCGCTCGTGGTGGCCAACACGCCGCTCGTCGACCCGGAGGCGTTCCGGGCGGACCTGCGGGTGTTCGCCGTGGACGCGAGCGGCGCCGCGCGGGCCGCCGAGGCGCCGAACGCGATCGGCTTCGTGCTGCTGGGGGCGTACAACGCGTTGACGCGGCTCGTTGCGGCGCAGTCGCTGGTGGAGGCGATGGGGGAGCTGCTGCCGCCGTACCGCCGCCAGCACGCCGCCGCCAACGAACGCGCGCTGCAGGCCGGTGCCGCGGCCATCGAGGGGGTGGCCGTATGACACTGGAGCTGCTCGAAGGCAGCGCAGCGATCGCCGAGGCCGCGATCGCCGCCGGATGCCGGTTCTTCGCGGGGTACCCCATGTCGCCCTTCACCGGCCTGCTGGAGCACATGTCCCGGCGCATGCCGGCGGCCGGCGGGGTGTGCCTCAACGCGGAGAGCGAGATCGAGGGCGTGAACATGACCCTCGGCGCCGCCGCTGCCGGGGCCAGGGCCGCCACCGGCTCGTGCGGCCAAGGCATCGCGCTCATGCAGGAGGCGATCGCCGAGGCCGCGCTCAACGAGACGCCGTTCGTGGTGTTCAACCTGGCCCGCAACCAGCAGGACTACTTCCAGGCCACGCGCGGCGGCGGGTGGGGCGACTACCGCACCATCACCCTCGCGCCCAAGGACATCCCGGAGGCGGTCGAGCACACGCAGCTGCTGTTCCACCTCGCCGACAAGCACCGCGCGCCGGTCATGCTCTACGGCGACCCGCTGCTGGCGCAGACCCGCGTCGGCGTCGAGATCGAGGCCCGCGACTTCGGGGCGCTGCCGGCCAAGGACTGGGCGCTGGACGGCACCGGCGGCGGCACCGGGCGCAGCCGGCAGGTGTGGACCTGGGCGATGGGCAAGGCCACCGACCCCGGGCCCGGGCCGGACGGGCACTGGCGGGCGATCGCCGAGAAGTTCGAGCGCATCGGCGAGCTCGAGGCGCGGCACGAGCAGTCCGATGTCGACGGCGCCGAGACCGTCGTGGTGTCGTTCGGCTCCGCGGCCAAGTTCGTCGAGCACGTCGTGGGGGAGCTGCGCGGGGAGGGGTACGACATCGGCTGGTTCCGCCCGATCACCCTCTGGCCCTTCCCCGGCGAAGCCCTCGCCGCCGCCACCCGCGCCGCCCGGCGGGTCCTCGTGTTCGAGCTCAACGCCGGGCAGATGCTCGACGACGTGCGCATCCACGCCCACGACCGGCGCGCGGTGCGGTTCGTCGGCGGGGTCAGCATCGCCGAGTCCGGCCTGTCCTACGGGCCCCTGCTGGACGCACCCGTGATCCGCCGACGCATCCTGGACGCGCTATGACCGCCGACAGTTCACAGACCATCGACACGACTCGTCCCCCGGACCGGCCGGCCCGGCAGGTCGCCGACTTCAAGCCGAGCCTCATCCTCGGCGAGCACTCGCTGTGCCCCGGCTGCGGTGAGCCCGTCGCGTTGCGGGTGCTGCTGGAGGTACTGCAGGAGCTCGACATCGTGCAAAAGACCATCGGCGTCGTCGGCCACGGCTGCTACGGCAGCTTCGTGCGCATCATGGACGTCGACGTGCTGCAGTGCCTGCACGGCCGGGCGCCGGCGTGCGCGACCGGCATCAAGCGGGTCCGCCCCGGCGTCGCCGTGTTCACCCTGCAGGGCGACGGCGACATGGCCAACGAGGGCCTGCAGGAGGTGTTGCACGCGGCCGCCCGAGGCGAGAACATCACCTGCGTCATGCTCAACAACGGCGTGTTCGGCGACACCGGCGGGCAGCAGACCGCCACCACCGTGCTCGGGCAGCGCACGAAGACCAGCATCGACGGCCGCGACCCGCAGGCGCACGGCTACCCGATCCCGGTCGCCGACCTCGTCGCCGGGCTGCAAGGCGTCGGCTACGTGGCCCGCGGCGCCGTCTCCACCGCCGGCGCGGTCCTGCAGACCCGCCGGATGCTGCGCAAGGCGTTCCAGACGCAGCTGGACGGCGGCGGGTTCTCGCTGGTGGAGATCCTCACCATGTGCCCGACCGGCTGGTTCGTGCCCACCGCCGAAGGCCCCGAATACCAGCAGGGCACCATGGAGCAGACCTACCGCCTGGGGGAGCTGGTCACACCGTGAAGCTCGAGCGCGCCAACACCAGCGAGGCCGTCGCCGCACACGTGCTGCGCCGCCTCTTCGCCGGCGACCTGCGCAGCGGACAGCGCGTCGACCTCGACGAGATCGCCGAGGAGCTCGGCGTGAGCCGCGTGCCGGTCCGCGAGGGCCTCATCCAGCTCGAGCGCGACGGCCTCGTCGAGCGGGCGCACTACCGCCGCGCGCACGTCGCCGACTTCGACGACGCCACGATCCGGGAGGCGTTCGAGCTGTACGGCATGCTGAGCGCCCTGACGAACCGGCGCGTCGCACGCCGGCGCGACCCCGGCATGCTCGAGGCGCTCGGCAAGCTCGACGAGGCCCTCGGCCGCTGCGACAGCCCCGACGAGTACGAGTCGCTGGCCCGCGAGTTCCGCCGCGTCGTCAACGTCGCCGGGGCCGGCAGCCACCTGCGGGCGCTGCTGCGCACCTTCAGCGGCCTGGTACCGGTCGCCGCCCGCTTCTCCATCGACGACGCCCTCGCCGAGGAGCGGGCCGCGCTGCACGCCGAGTACGTGGCCATCCGCGACGGCGACCCCGACGCCGCCGGCGAAGCCGCCCTGGCCCACCTGCGCCTCACCGCCGACAACGCCGTCGCGGCCCTGCGCCGCCGCGGCGTCTTCCCGCCGGGTGAGAGATCGCCCGACGCGTGGGCGGACGCCGCCCGGGTGGTCGAAGGGAGCGACTCGTGAGCGCCCGGACCGCACGCGGCACGCTGGTCATCGACGTCGAGCGCTGCAAGGGCTGCGAGCTGTGCATCGCGGCCTGCCCGCCGGACGTGCTGAGCATGTCGGCCGCGGTGAACGAGCAGGGATACCGCTATCCGGTGCTGCACGACGGCTGCACCGGCTGCACCGCCTGCCAGGTCGTGTGCCCGGATTTCGTCTTTTCCGTCTATCGCTATAACGACATTGCCGGTGCCCCTGACGTCTGAGGTCGCCCATCGCGGGCAACAATCGCCGCATGGAGACGATGACGGCGTGGCGGGTCGAGCGGCCCGGCCCGATCGCGACCCATCCCCTGCAGCGGGTGAGCCTGCCCGTGCCCGAGCCGGCCGACGACGAGATCCTCGTCCGGGTGCGCGCCTGCGGGGTCTGCCGCACGGACCTGCACCTGGCCGAGGGTGACCTGCCGCCGCACCGCCCCGGCACGGTGCCCGGCCACGAGGTCGTCGGCACCGTCGAGCGCACCGGCGCCGCGGTGACCGACCCGCCGCCGGGCACCCGCGTCGGCGTCGCCTGGCTGCGGTGGACCGACGGCGTGTGCCGCTACTGCCGGCGGGGCGCGGAGAACCTGTGCCCGCACTCGCGGTACACCGGCTGGGACGCCGACGGCGGCTACGCCCAGTTCTGCGTCGCACCCGCCGCCTACGTCTACCGCCTGCCGGCCGGCTACGGCGACGAGGAGGTCGCGCCGCTGCTGTGCGCCGGGATCGTCGGCTACCGGGCGCTGCGCCGCGCCGACCTGCCGCCCGGCGGCCGCCTCGGCATCTACGGCTTCGGCGCCTCGGCCCACCTCGTCGCGCAGGTCGCGATCGCCGAGGGCGCCACCGTCCACGTGGTCACCCGCTCGCCGGAGGACCGGGAGCTGGCCCTGTCGCTCGGCGCCGCGTCCGCCGTCGGCGACGCCCCGCCGGAGCCGCTGGACGCCGCGATCCTCTTCGCCCCGGTCGGCACCCTGGTCCCGCCGGCCCTGGCCGCGCTGGACCGCGGCGGCACGCTCGCGGTCGCCGGCATCCACCTCACCGACATCCCGCCGCTGCACTACCAGGAGCACCTGTTCCAGGAGCGCAGCCTGCGCAGCGTCACCGCGAACACCCGCCACGACGGCCGCGAGTTCCTCGCCCTGGCCGCGCACCACCGGCTGCGGGTCACCACCACCGCCTACCCGCTCGCCGAGGCCGACCGGGCGCTGGCCGACCTCGACGCGGACCGCTACTCGGGCGCGGCGGTGCTGGTGCCCTGACCCGCCTCCTTGACGGCCTACTTGACCACGGCCACCGGGCAGGCGCAGTGGTGGATGGCGGCCTGGCTCACCGAGCCCAGCAGCAGCCCCGCGAAGCCGCCCCGGCCGCGGGAGCCGACGACGAGCAGCTCCGCGCCCGCCGACCGGTCGGCGAGGGCCTCGGCCGGCCGGCCGTGCACGCCGTGGTAGCGCACGTCGACGTCCGGGTACTTCTCGGCCCAGCGGCTCGTCGTCTCCACCAGCCCGCGCTGCTCCTCGTCGCGGTCGTAGGCGTGCAGCGCGGTCAGCCCCGTGCCGCGGAACTCCGCCTCCTCGAACCCGAACTCCAGCGCCCGCTCGGCCTCGTGCGACCCGTCGATGCCGACGACGATCCGCCCCGCCTCCAGCCCGGCCGGCCGATCGGCGCGGCGCACGATGACGGCCGGGCACGCGGCGTGCGCGGCCAGGGCGACCCCGACGGAGCCGAGCATCAGCCCGGCGAACCCGCCGCGCCCCCGGTTGCCGACGACCACGACCGACGCGGGCTCCGAGGCGGCGATGAGCGACGCCGCCGGCTGCCCGACCGGCATCTGCGTCTCGATCTGCAGCCCTCGCGCCCCGACCCGCGCCCGCTCCTCGGCCTCCTTCAGGATCTCCGCGGCGGCCTCCTGCATCCCGGACTCGTAGGGCGCCGCCACGTGCGAGGCGATCGGCGCGTACATCGTCGGCCACACGTACGCATGCACGATGCGGAGCGCCTTCTGGCGGTGCAGGGCGTCCTTGGCCGCCCACTCGACGGCCCGCTGTCCCTCCGGCGACCCGTCGACGCCGACGACCACTGGCATTTCGCTACCCATCGCAGACCTCCTCGCCCGGTCTGGTCGTCCCCCTACCTCCAGCGTTACGCGGCGAGGTATGCGTCGGCGAGAGCCTGCGGTGCGCGCGAGAGCCAGCCGTCCTCGAGGGCTTCCTCGAGATCCCGCGGTTGTACCTCCTGGAGCTGGATCAACACCGCGGAGTACCCGTCGAAATGGGGAATCGTGAAGAAGCCCAGCCGGCCGGCGGCGAGCACCGCCTCCTTCTCGGCCAGGTCGGCGACCATGACCGCGAGGATGTCACCCGCCGGCGGCTCGGCGTCGCCGAAGCGCTTCACGTCGGCCTTGCTGAACGGCCGCTCCCACGCGAACGCCTTCCCGCGCACCGACCAGCTGCGGTTGCCGCGCCGCTCGTCCTCGACGGTCTCGGGCAGCCGGCGCGCGAGCTCGGCCGCCTCGTCCAGCGTCACCATGCCGAAACGGTACGCCTACTTCTGGTACCCGTTGTTGTCGCAGGTCCGCCGCTGCTGGACACAGTCCTTGGTCCGCTTGTTCATGGTGTCGACGTCCCACACCACGAACGCGTCGCCGTGCATCGACGAGGCGCTCTTGCCGGTCGGGTCGGAGGACAGGTAGTACCCCGCGGTCGTGCCCTTGGCGCCGTACTGGATGTCGAACGTGATCGCCGGGATCTTCACCGGATGGCTGGCCGGGCAGGCGTTGCCGGACCCGAACGCGACGTGGTCCTTGTGGTTGGGGCTGTCCAGGTTCTTGCCGTCCCAGCAGTCCGGGAACTGCAGCATGAAGTGCAGCGTCGCGTCGCCGCCGCAGATCGGCCAGTTGCCGTTGCTGCTGCGCGCGATCCCGTCGAGGTCGCCGGGCCCGTAGAACGCGCAGTAGAACTGCCCCTTGGCCCCGCGCGGCGTGGGCTGCGTCTTCTTGGCGTCCCCGGCGATCATCCGCAGCCCGGTCGGCATCGGCATCTGCCCGCTCGAGTTGCTCATCAGCGACCGGTAGTACACCCGGAACCCGGTCGTCTCCACGGGCTTGCCGGTCGCGGCGTCGAAGAGCGTCGGCACCCAGTAGGCGGAGTGGTCCTGCACCGGCTTGCAGGTCGTCGCCGTGAACTTCTGCAGGTCGCCGACCTGGGTACCGGCGCCGGTGGCCTTGTTGCCGACGAACGAGTGCATGTGCGATGCGCCCGGCAGCCCGGGGAAGACGATCGGGTCGTCCGCCGCCGAGTGGCTGTACTGGCAGTCGGCCCGGAACTCCGGCAGGTTCCCCACGCCGGCCGGCACCGGGTCGATCGCGAGCGCCTTGTACGCGTCGACCTGCGCCTTCCACGCCGCCTGATCCACGGGGACCCACCCCGTAGCCGGCGCCTTCGGCGCGGCAGCGCCCGACGGCGCCGCGGAGCCCTGCGCGCCCAGCCCGGCGTCGCCGGATCCGTCCGCCTGCCCAGCCTGCCCAGCCTGCCCAGCCGACGGCGAGCCGCCCGCGCTGCCGGATGCACCGGGGGTGCCGCCGTCGCCGGAGCAGCCGGCCGTGAAGGCGAGCCCCGCGGCCAGCAGGCCGGCCAATACGCGCTTGCCCATGATCAGTCGACGCAGCACGCGCGAATCGTAGACGCCGTCACCCGCGCCCGGAACGCTTCTAATCGGGGTTTAAGACAGCGGAAACGATGAGCCGGCAAGGATGTACCACGACAGGCAGCAGAACCCCGCGATGCCGATGCCCCACCCGAGCCACAGGCGCGTGGAGAGATCCGAGCGCCCACGCCCCGACAACACCCAGGCGGCGATCCCGACGCCGATGAGGATCGCGATCTCGGCGCCGATCGCGGGCCGGACGCCATAGCCCAGCGCGTCCAGCTCGGCGTCGGGCGGCGAGAGGAGGAACACGCCGGCGACGTAGGCAACGCCCGTGACGAAATGCGCGAACAACCCGATGACGATGGCGGTGGCCTGCTCGGTCTCCTCGCTGTCCACGGCGAGAGAATCTCACAACCGGGCGGCCCCGAAATGCCCGTGCGGCAAGGGATTCCGGCTGCCGGCCGAGTCGACCGCCGGTGTTCATCCGGCGCTCACGTTGCCCGCTGCTCCCTCTGCGCATGAGGAGCCCGCCGATCGCCGCGCGAGCGGGCCGAACCATACTGGGGCATGGCGACCCGACGAGCGCAGCGGCGAGCGGTCAAGCTGGACTGGCTGGCGGGCGAGAACCGCGGCCTGGAGCACGCCGACGCCCGCTTCGACGGCGCGGACCTGACCGAGGCGGTGCTCGCCGAGTCGGCGTTCCACCGTTGCGAGTTCGTCGGCGCGCGGTTCAACTGCGCGCGGCTGAGCGAGGTCGAGCTCGTCGACTGCGTGTTCAGCGGGTGCAACTTCTTCGACGCCGAGCTCGAGGGCTGCCGGCTGGCTGGGAGCGTGTTCGACCGGTGCTCGTTCAGCGGTACCGTCGTGACCGGCGGCGACTGGTCGGACGTGCGCCTGGCGGGGGCCGACCTGACCCTCGCCGAGTTCACGGACCTGCGCATGACGGGCGCGGACCTGAGCGCGGCCCGCTGCGGCGGTGCGGTGTTCACCGGCGTGGACCTCGCCAACGCCCGCCTGGCCGGCGCCGACTTTGCCGGCGCCGACCTTCGCCGCAGCATCCTGACCGCGTTCGACCCGCGGGTGGTGGAGCTGCGCTCGGCGATCATCACCGCGGACCAGGCCGTCGACCTCGCGATGGCCCTGGACCTCGCCATCCGCGACTAGAGGCTGAAGGTCCGGCGTAGCTCGCGCTTGAGGACCTTGTGGCTGGGGCCCAGCGGGAGCGCGTCGGTGAAGCGGACCTCGCGCGGGTACTTGTGCCGGCCGAGGCGCTCCTTCGACCACTCGATCAGCTCCTCGGCGGTGAGCGTCCCGTCGGCGACGACGACGGCGCAGATCTCCTCGCCGTGCACCGGGTGCGGCACGCCGATGACGGCGACCTGCACGACCCCGGGGTGGCGGGCCAGGGCCTCCTCGACCTCGCGCGGGTACACGTTGAACCCGCCCCGGATCACGATGTCCTTCTTGCGGTCGACGATCGTGATGAACCCGTCCTCGTCCTTCGTGCCCAGGTCGCCGGAGCGGAACCAGCCGTCGACGATGGCCTGGGCGGTGTCCTCGGGGCGGTTGAGGTACCCCGCGAACACGTTGTGGCCGCGGATGACGATCTCGCCGAGCTCGCCGGCGGGGAGCAGCTCGATGCGCTCCTCGATCTCCGGCCGGGCGATCTCGACCTCGACGCCCCAGACCGCGTGGCCGATGGTGCCGGCGCGCGTGCCGAAGTGGGGCTGGTTGGTGGTGGCGGTCGGTGACGTCTCCGACAGGCCGTACCCCTCGAAGATGGACGTCGAGAACGCGGCGTTGAACTTCTCTAGCACGGCGACGGGCAGCGCGGCGCCGCCGGAGATGCACAGCCGCAGGCGCGGCAGCTCGCTGCGGCCCTCGGCGGCGGCGAGCAGGGCGAGGTACATCGTCGGCACTCCGTGAAAGACCGTCACCTTCTCGCGGACCATGAGCTCCAGCGCGGCCTCGCCGGTGAAGCGGGCCAGCATGACGAGGGTGGCGCCGAGGCGGAAGGCGCCGTTCATCCCGACCGTCTGGCCGAACGTGTGGAACAGCGGCAGGCAGCCGAGCACGACGTCCTCGCTGCGCGCGTCGTTCGCGTCGAACACGTTGACCATCGAGTTCATGACCAGGTTGAGGTGCGTGAGCACGGCGCCCTTGGGCTCGCCGGTGGTGCCGCTGGTGTAGAGCACGACGGCCGGGTCCTCCGGCGCCCGCGAGGCGTAGGAGCGCAGCGGCTCGGCCTGCAGCAGGTCGGCCGGCGCGACGACCGGGATGCCGGCCGCCTCGGCCGCGGCCGCGCCCATCGCGGCCTGGCTCGGGTGGCAGACCAGCAGGCGGGCGCCGCTGTCCTTCAGGGTGTACGCCGCCTCGTCGGCGGTCAGCAGCAGGTGGACGGGTACGACGACGGCACCGAGGGCGAGCGCGCCGTAGTAGGCCCGCGGGAAGTCCACCACGTTGGGGATCTGCAGGGCCACCCGGTCGCCGGGGCGCACGCCGAGCGCGTGCAGGGCGGACGCGCACGTCAGCGCCTCGTGCCAGAGGTCGCGGTACGTCACGCGCTGGGTGCCGTCCACGACGGCGATCTTTCCGGGGTACCGCCGGGCCGACTCGGCGAGGATCGCGGCGAGGGACAGGGTCGCGCTCATGGCGTCCAAACTAACGCTGCAAGTTTTTCGGCGCTACCTTCTATTTGCACTGCGACTGCACTAATCTTCGCCGCCATGGTGTGGTCTGGACCTGGACCTCCTCAGCGCGTAAGGCCGCGCGCGGCGGGTAGAGCGCCGCCATGGACATCGCGGTACTCGGTATGGGGAACATGGGCCGCTCGATCGCGCGCCGGCTGCTGGGCGCCGGGCACGGGGTGACCGTCTGGAACCGCACGGAGGGCAAGGCCACCGAGATGGTGTACGCCGGTGCCCGGGAGGAGCGCGCCGTCGCCGACGCCGTGCGCGGCGCCGAGGCCGTGGTCACGATGCTGGCCAACGACGAAGCCGTGCGCTCGGTGGCGCTGGGCCAGCTGCGCCCGGTCATCGGCCCGGAAACGGTGTACGTGAACTGCTCGACGGTGTCGCCGGCACTCAGCACGGAGCTGGCCGCCGCTTTCCCGCAGCGGTTCCTGGCGCTGCCGATCATCGGCGCCCCGGCGGCGGTCGGCAGCGGCACCGCGACGCTGCTCGCCGGCGGCCACCGCGACGTGCTGGACCGGGTGAGCCCGCTGGTCTCCTCGCTGTCCGGGACGGTCCGGCTGTACGACACCCCGGCCCTGGCCATCGCGGCGAAGCTCGCCACCAACATGCTGCTGCTGTCGGAGGTCGTCGCCCTGGCCGAGTCCTTCGCCGTCGGCCGCGCCGGCGGCCTGCGCGACGACCAGCTGCGCGAGCTGCTCGGCGTCAGCCCGCTCGTCGGACCCGGCCTGCAGAACCGCTTCGAGGACCTGCTCACCGGCGCCGAGGAGGGCTGGTGGAGCACGGTGCTCGGTGCGAAGGACGCGGCCCTGGCCATCGAGGTCGCCCGCGAGTCCGGCGCCGACCTGCCGGTGGCGGACACGGTGCGCGGGATGTACGAGCGGGCCGCGATATCGGGCCTCAATGAGGCGGACATCGCCGCCGTCGGCCGGTTGTACCGGACCCCGGCCGGAAGCCGCGGCTAAGGGTTCGGCGCGCCGTCCCGTGCCGCGGTGGCCAGGGCGATGAACTGGCGGAACCGCTCGAACGTCGACGCGTCCATGTTCAGGTGCACCCCGCCCATGACGTCCTTGCCGACGAGGGTGCCGACCTGCACCTTGTACACGTCGCCGCGGGGCTTCACATAGACGCCCATGAACGCGACGTGGAACCGCATCGGCTCGCGCATGCCGCGGTGGAAGATGTCCAGCACGCGGCCGTCGAGCATCAGGATGTGGTCGTCGTGGAGGAACTCGGTCGGCATCGGATCAAGATATGGGTACGCCCGGGTCTCCCCGGCCGTACTGTCGCGTTTCAGAAACGCCTCCGGAACGGCAGCCGGCATCAGAACGGCGGCACGTCCGGATCCCCCTGCGGCGGCCGAACGCGTCCGGCGGCGGCATCGTCATGGCCCGCGCCGCCGCGAGCTTGTCCGCGATCCGCCCGATCCGCGCGTCGCTCATGCCCACCCCAGGTCCGCGTCCACGCCGGACAGTATGCCCGCGGTACGGTCCTCGTTGTGACCGTTGATCTCGACGCCGTCCGTCGCCTCGCCGCCGAGGTCGACACCACCGCCATCTGCGACACCGCCCGCGACACCCGCGTCATGTCGCCGGCGCTGCAATGCCGCTCGGCCAACCCGGTGCTGTGCGGCCCGGCGGTGACGGTGCGCTGCCGCGACGACTTCCTCGGCGTCATCCAGGCGATCGACGTCGCCAACTTCGGCGACGTGCTGGTCGTCGACGGTGGCGGCCGGGAGACCGCGCTGGCCGGCGAGCTGTTCGCCCGCGCCGCCCTGGCCAAGGGCCTGGCCGGCATCATCGTCGACGGCGGCTATCGGGACCTGCGGTACGTTGCCGGGTGCCCGCTGCCGGTGTACAGCCGCCACATCACCCCGATGGCCGGCACCACCTTGCGCCCGGCCAAGGTCGGCGAGCCGGTGTCGTGCGGCGGCGTGGTGGTACACGGCGGCGACATCGTCATCGCCGACCACGACGGCATCGTGGTGCTCGACCCGGCCACGGCTCAGACCCGGCTCACGGCGGCCGCCGAGGTGATGGCGGCGGAGGCCCGGGTCGTGGAGCGCCTGTCGGCGGGCGCGGCGCTGAGCGACTGCATCAACCTCGCCGAGCACGTCGCCCGCCTCGACCAGGGAGAGCCCTCGCGCCTGCGCTTCACCCTCTGACAGTGCGGACCGCTCATGTCGAGCTGGCCGGCATCCGCGGCCGGCGGCCCGCGTGACCGGGTCCGGGCAGTGGGTCTGCCCGGACCCCGCACGCGTTGCTGATCGATCAGGCCGGGGTCCAGCGCTGGTTCGCGGCGCCCGTGCACGTCCACAGGATCACGGCGCTGCCGTTGGCGGTGAGGTTGGCGTTGACGTCGAGGCACAGGCCGGACGACACGCTGCTGACGGTGCCGTTCGCGTTGAGGTTCCAGCGCTGGTTCGTGCCGCCGTTGCAGTCCCAGATCTGTACCTTCGTGCCGGCCGTGGCGCCGGTCGGGGCGTCCAGGCACTTGCCGAGGGCGCGCAGCGTCTGGCCGTTGAGGTTCCAGCGCTGGTTGGCGCCGCCGTTGCAGTCCCAGACGCCGGGCTGGGTGCCGTTGGCGGTGGTGCCGTACAGCACGTCCAGGCAGCGGCCCGACGCCGCGCCGACCAGCGGGGTGCTCAGGCCGGCGCTGCCGTCGAAGCCGACGAGCTGCCAGTCCTGCGAGCCGTCGGTGGCCGCGTTCTGCAGCGTCAGCGGTGCGCCCGCCGACGCGCCGGTCAGGTAGACGGCGGGGTTGGCCGCCGACATGAAGCGCAGGTACCCGTCGGCGGTCGTCACCAGCCGCCACAACCCGGCGGCGGTGTTGTCGACCCATTGGCCGATGCGCTGTCCGGCGGTGGCGTTGCCGCCCCAGATCGCCGCGGCCCGCCCGCCGGACTTGTTCAGCAGCGTCACGCCGCCGTCGGGCTTGCCGATGACGCGCCAGTACTGCGTGTCCGCGTTCGTCGCCGCACCCGCCGCCTCGAGCGCCACGTCGGGCACGTCGGCGTTGCCGAGGTTGGCGTCGTTGACGTGGCCGCCGGTGCCGATGACCTGGCCGGTCTTGCGGTTGACGATGCGGTGGTACGGTCCGGCCGAGTTGCCGAGGTCGACCTCGGCGTACACGATCGTCGACACCCCGCGGTTGGCGAGGACGGCGATGCGGCCGGTGCCCTGCACGTAGGTGAGGTTGCGGCTGTACGCGCCCGGCGCCGTCGTCTGGAACTCCGTCCACACGCCGTCGCTGCGGCCGCTGGCGTTCACCCACACGTTGCCGCTCCCGGCCGCGTTGTAGACCAGGCGGCCGTCGGTCAGGCGGACCAGGACCGGGCTGCCGCCCGTCGCGAGGCCGTGCGAGCCCGCGGCGACCGGCAGTGAGGTGACGCCGGTGCCGGTGTTGCCGCCGACGCTCCAGAAGTTCAGCGGGCTCGTGGAGATCTTGTATCGGACGTTGTCGCCGCCGCCTCCCCAGTTCTCGTACGTGAGCATCCATTTGCCGTCGGCCGTCGGCACGACGTTGGCCATGCCGGGGCGGCCGCCGCCGAGCGTCTGGCCGGTGAGGCCGGACACGTCGATGACGGGTGCGCTCCAGGCCGCGCTCGTGCCGTTCCAGGTGCGGTGCACGAGGACCTGGCTGATCGGGTCGGCGGCGGTGGTGTTGGCCGGGTCGAGGGCCGGGATCCCGGTCTGGGCGTTGTAGCCGGTGTACTCGTTCTCGTCGGAGTAGTAGGCGACGAGCTGGCCGTTGTAGACCATCAGGTACGGCTCCCAGACGGGGTCGACCTGGCGGTAGGTGTTCGCGGCCGCGACGTTGGCGCCGGGTGCGCCGGCGCTGCCGCCCTGCCAGCCGCCGGTGGCGATGATGTTGCGGAAGGCCCACGTGGCGCCCTGGTCGGTGCTGGAGTACAGCGCGAGCGCCAGGTCCCGGCGGTCGCCGTCGTTGCTCGGCGTCCAGTTCGGGTCGGCCGCCTTGTGCTCGGTGTAGTAGGCGTCCTCGCCGGACACGATGCTCGCCAGCAGCAGCGTGCCCGCCGCCAGGTTGCCCACGGCCTGCGGGAGCACGTACAGGTACGGGTTGGTCCAGTTGCTGGTGTACTTCGCGACCTGCGGATCGCTTGCGAGGTAGGCCGGCGCCTTCACCTCGGACAGCGCCTGCCAGGTGGCGCCGTTGTCGTCGCTCTTGTACACCGGCAGGGTCTCCCCGGTCGCGCCGCCGGTGGCGGCCACGACGGTCGCCTTCTCGAACGATGCGACGAGCCGCCCGCCGGGCAGTTGAGCCGCCTTCGGGTAGATCGCGCAGTTGCCGCGGCCCTTCAGGCAGGCCTGGGTGTCGGGGAGCTGGTAGATGACTCCGCCGGTGGGGGTGTAGGCGGATGCCGGCGCGCTCAGCAGCGTCGTTGCTGCGGCGAGGGTGACGAGTGCCGTGCCGAGTCTTCTCGGTGTCATGGGCGTTCTCTTCCGTGATGCGGCGGTAAGAGTTCGGGATGACTACGCAGTCAGGCGCCATGTCTACGTAGACATCGAACCAAAGTCAAGGGCTTGACTTTCCAGGGGTGACTACGTAGACATGGCATCGATTGGAGGGATCGTGGACGTGGTCAACGGGCGGGGACGCCGCCCCGGCGGTACCGATGTGGCGCGCCTGGCCGGCGTGTCGCAGAAGACGGTGTCCCGGGTGTTCAACAACGAGCCGAACGTGACGGAGGAGACCCGCGTGCGGGTCCTCGCCGCCGCCCAGGAGCTCGGCTACCGCCCCAACGGCGCCGCCCGGGCGCTGTTGACCGGCCGGACCCACCGCATCGGCGTGGTGTCGCTGGGCACGGCGCATTTCGGCCCGTCGTCGCTGCTCGTGGCCCTCGAACGCGAGGCCCGGCGGATCAACTACTCGCTGAGCATCGCCAACACGTTCGAGGAGGACGCCAGCGGGCTGGCGGCGGCCGTGGACAACCTGCTCGTGCAGGGCGTCGACGCGGTCATCCTGTCCGAGCCGGTCGACGACGGGGGAGAGCCGCTCACGGTGGACGTGCCGGTGCTGACCCTCGGCGCCGCACCGGTGGTGCACGCGCCGACGGTGCTGGCCGTCCACGCGGCCGAGGGCGGCGACGCCGCCGCCGAGCTGACCCGCTACCTGCTCGGCCTCGGACACCGCACCGTGCACCACATCGCCGGGCCGCAGCGCTGGTGGGCGGCCCGCGAACGCCGCCAGAACTGGCACGACAGCCTGGTGGCCGCCGGCGCGGAGGTACCGCCGCTGCTCGAAGGTGACTGGACCGCCGCGAGCGGCTTCGAGCTCGCCCGGGCCCTCGCCGGCGACCCGGACGTCACGGCGATCTTCGCCGCGAACGACGAGATGGCCATCGGCGTGATCCACGCGCTGCACGCGGCCGGCCGGTCGGTGCCCGGCGACGTGAGCGTCGCCGGCTTCGACGACATCCCCATCGCCGCGCACGTGTGGCCGCCGCTGACGACGGTCAGCTCCGACAACGCCGAGCTGGCCGCCACGGGACTCGGCTACCTGGTCGAGTTCCTCAACGCGCCGGACACCCCGCCGGCGCCGCCACCGAAGCACGTGCATCGGCTGGTGCTGCGTGACTCCACCGCACCGCCGTCGCCGCGGAAGGGAGGCACGTCGGCGGTCTGACCGCTCGGCAGCAAGAATGCCGGCCGCGCCGCCAGACGGGGCGCGGCCGACGCAGAAGCCATCATCACTCCCGTTGCCGCGGGAGCCGCACCGACGCGCCGAGACGCCGTCGGTTCCGTTCGGAGGAACGATCTCCCATGTGGACTTCCACGCATCAGCTTAACCGCCGCAAGTTGTTAGCGCTCACAGTGGCCGTGACCTTGGCGGCCGTCACACTGTCCGGCTGCACCGGATCGTCGTCGGGCCCGGGCGCGGCCGCGACCGCTCCGGTCGGGCAGGCCGACATCGACAAGGCGATGAGCACACCGACCACGCTGACGTTCTGGACCTGGGTGCCGAACATCGACCGGGAGGTGGCGCTCTTCCAGCAGAAGTACCCGGCGATCAAGGTCAACGTCCAGAACGTCGGGCAGGGCACCGACGCCTACACGAAGCTGCGCACCGCCCTCAAGGCCGGCACGGGGGCTCCGGACCTGGCCCAGATCGAGTACCAGTACATCCCCACCTTCTCCATCACCAAGAGCCTCGTCGACCTGCGCCCGTACGGCGCCGCCGACAACAGGTCCAAGTTCGTGGACTGGACGTGGAGCCAGGTGACCGGCCCGGGCGGCGAGATCCTGGCCTACCCGCAGGACACCGGCCCGATGGGCATGCTGTACCGGCAGGACATCTTCGACAAGTACGGCATCACCGTGCCCAAGACCTGGGACGAGTTCGCCGCCGCGGCGCGCAAGCTGCACGCCGCCGACCCCAACGTGTTCCTCACGAACATGTCGGCCAACGAGACCGCCGGCTGGCACGGCCTGATGTGGCAGGCGGGATCGCGGCCGTACAGCGTGAACGGCACCACCGTCGGCCTGGCCGTCGACGACGCCGCGTCGAAGAAGGTCGCCGGCTACTGGGGCGGCCTGGCCAAGGACGGCGTGGTCAGCACCGACCCGGACTTCACCGACAACTGGTTCCAGGGCTTCAACTCCGGCAAGTACGCGACCTGGCTCACCGCGGCCTGGGGCCCGGTGTTCCTCAGCGGCAGCGCGAAGGGCACCGCCGGCAAGTGGCGCGCGGCCCCGCTGCCGCAGTGGGACGCCGGCAAGCAGGCGTCGGGCAACTGGGGCGGCTCGACGACCGCGGTCATCCAGGGCACGAAGAACCCGATCGCCGCGGCGAAGTTCGCCGAGTTCCTCAACACCGACCCGGACTCGACGAAGCTGTTCAACTCGGTGCAGAACTTTTTCCCGGCGACGAAGGCGCTGCTGTCCGACCCCGCCTTCGCCGGGCAGAAGTCGGCGTTCTTCGGCGACCAGGCCGTCAACCAGCTCTTCGCCGACATCAGCGGCACCGTCGACCAGGGCTTCCAGTGGCCGCCGTTCCTGGACCAGTCGGTGAAGGACTGGACGGAGACGGCCGGCAAGGCCCTCGCCGACAAGGGCGACGTCGCCGCGGCCACCGATCAGTGGCAGTCCCGCCTGACGACCTACGCCAAGGACCAGGGCTTCACCGTCGCCGCGGGCTGAACCCGCCGGCGCCTCCCGCGCCGCCGCGGGCGGGAGGCGCCGCACCTCCAGTCGTGAAATGAGCCTCGCCATGACCGTACGCACCGCGCACCGCCGCGCCGGATACGTCTTCGTCGCCCCGTTCCTCGCCTGTTTCCTGCTGCTGTTCCTGCTGCCGCTCGGCTACGCCGCCTACCTGAGCCTGTTCAAGGACCAGCTCGTCGGCGGCACCGTCTTCGTCGGGCTGGACAACTACGCGCGGGCCCTCGCCGATGAGCGGCTCATCGGCGGCGTGGGCAGGGTCGCGCTGTTCTTCCTCATCCAGGTGCCCACGATGCTGCTCATCGCCCTGGTCGCCGCCCTCGCGATCGACAGCGGGCTGCTGCGGCTGGCCAACACGATCCGGCTGGGCATCTTCGTGCCGTACGCGGTGCCCAGCGTCGTGGCCACGCTGATGTGGGGCTACCTGTACGGGCCGGACTTCGGGCCCCTCGCACAGCTCGGCGACCGGCTCGGGTTCGCCGCGCCCGACCTGCTCGGCGACGGGCTCATGCTGCCGGCGCTGGGCAACATCGTCACCTGGGAGTTTGTCGGCTACAACATGATCATCCTGTACGCCGCGCTGCGGACTGTACCCGCCGAGCAGTACGAGGCCGCCAAGGTCGACGGCGCAAACGCGTGGCGGATCGCGTGGCACATCAAGATTCCGGCGCTGCGGCCCGCCCTGCTGCTGTGCCTGATCTTCTCCGTCATCGGCAGCTTCCAGCTCTTCGCCGAGCCCAACCTGATCCAGCGCCTCGCGCCGACCGTCATCAGCTCGGCGTACACCCCGAACCTCTACGCCTACAGCCTGGCCTTCACCTCCCAGCAGGTGCCCTACGCCGCCGCCGTGTCGTTCCTGCTCGGGTTCGTCATCCTCGTCGTGTCGTACATCGTGCTGGCCGCCACCGGACGGAGGGGCCGCCGATGAGCCGGCCGCGGCGCAAGAGCAACCTGCTGACCCTGTCCATGCTGGCGCTGCTGGCCTACTTCGTCTTCCCGCTGTTCTGGCTCGTCGTCGCCGCGACCAAGACCACGGGCGACCTGTTCTCCACGTTCGGGCTGTGGTTCGGCCGCGACTTCGCCTTCTTCGACAACGTGCGGGCGACGTTCACGCACAACCACGGCGAGTACGCCCGCTGGCTGCTCAACAGCCTGCTGTACGCGGCCGTCAGCTCCGCCGGGGCCGCGGCGCTGGCCACGTTCGCCGGCTACGGCTTCGCCCGCTACGTCTTCCGCGGCCACCGCGCGCTGCTGGGCAGCGTGCTCGGCACGATCATGGTCCCGACCACCGCGCTGGCCATTCCCACCTACCTGCTGTTCAGCAAGGTCGGGCTGGTCAACACGCCGTGGGCGGTCATCCTGCCGTCGCTGGTGAGCCCGTTCGGGCTGTTCCTCATGTGGGTGTACGCCCGGGACGCGATCTCCGACAGCGTCCTGGAGGCCGCCCGCATCGACGGCGCCGGCGAGCTCGCGATCTTCTTCAAGGTCACGCTGCGCAGCCTGGCCCCCGGGTTCGTGACGGTGCTGCTGTTCACGCTCGTGGCCACCTGGAACAACTACTTCCTGCCGCTGATCATGCTCAACGACCCGCGGTACTACCCGATCACGGTCGGCCTCAGCTCCTGGTCGGCGCAGGCCGTCGGCGGCAGCGGCGCCAACGCCGACCTGCTCGCCTCCGTCGTCACCGGCTCGCTGCTGTCGATCATCCCGCTCATCGCCGCCTTCGTCCTGCTGCAGCGTTTCTGGCAGTCGGGCCTGTCGGCCGGCGCCGTCAAGGAGTAAGAACATGGCACCACGACTTCCCGCGACCGTCCTGTTCGGCGCCGCCTACTACCACGAGTACCGGCCGGCCGAACGCCTCGACACCGACCTGGACCGGATGGCCGACGCCGGCTTCACCGTCATCCGCGTCGGCGAGTCGGTGTGGTCGACCTGGGAACCGGAGAACAACCGGTTCGACCTCGACTGGCTCGAGCCGGTCCTCGACGGCGCACACGAGCGTGCCATCGCGGTCATCCTCGGCACCCCGACCTACGCCGTCCCGCCGTGGCTGGCCCGCCTGCACCCGGAGATCGCCGGCGAGCGCGGCACCGGCCGGCCCATCGCATGGGGCGCGCGGCAGGAGGCCGACTTCACCCACCCCGCTTTCCGGTACCACGCCGAGCGCGTCATCCGCCGCATCGTCGCCCGCTACGCAGGGCATCCGGCCGTCATCGGCTACCAGGTGGACAACGAGCCCGGCCTTGAGCTGCTGCACAACCACGCCGTGTTCCAGCGCTTCGTCGACCACCTGCGCCACACCTACGGCACCGTCGAGCGGCTCAACGAGGAGTGGGGCCTGGTCTACTGGTCGCACCGCCTGTCGACCTGGTCCGACCTGTGGCGGCCGGACGGCAACGCCCAGCCGCAGTACGAGCTGGCCTGGCGGCGCTTCCAGGCCCTGCAGACCGAGGAGCTCATCGCCTGGCAGGCCGAGGTCGTCCGGGAGTACGCCACGCCGGAGCAGTTCGTGACCACCTGCCTGGCCTACGACCGCCCGGCCTACGACGACCGGCGCCTGTCGGAGCACCTCGACGTGACCGCCGGCAACGCCTACTACGTCATGCAGGACGGCCTCGCCGTGCCCGACGAGCGCACACCGACGCAGACGTGGACGACGGACGGCACCTGGGCGCTGTACCTCAGCGCCGACCGTATGTACTCCTCGAAGCAGGCGCCGTTCCTGGTGACCGAGACCAACGCGTCGAGCATCGGCTTCTCGTGGGACAGCCGCCCCGCCTACGACGGGCAGTGGCGCCAGGCCGCCTGGGCCCTCGTCGCCCGCGGCGCCCGCATGATCGGCTACTGGCACTGGCACACGCTGCACTTCGGCACCGAGACGTACTGGGGCGGCATCCTGCCGCACAGCGGCCGCCCCGGGCGCACCTACACCGAGCTCGCCGAGCTCGGCCGTGAGCTGCGCATGGCGGGCGACCTCGTCGCGGACCTGACCCCCGACGCCGACGTCGCCGTCGTGTTCGACATGCCGACCCGTTGGATCATGCAGCGGTACCCGGCGCTGTCCCACCCCGACGGTACGCCCGACGAGCGCGCGTACCAGGGACTCGTCGAACCGTTCTACCGCGGCGCCTTCGACGCCGGCCTGCAGGTCCGCGTCCTGCACACCGCCCAGCTCGGCGATCCCGCGGCGCTCGCCCGCCGGCACCCGGTCATGGTCGCCTCCGGCCTCTACGTCGCCGGCGACGAAGCCCTGGACCTGCTGCGCGATTATGCCCTGGCCGGCGGCCACCTCATCCTCGGCCCGCGCACCGGCTACGCCGACGAGGAGGCCCGCGCCCGCGCCGACCGGATGCCGGCCCGGCTCAGCGCGGCCGCCGGCGTCTGGTACGACGAGTTCAGCACCGTCCACACGCCGATCGAGGTGACCTCGGCCGACCCGAGCCGGTTCGCCGCACCCGCCGGCGCCGCCGCCACCCGCTGGGTCGACGGGCTGCACGCCACCGACGCCACCGTCCTGGCCACCTACCGGCACCCGCACTTCGGCCGCTGGCCCGCCGTCACCACCCGCGCGGCGGGCAAGGGCCGGATCACCCACGTCGGTACGGTCCCCAACGTTGCCCTCGCCACGGCCCTGATGCAGTGGGCGGCGCCCGCGCGGGCCGCCTGGCGGGGCCTGCCCGCCTCCGTCACCTGCACCGGCGCCACCGCCGCCGGCGGACGGCGGCTGCGGTTCCTGCACAACTGGTCGTGGACGCCGGCCGCCGTCGCCGCGCCGGTGGACTGCCGCGACGTGCTGTCCGGCAAGCCCGTCCCGGCCGGAGGCCAGGTCGAGCTCGGCGCCTGGGACGTCCGCGTGCTCGTCGAGGAGTAGCTGTGGGCGGCTGGCGCGGCGGCTGCCGTGCTGCGGTAGGCAGTGACGCCCGGTGGGAGCCACCTGCCGCCGCGCCGACCCCGTTCAAGCCCACCATCAACCGCGGTGTGCGCGGACGGGACGGATCGAAGCTTGCGGTGAGTGCGCAATGTCGCAACGGTGTGTAACGCTGGCGAGGCCCATGACGCTCCGTGCAACCCTCTGCGGCGGTGCTGCCGTTGTACGGGAAAGAGAGGAGACCGCATGCGGCACGGCGATGCGGACGACTTCCGGGCGTACGTCGGCGCCCGGATGGATCGATGGCGGCGCACCGCATACCTGTTGTGCCAGGACTGGCACACCGCCGACGACATCGTGGCGATCCTCGTCGGGAAGCTCTACACGCACTGGAACCGGGCCTCGGTGGTCGAGAATCGCGACGCCTACGCGCAGCGGGCGCTCACGCGGGTCTGGCTCGACGAGCGGCGGCGCCCGTGGGCCCGCGAGCAGGTGCAGGAGCGGCTGCCCGAGACCGCACTGGAGCAGGTCGACGGCATCACCGAGCGGGACCGGCTCGGGCGGCTGCTCGCCTCGCTCGGCCCGCGGCAGCGCGCGGTCGTGGTGCTGCGGTTCTACCTCGACTACTCGGTGGAGGAGACGGCCGACGTCCTCGGCATCTCCGCGGGCACGGTGAAGAGCCAGTCGGCGCGGGCGCTCGAAGCGGTGCGCAGCCTCGCCGCGGCGATGGGGGAGACGCGATGACCCAGCAACTCTTTGACGACTTCATCGGTACCCCTCCGCCCAGCACGGTCGACGTCGAGTGGATCATGGCCGACCAGGATCGCACGCGTCGCCGCCGGCGATGGCTGGCCAGTGGCGGGGCGGCGGCGGGGGTCGCGACGGTGCTCGCGCTCGCGGCAGTCATGCCGGCGCCGCCGGGCGGGGACAACGCGCAGGCGACGATGACTTCGACGCCGGGCCCGACCTACCTGCCGTACCAGCGCGACTTTGATGCCTGGCTCGACCGCGAGCTCCCGGCGACGGTTCAGGGCCTGCACTGGTACCCAGGAGAGCCCGAGGGGCGCCAGACGGACGGGCCGGTGCATCAACGCGGGCCTTACACGTACCAGCGCCCGTTCACCTACGGCACCTGGGCCGGGACCGTCTACGTGGACACCAGGCTCCCAGAGGGGCTGTGCGATTCCCGGGGCCCGCAGGTGGCGTGCGCGGTGGTCGACCCGTTCGTGGGCGGAGTCGAATGCGCCGTGTACAACGTCGTCTCGATCGTCTGTGTGCCGCAGGGCCGCGACGTCGAGGTCACGCTGACGACCTCCGCGCGCCCGACGAGCGCACCGGCGCCGTTCGACATGGGGCTGCTCGTGCCGATGCTGGCGCGCCTCGCGTTGATCGTGCCCGAGATGCCCGAGTAGGGCGGGGGCCGCGAGGACCAGCCGGTCCTCGCGGCCGTGGCGGAGCTCAGCCCTGCGGGTCGAACGCGATCCCGGCGGGCTTGGACGCGGCGAGCAGCGACTCGAACCGCCCGTCGCTGATCTTGATCGTGGCGGCACCGAAGTCGGCGGTCATGAGCCGGTCGCGCAGCTCCGTGCTGGGCCACCCGTTCCAGTCCACCAGCGGGGGGTACCGCCAGTTGTGGTAGTGGTTCTCCGGCGGCTCGTCATTGCTGTTGGCGAGCCGGAAGAAGTGCGTCGACGCGCCGTCCTTGTGGTAGACGGTCTTGGGGTGGGACCCGTCGAAGCGCACCTGCGAGCGCGGGTACGTCACCTGGCTGCTGTGCTGCGTCGTGGTCACGTACTCGACCTGGTTGGTCGCCTGGTTGACCCAGGAGATGACGTGCTCCCAGTCGTGGCGGTGGCCGCCCCAGCTGACGCCGGGCAGCGCCTGGTCCTTCTCGAAGTAGCTGGCGTACACGATCGCGCACCAGCCGTTGTTGCACTTCGACCGGGCGTAGGTCTGCGACCGGTCGAGGTCGGACTGGTCGCGGCAGTTGCCGTTGAGGGCACCGGTGGGGTTGAGCCCCGGATTCAACGTGCCGGCAGGGCTGATGGCCGCGACGGCGTAGCAGCCGTCGGTGTCGTAGTCGTAGGCGGGCGAGAACGACTGCTCGTAGCCTCCCGCGTTCTGCGGCAGGTTGGGCAGCGAATCGGCGTAGGCCGCCGTCGCGGGCAGCAGGACCCCGATCGCGGCCCCAACGGCCACGACCCAGGACACGGCCCGACGACGCGGCGATGACACGTGTTCCAACGCTTACCTTTCGTGGATCGACGCTCCCGGCCGCCAGGGTCGGCGACCGAGATGAATATCGATGACCACGAGTATGTAGCGCGACCGGCCCGGTGTGAACATCCCATGACCGCCCGACGTCGGGCTCAAGCCGGTGCGGGTCCCGGCCAGATCACCTGGCCGGCCATCGTCAAGGTCGCCGTGTCGGGCACCGGCAGCCCGGAGAGTCGGCACAGCTCGCGCACGGCGTCGGTCAGGGGATGGACCGTACCTCCGGGAAGGCCTTGCTCGGTCCTTCGAGCAGGCGCTGCCGCCGATGGCGCAGGTGCAGGTCGAAGAACGCGAGCGGGTACGCCTGCTGGATTCGCACGGCCCGCCCCGGGTCGAGGGTGCCGACCCAGGCGGCGAGGTCCTCGTCGCTCATGCCGGCGATCGTGGCCAGCTGCGGGATCAGCATCTGGTGGTCGCAGTACGCGCCGTGCAGCGCGCCGTCGGCCTGGACGTTGAGCCGCCATCCGCGCAGCTGCGACCAGAACTGCTCGACGCTCGGCTCGGCGGCCCGGTTGAACTCCGCGGTCATCAGCATGAACGGCCGGTCGAGGCCGGCGGGCGGCGGACCCGACTGCATCGGGCCGTCGAAGCTGAGCCCGGCCCGGACGCGGCGGTCCTGGTTCATGACGAGGGCGGTCGCGGTCGCGCCCTTCGACCAGCCGAACATGCCGATGCGGCGCAGGTCGAGCGCGGCGCCCAGGCCGGTCGGCAGCGCTCGGCGCCCGGCGTCGGGGTTGCGGCCGGCGGCGAGGTCCTCGATGCGGTCGAGGACGAACTGGACGTCGTGGGCGTGGTCCCACGGCGTGAACGACAGCTCGTCGGCGGGGACGGTGAGCCGGCCGTCGGGGAACTCGCTGTACCCGTCGTAGGTGTGGTCCACCGTGACCACGACGTAGCCGTGGCTGGCGAGCTCCTGGACCACGATGGTGGTCTCGGAACGGTGGCCGCCGGCGCCGTGCGAGTACAGGATCACGGGCAGGCGGTCGCGGGTCTGCAGTACCGCCGCTCCCTCATGGCCGGCGGTGAGGGGCGCCGCCGCGACGTCGGGGGCGAAGTCGTTGGCCGCGAGCAGCGCGCGCAGCGGCGCGGCGGTCATCCACGGCGCCACCGGGCGGCGCCGGGCGTCGCGGCCGGCGGGGTACCAGATGCTGGTCATCAGCTCGTGGAAGTGTCCCGGGCCCGCGACCGGATCCGGACGGGACCGGTCGACGAGGTGCAGCGACACGGTGCCGACCGGGTGCGGCCCGGTGGGCGGGGGCAGCGTGAGCCGGGCCGGGCCGGAAGCGCCCAGTGCCGCCGACCCGCGGCCGGCGCCGAGCGGCACGGCGACCCCGGTGGCGAGCGCGGCCGCGAGCAGGTGCCGGCGGGTCAGTGCGGTGGTCATCGGTCCTCCGGAGCGTCTGTGGTCTCGACTCGGGCGATGAGCAGCTTGAGCCGCGCGATCTCGTCGGCGAGCGCGGTGTCCCCGGCTGCGGTGAGGGTGATCCAGGTGCGGCCGCGCTTGCCGGCGTACCCCTTCTCGACCTCGATCAGCCCGGCCGCCTCCAGCACGCTCAGGTGCTTGGAGAGGTTCCCGGCGGTCAGGTCCAGCTGGGTGCGCAGGTATCCGAACTCCGCCCGGCGGGCCTCGTGCGCGATGGTGAGGATGCCCAGCCGGACCCGCTGGTGCACGACCTCGTCCAGCCCGTTGACCGGGTGGGCGGGCTCGTCCGGGTCCGGGGCCCCGGTCTCGGCGGTCATCTGCGCCGCCGGTCGGCCAGCCGGAAGCCGATCGCGCCCAGCAGCAGCACGGTGCCGTTGATGCACTGCTGCGACAGGAACCATGTGCCTTCCTGGCTACCCCAGTGCCAGCCGAGGTCGATCGGCACGAGCGCCACGGTCAGGTACACGAGGGTGAACACCAGCAGCCCGAGGTTGCGCTCCAGCCGGGCCAGCACGAGCAGCGCCACCCCGATCGTGCCCCACGGCGCGATCAGCCGGTCCAGCACCATCACCCAGTACGGGAACGGGTTCTGGCGGGGATGGCTCGGCAGGTACAGGCGCGCCGCGATCCAGGCGGCGGTGAACAGCACGGTCAGTGTGATGCCGGTGATCGCGTACGGCAGCACCCGGGCGCCCAGCCCCCGCGCCCGGGCGACCCGCACGTAGCAGACGGCGATCGCGATGTAGGTCAGCAGCAGCGCCGGCGGCCAGTAGATCAGCACGCCGCGACGCCAGAACTCGCACGCGCCCGTGCCGGTGCAGTGGGAGACGTAGAAGTACCGGTCGAACGGGATCCCGACAAACGTCGCCGCGGCCAGCACGAGCAGCGCGAACCAGGTCACCCGCTGGTCCACCCGCACTCGGCGGGCGAGGCCGCGCGCCTCCGACAGCAGCCGACGGGGATCAGCGCCGGCGGGCACCGCATCATTGGTCATGCCGATAGGTTTCCACAGCAAACCTATTTCCGCTAGTGCCAACCGCGACCGGTACGCTCGCCGGTCATGGAAGACATCAACCCGATCGCGGACCGTGAGGGTCAGGTGGGCGGCATCGAATCCATGGTGGTCGACGGGCGCCGGTGGTTCTTCGGGCTCGACTACAGCATGGACACGGCGGTCTCGCCGCTGATCGAGGACCCGGCACGGATGGCGGAGTTCGCGAGCAGGTACATGCTCCAGACCGACGGGGAACACGACGTCGCCTATTGGCGGGACCTGGTCGACTCGTCGGTCGGGATGTCCGGCATCGTCGGTGACGACGAGCATCGCACCTACGACAGCGAAAGCCTTGCGGCGCAACGGCTGTCGCCCAGTTCGCAGCTCATCTACCTAATGGGCGCGGCGACGGCGTGGGACGAGTCGTTCTTCGAGGACGAGGCCGTCCAGGCGGTGCTCGCCACGATGGGCGTGCGGGAGCGCGATCGCGAGGACTGGGACTGCCTCGATCAGTGCCTGGCGGCTCTGGGCTCGGACCGCGCCGAGGTGAGCGGGGCCGCGGCGCGGTTCATGACGCTGTACCAGCGATTCATCGTCGACAACCTGCCGGCCAACTGGCCCGAGGTCTTCGCCGCCCTGCGGCCGAGCTGACGACTCTTTTCCGGTGTCGTGAAGCGTCGCAATTGTATGATCATCGACGCGCCTGGAGAATCGGCTGCGCTAATCGCCGCGGACATCGTGGAGAGTCGCATCATCAGATAGCCGTCCGGCGAACAGGGTAAGCCGTTCGGCCGAATCGTTCATCGTCGTGACGAAGGTATTGGTTTGCTGACGGATTGTCGATAGGTTGCGCGTGAGCAGCGCAGACACCTGGGAGTTCATGGTCGCCGACGGGGGTTTTCCGTGGGACGGGTCCTGGTGGTGGAGGACGACGAGCGGATCGCCCGTCTCGTTTCGCGCGCCCTCGAGGCCGACGGGTTTTCGGTCGACCGGGCGTACAACGGCCTGGACGCGCTGGCCATTGCGCTCGATCGGAATTTCGACCTGCTCCTGCTGGACCTGATGCTTCCCGGCATGGACGGCACGGAGGTGCTGAGTCGCGTCATCGAGGAACGCCCCGGCCAGCGCGTGATCGTGGTTTCCGCGATAATGGAGGTCGGCCTGCGAGTGGCGTGCCTCGATGCCGGTGCGGTCGACTTCGTATCGAAGCCGTTCGCGCTCGCCGAGCTGACGGCGCGGGTGCGGGCCCGCATGCGTGATCCGGTCCCGGGTGGCAGACCGTGGCTTGTCGCGGGACGGGTCAAGCTGGACATCCGGCAACGCCTGGCGCTGGTCGCGGACCGACGGGTCGACCTGTCGTTGCGCGAGGCCCTGCTGCTGGGCCACCTGATACAACGAGCCGGTCAGGCGTGCAGCCGTTCGGAGCTGCTGGCCGATGTCTGGGGGCTGTCCTTCGACCCGGGCAGCAACGTGGTCGATGTCTGCGTGCGGCGGCTGCGCGGCAAACTGGGCGCCGCGGCGCGAGTGGAGACTGTTCGCAACGTCGGATACCGATTTGTATCAGACTGAGGGCTCGAAGCGCCGCCGGCTGTTGCTCGTCGCCTGGGCCGTGGTCTCCGCGGCCAACCTCGTGTTGATGTACCTGTACCCGGGCAAGGAGACGGTTCCGTTCCACCTGGTCTGGATCGGCCTGTCCATCGTGTACGGCTTCACCGCGTGGAGTCCGCTCGGCATGACGGCGGTCCTGCTCACCGTCGCGGTGACCACCGGATGGATCCTGATCCATCATGCCGGCACCGGCGACATCGGCTGGGAGGAGACGACCGAGGTCCCGCTGATGACAGCGGTGTTCGGCGTCATGGTGTGGCACGTCCGCCTGCGTCAGCGGGCCCTCTCGCGGGTCGCCCAACTGGCCGAGCACGACCGCCGGCAGGCCGAGGCGCAGCAGCTGTTCGTCCGGCTCGTGTCACACGAGCTGCGCACCCCGATCACGGTGGCGCGGGGCTACACCGAACTGATCCGCGACGGTGGGGGCGGGCCACGCGTCGCCGAAGACGCGGAGATCGTGCTCGACGAACTGGGCAAGCTGTCGAGGATCACGCACCGGCTGGTGACCCTCATGCAGATGAGCGCCGCGGTGGCACGGCATCCGACCGACATCGACGCCGAGCTCAGCCGCGCCCTGCATCGCTGGGCGCCGACCGCGAACCGGATCTGGAGCGCTCGCTCGGCTGTCGGGGAGGCGGCAGTCGTCCCCGAGCGGCTGGAGGCAGCGCTGGACTGCCTCCTGGAGAACGCGGTGAAGTTCACTGCCGACGGCGACCGGATCGAGATCATCGGGGCGCGCCGGCCGAACGCCTGGACGATCGAGGTGCTCGACACCGGGGCCGGGATGAGCCCGGAGCAGGCCGCGACGCTGACCGCCGCCACCGGCCCGCTGCCCAGCATTTCGGGCACCGGGCTGGGCCTGGCGATCGTCAGGACGGTGGTTGAAGCGTGGGGCGGACGGATCGCGCTGCGGGGTGAGCCCGGCGTCGGCACCAGCGTCACGCTGTGGTTCCCACAGGACTCATCGGGCGATGAACCGGCCGCACCGCACCGCGTACCCGGTGCGACGCCCGCGGAGAACATGACCTCCAAATGGCTGGGTCGGTGATCGGCCCGGCTACCGGACCGTCAAGGTCACGGGGACCTGGTGTACCAACGCTCCGGCGGTCCCGATCACGATGACGGTGAAGGAGGCGCGTGGCGTCGACGACGTGGTGCGCACCCGCAGCGTCGAGGTGCCTGGTGTACCGACCGGGTTCGTGCTGAAGGTCGCGGACGCGCCGGCCGGCAGACCCGTCACCGACAGCGTGACGCTGCCGGCAAAGCCACCCACGGATCCGGCCGAAACGGTGTACGAGGCGGTCTGGCCGCGCGAGACCGTGACCGCGGACGGACTCGCGCTGAGCGTGAAGTCCCGGGCGGTGACGGTGAGCATGACCGTGGCGGTACGGCTGAGCGAACCGCTCGTGCCGGTGACCGTGAGCGGATAGGTGCCGGGCGGCGCCGTCGCCAGCGTCGTGACGGTCAGCTGGGAACTGCCCGCCGTGGCGACGGACGTCGGGTTGAACGCTGACGAGCCCACGCCGCCCGGCAGGCCGGTGAGTGACAGCCCGACGTTGCCGGTGAAGCCGTTGAGGGCGCCGACCGTCACGGTGTACGTCGTGGTGTCGCCGGCCGGCACGGTCGCCGAAGCGGGTGCGACGGCCACGGTGAAGTTCGGTTGAGCGGGGATCACGAGGGTGGCATACGCGCTGCGGCGGGTCGAGCCGCTGGTGCCGGTCAGCGTGAGCCGGTACGAACCCGGTGCGAGGCCGGCCGCCGTGGTCACGTCGAGCCGGGCGCTGCCGCTGCCGCCGGATATGACCGCCGGGGTGAAGCTCCACGTGGCCTGCGCGGCGGAGAGCCCGGCGAGGCTGAGGGTGACGGGGCCGGTGAAGCCGTTCACGCCCGCGACGGAAACGGTGTACGTGGCGGTTCCGCCGGGTGTCGTGGTCGCCGTCGAGGGGGATACCGACGTCGTGAAGTCGGGCATCGTGCTCAGCCACTGGTACGCGGCGAAGGCGTCCAGCCGGCCGTAGCCGTAGTCGTTGTCCGGGCCGCCCGGGCCGAGGTCCGCGGCGCCGCCCTCGAGCGCGGCGGCCTGCCGGTCGGCGGGCAGGTCCGGAAACGCGCTCAGCAGCAGGGCCAGCGCCCCGCTGACGTGCGGCGCGGCCAGCGACGTTCCGGACGCGGTGGTGTAGAGGCCGTAGAGGTCGGTGGTCCGCACGTTGACGCCGGGCGCGACCGCGCGCGGGACGACCGGCTGACCACAGGCCGACGGCCCGCGGCTGCTCGACGGGTCGATGACGTCGGCCAGGTCGGTGGAGCCGACCGCGAATGCCTCCGGGTTGTTGGCCGGGCTGAGCACCGTGCCCGCGGTCGGGCCGTAGTTGCCGGCGGAGAACACCGGCAGGATTCCGGCCGCCCGCAGCATGGCCAGGTCGGGCTGGAAGTCGAGGTTGCAGCCGCCCGCCGACGACGTCCACGAGTCGTTGACCACGTCCGGTGCGTCGGCGGTGTCCGGGTTGCCGTCCGGGTCCAGCAGCCACTGGAAGCCACGGTGAATGGCGGTCGAGGTCGCGGCACCGCGGTCGTTGAACATCTTCACGGCGATCCACCGGGCATCCGGCGCCATGCCGATCGAGGTGCCCCCGGCGTCGCCGCCGACCATGACGCCCATCGTCGCGGTGCCGTGGCCGTTGACGTCGGTGGGCACCGTCGGGTGCTGACCATACGGGTCGTACCAGCTATTGTTGCCGCCCCGCCAGCGACCGGCCAGGTCGGGATGGCTGCCGTCGACCCCGGTGTCCATGTTCGCCACCACGACCCCCTGGCCGCGGAACCCGAGGTTCCACAGCGCGGGAGCGTTGACGAGCGCCACGTTCGGCTCGGGAGGCGGCGGACCGGTTTCGGCGGTGGCCGTCGCCCTGGGCAGCACGGGTGCCTGGATGGTGACCTCGGGATCGATCCTGCGCACGTCGGGACGGGCGGCCAGTTCCCGGATGACCGACGGGGCGGCCGTCACGCTGATGCCGTTGAAGATCCACAATGGATCGATCGTGGTGACGAGTCCCTGCGCCTGCCGCTTGCGCAGCAGCTCGAGGACGCTCTTTTGCGCGGTGTCCGCCGTGGCGCGCAGGGTCCGTTCCAGCGTGGCGCCGCGCTGCCGGCGGTTCGGGGCCTTGACGGTGCTCGGATCGACCTGCGCCGTGAGCACGACGATGGCCTGCACGAGCCGCTGCGCCGGCTCGGCCGGGCGGGCGGCCGCGGCGGGGCCTGCACCGCATACCGGCATCATCGCGAGCGCGACGGTGACGACCAGGATCGCACGCTTCATCGGACACCCTCCAGGTCTGTCTCGGCCGGCGTGGCCGGGGTGCCGGCGCGGCGGCGGCGCCGCGCCGACAGCAGCCACAACAGGCCGACTGCGAGCATCGCCTCCGCCAGCGTCCCCGCCAGCGGGTTCACGGTCGCGGCCAGCTGACCGCCCGTCTCGGGTTGCGTGCCGGGCGGCGGGAACAACCACCCGTTGACGGTGACCGGGAGCTGCTGTCCGGAGCGATGGATCACGGCGGTGAGCCGTTCCGGGCCGGCCCCGTCGACGGTGGCGGTGCCGAAGTAGCGGCCCGTCTCCAGCTGTTGCAGCGGAATCGCGGCGGTCGTGCCGCCCACGTCGAGCTCGAGCGTGACGTCGTCGATCGGTGCCGGCGGTGGCCGGCGCCGGCTTTCCGCCAGCACGGTGAACGCGTTGACGCCGGCCCGGTTCGGCGTCACCAGGACCGACACCTCCACGTCGTCCGCGGCGCCGGCCAGGGTCAGTGTCGCCTCCGACGAGGCGCTCGCGTCGTCGGTCGGGCGCGGCGGGGGAGTCTCGGCGAGCAGGCCGACGACCAACAGCAGCACGATGCCGGCCGCCGCCTCGACCGCGACGAGCCGACGCGGCGGCGATGTCGCTGCGCCGGCTCGCCCGCCCCATCTCGAGGGGACCCGGCCGTGCAGGCGGGCCGAGTTGACCAACCCCGTCGCACCGACGACCAGCAGCAGGGCGCTCTTGATGAGCAGTACCCGGCCGTAGGCCGATCCGAGCAGGGTGTCGACGGAGTCGACCTGCCGGCCGGCGTTGTACAGCCCGGTCGCCACGACCAGCCCGACGCTCAGCACCACCAGCTGGGTGAACGGCTCACGGCACTCCCGCAGCATCGCCAGGCGTGCGGCGCCGTCCCCGCCGCGCGGCCACAGCACCACCGCGAGCGACGCCACCGCACCCAGCCAGACACAGGCCGTCAGGATGTGCAGGGCCGCGACGACGACGGCCGCGGACCGCCCCGAACCGAGCGCGCCGGCGTGGCCGCCCAGCGCCTCGAGCGACACCATCACCAGCACGAGCGCCGCCGTCGCAGGCCATAGCACCCGGCCGCGGATGGTGCTCGCGGACGGTTGCGCCCGCAACGCGGACACCAGCACGGACAGGGCGGTCAGGACGGTCACGCGCGCGAGCCAGAGGCGGCCCCATTGGGTACCGGTCACGAGGTGGACCGCTGCGGCCGGTGCCGCGCCCGGCTCCGCCAACCGGTGGATCTCCGCGGACAGTTCGGCAATGCCGACGACCGTCCCGAGCGCGGCGCCGCCCGCCGCGACGGTGAGGACCCGGTGCCGGGCGGCGCGCAGGGCCACCGGGAGCGGTCCGTCCGGATCGGTCGTCACCGCCCGGCGCAGCGCCGGTGCGAGGACCACGGCGGCGACGGCGAGCCCGCCGATCAGCCCGGCCAGCAGGCACAGGCCGGCCCAGCGGCGCGCGACATCCAGCGGCCGGGCAGATGTGCCGGGGCCGCTGTCGGCAACGATGGTGCCGGATACGGGGTGGTTGACCGCGAAGACGATGACGCCGCTGGTGGTGTGCCCGTCGTCCTCGGCCAGGACCCGCCACATGACGCCGTACGTGCCCGGCGCGACGTCCGGCAGGTACATGACGAGCTCGTCCGTGCCGGCCCGCTCGGGCGCCACCCGGGTGCCGGCCACCGGCCGGCCGGCGCTGTCGACGAGCCGCGCGGAGCTGAACTGCGGCGCGATGCCCTCGCTGAAGCGCAGTACGACCGAATCCGGTGCCTGCGTGAGGACCGCGCCATTGGCGGGCTGCGAGGAGACGAGGCCGGCATGAGCGGCCGCCGGTCGCGCGGGCAGGGCCAGCGCGAGGGCGACGCCGGCGAGCACCGCGGCGGCACCCAGGACGCAGCGGAAACCACGCATGGGACCCGCCTCCTGGCCTGCTAGCGGGGCGCGAAATGGCGCCGAGCGGATGGTCTGGATGCCGAGCCGGAACGTAGGACGGAACGGATCGCCGGGTCCAGTCAGATGACAGCTCTGTCATGTGCATGTCATCGCGCGGTCATTCGTGACCGCCCCATGACACGCACATGACAGAGCTGTCATGAACGGGCTGCGCGGACCGGTCCCGGCGACATACTCCCCGTGATGCAGGGGCACCTGCGGAGGCATCGCGCGTGGAGAGGTGAAGCCGATGCACAGGGAGCGGACGAGCCACACCATCACGGACGCGCTACGCAGGGCCTGGGCGGTGTGGACGCCGGGACGGTCCGGCACGGCGGCGGCGAAGCCGGACGTTCGCCGGCCGAGCCGCCCGCGACCGCTGTCCGAACCGATCTTCCTGCCGCCCAGGCTGCGACTGGACCGGATCCGCCTTAGGTTCACCACTCGCGCGGCGGTCCTTGCCCTGGTCGGCGGTCTGCTCCCGCCCGTCGCGGCACTCGCCGTGCTCGCCACCCCGGCGCAGGCGGCCACCGCATGTCCGGCCGCCGGCTGCGCGGTCACGGTGGACGCGCGCGACTTCGTGTCGCACACCGCATTGCCGCACTTCAACTACATCATCAACGTCGACAACACGCGCTTTGTCGACCCCGCCACGCGCCAGCCGAAGGACCCGTTCCCGAAGTACGTGACGACCGAGAGCAACAGCCCGATCGTGCGCGAAGGCAACGAGGCGCGCAAGACCGTCAACTTGCCGCCCGGACGGTACCTGATCTCGGTCCGTGCGCCGGATCACAAGATGTGGGGCAAGCACATCAGCCTGCCCGGCGACGCCGCGACCGACGGCACCCTCAACGCCCTGATCGAGCTCACCCAGCAGAGCGACGCCCATCCGCTGCCGCTGGGCAAGATCCGGGTCTTCGCCTTCAACGACAGCGCCTGGACCAACGGCGCCCCGGACACCGAAGAGGACGCGCTGCAGGGCTTCCGGGTCGGGCTGGAGGAGCAGACCCACAGCGAGGTCTCGGTCGACTACAACAACAACCCGCTGTGCGGCGGCACCTGCCTGACGGCCGCGGACGGGCTGGTCACCATCAACGACCTCGGACCGGCCACGTACTTCATCGATGTGCATGCACCGGACGCGCCCTGCAACAGCGATCCCTCCAGCCGGTGGTACCAGACCACGACCATCGACGGTGGCCTGCAGCTGCAGGCCGGTGTCGAGGAAGGCAGCGACGGCACGGGCGCGCCGGGCGAGCAGTTGTGGGAGCCGCCGACCGCGCGTACCGCGTACTGGTTCGGCTTCGTCTGCGCGCCGACGCCGTTCGCCACCCCGGGTACGGGCGAGATCACCGGCACGGCACGCAACTGGCAGGGCTGGCCGCCGTTCGACGTGCTCACGCTGGGCGAGCCGGTGCAGAACCCGTTCGTCGCGCTGAGCGACAGCACGACCGACCGCACCGTCTATGTCGGCCAGGGCGACGACCAGGGCCATTTCGACATCCAGAACGTGCCGGCCGGCACGTACAACATGGCCATCTGGGACGAGCAGCTCAGCTACATCATCCGCACCCTGCCGGTCACCGTGGCCGCCGGCCAGAGCGTCGAGGTCCGCGACGCCGACCCCAACGGCGAGGTCGGTGTCGGCGTGTCGCGCTGGTTCGGCTGGCTGGACGGCACCGTCTACAAGGACCTGAACAACAACGGGAAGAAGGATCCCGGCGAGCCGACCATCGCCAACACCGACATGGATCAGCGGTGGCGGGACGGCTCGATCAAGGAGGCCACCTTCACCGACCCGGCCGGGCACTACGAGTACCCGACCGCCGAGGGAGGCCCGCTCGGCAAGTGGATCATCAACGAGCAGGGCTTCGCCCGCTTCTCCGCCTACCCGGGGCCGTCCATCCACGACGAGCACACGGGCGCGGTGACGCCGTCCTGCGCGGTCGATCCGCCCGCCGTACCGGCCAATCCGTGTGTCCCCACCAACCAGGGCGGCGGCCTGCTGAGCAACCAGCTGCTGACCGAAGGCCACCGCGCGACGGTCGACTTCGGCAAGCGGGACTATCCCGCGGGCACGCCGGGCCAGATCGTCGGCATCACGTACTTCGCGACCACGCGCAACGAGTTCGACGCGCGATTCCAGGCGCACGAGGACTACGAGCCGGCCATTCCGGACGTCACGGTGTACCTCGAGGGCCTCGGCCCGGACGGTCAGCCGAACACGGCGGACGACGTCATCCTGAACCAGTACGTGACCGACCACTGGCAGCACCCGAACGCGGCCCAGCAGCCGCCCCAGAGCTGCGCCGTGACCGACTCCAACGGCGCGCCCATCACCACCCTCAATCCGGACGTCGGGCCGAACTGCCTGGAGACGCCGATCACCGGCGAGCAGACGAAGGACGGCGCCTTCGACGGCGGCTACGCCTTCGCCGACTACTGTCCCACGGCGAACGGTGCCTTCAACACGGCGACCGGGCTGTGCGGGGACGGCTCCGATCCGGGCGACCACCCGCTCGTGGCCGGCACGTACATCACGCACGTGGTCATGCCGAAGGACACGACCGACAGCCGTGCCTGCAACCCGGCGAACACCTCCGGCTACAAGAACGTCAGCTCCGTGAAGGGCGCCATCCCGGGCGACGGCGCCGGATGCCTGTACCGTCCGGTCAAGGAGGAGGACGTCAACGTCGACCTCGGCAACCAGTTCACGCCCGCAATCCCGCCGCCGCCCTGCGCCGGGGACGATCACGTCATCGACCAGTCGACGCTGGTGCAGCGCAGCGTCTACTACGGCGTCGCCGGCGCACACGCCCCGCTGTGCGACAAGCGACTGGTGGTCCTGACCAACGGCCAGAACGCCAACGCCGACTTCAACATGATGACGAACTTCAACACCGACCCCAACGGCACCAACGCCAGCGACACCAGGGCCGGAGACGTCGCGGCGCCCGGCCGGCTCATCGGACTGGTCTCCAACGACATCTACTTCGAGCGCAACCAGAAGTCGATGTGGTACGGCGAGCCGCGGCCGATCGGGGGCATCCCGGTCGGGATCTACGCTCGCGTGGACACCGTGCCGAACGTCAACGCCCCGTACAGCCCGGACAACTGGCGGCTGTTCACCACGGTGTACACGAGCCCGGAAGGCACGTACGAGGTACTGCTGCCCTCGACCGAGACGTTCAACTGCCCGATCCCGCAGGGACCCTGCCCCGGTATGTACCTGGTCAAGGTGGACGACCCCGGCACCAAGGCGGCCCCGAACCCCGGCTACAACCCCAACCTGCTGACCGCGACGTCCGCGTGGGACGTCTGGCCGGGCCTGACCGACCAGCTTGACACGCCGCTCGACCCGATCTCCGGCACCGCATGCGAGGACCCGGCGGTCCCCGCGCGGCCCGAGGTGCTGCAGGTCTCGTCCCCGGTGGTGCCCGCGACCGGCAGCCGGCAGATCACCATCCAGGCGGACTTCATCGGCACCACCGGAACCGCCACCGATGCCACCGGCGTCCGGGCAACCCTGACCGACAACCGCAGTGGCACCGTCACGACGCTGACGCGTGGCAACGGTGGGATCGTCAGCTGGACGCCTGGAAACGCGACCACACCGGACACCATCGTCATCAACGTTCCCGTGCTGTCCACCAGCCCGGAGTTCCGGCCGGGTCCGAAACAGCTCACGATCACCACGGCAAACGCGAACGGCGGCGTGTCCAGCGTCAACGGGATCACCCTGCACGTGCTGGGCACCAACGGCAGCGGCTCGAACACGGTCGCCTACAACCCGCCGGTGGTGAACGTGCCGGCGCCGGCCATCACCGGGGTCAACGCGCACGCCCTGCAGAACGCGATCGACAGTGCCGCGGCCGGCAGCCTGCTCGTGCTGTCACCCGGCGTCTACAACGAGAACGTCGTGGTCTGGAAGCCGCTGAAGATCCAGGGCCGCGGCGCGGGCGGGATCATCGGCGCCCACGAACTGCAGGCCCGCGACCCCGAGGATCCGCGCTTCCACGTCGTCGGCTCCGTCATCGACGGTCGCTACTTCACCGAGAACACCCCAACCTTCGACGCGACCGTGGCAGCGCACGGGCCGTACGTCGGCGTCGACGCCAACCACCCGGTGCTGCGCGGTGCCGATCTGACCATGCTCGCCCAGTCCACCAGCGCCTACGACCTGGGCACCGGCATCACCGCCTCCTTCGCACAGGCCCGCGTCGACGGCCTCGCGCTGATGACCGGGCAGGGCGAGGGGGCCGGCGGCATCCAGCTGCAGGCCTACGCCAACAACACCCAGCTCACCAACAACGTGCTGGAGAACAACGCCGGCATCTTCGCGGGCGGCATCGGCATCGGCGCGCCCTACAGCGACACCAACCCGGTCACCGGCGTCAGCAACCACGTCGGCGCGCACAACTACAACGTCAGGGTGGCCAACGACCGCATGATCGGCAACGGCGGCCTGACCCGCTCCGGCGGCCTCGGCATCTTCTACGGCTCCAACGCCTACGAGGTCGCGAACAACGTCGTGTGCTCGAACTTCGGCGTGGAGTACGGCGCGGGCATCTCCCACTGGGGCCTGAGCCCGGGCGGCCGAATCCACGACAACCAGATCTACTACAACGACGCGGTCGACTCGGGCGCCGGGATCTCGATCCAGTCCCAGCTGCCCGTCGGCGGCGGCAGCCTCGGCGACGGCTCCGGAAACGTCGACGTCGACCGCAACGTGCTGGCCGGCAACTACACCGGCGACGACGGCGGCGCGATCTTCGTCCTCGACGCGGTCGACCAGCCCATCAACATCCGCAACAACATCATCGCCGACAACGGCGCGGCCGACCTCGGCGGGGCCATCGCGCTCGACGACTCGTCCAAGGTGGCCATCGTCAACAACACCATCGCCAACAACGTCTCCACCGCTTCGTCGGAGAGCTCCAACGCCTTGCCGCATTCGGCGGCGCTGGCCTCGGAGGCCAACGACCAGACGCTTTGGCAGAACGACCCGCGCTACGCGGCGCAGTACCCGAACGCGGCCACCCGGCCGGACTTCTCCAACCCGGTGGCGCTGTTCAACAACATCTTCTGGACCAACACCGCGTACACCCTGAGCCAACCCGGCCCGGGCGCGACGCTGGTCTCGCACGGCACCATCGATTTCGAGGTCCACGGGACCACGAACAACGCGGACACCTTCACCCCGCGCTACTCGGACCTGACGGCAGGCAGCACCATGCTCGGTCCGGACGGCGTGCTGCACGCCCCGCCGGCGAACCAGGGCAACATCAGCGCGGACCCGCTGTTCCTGAACCCGATCGGGGTCACGGCGGAGCTGACCGTGTCCGGGTCACGGCTCGACCCGCAGACCGCCGCGGTCACCATCACCGGTGGGGACCCGCCGGTCGGGCTCACCAGCAACTACCACATCCTGCCCGCCTCGCCGGCGATCGACGGCGGCGTGCGCTGCTCGAACACTCCGGTCCCGGCGAACCTGACCGCGTGCGGCGCGACCGTGTTCGCGGCGCCGACCGGGATTCCGGGGGACATCGACGGGGACTCCCGTCCGACGTTGCGGTCGACCCGTTCCAACACGCCGTGGGATCTCGGCGCGGACGAACTACTCGGCATAGCAGTAACCCTGCCCTAGTTGGCGCGAGTTCGTTGAGGAGACCAATGTGAGCACCACGGCGCGAACCTCGACGCGCAGAGAGTTCCTCAGAGCGGTCGGCTGGGGCGTGGCGGGCACCGTCACGGCCGGTGGGCTGGTCGGCTCCGACCTGGGCGGGAGCGGCTTCCTCGGCGCGGGACGCGTCGAGGCGGCCACCCCGCCGACGCTCTCGCTCGTCGCCACCGACGGGTACATCACGATGCCCAACCGGGCGGCACCGGTGTACATCTTCGGATTTGTCCAGGTCGATCCCACGAAGACGGTCAGCGAGCTGTCGGCTGCCTACAAGGGGCACGCCCAGCACACGGCGCCGATGCTCGACTTCAAGCAGGAAGACGACATCAGGATCACGCTGACCAACCTCGGCCTGGTGCAGCGGCCCGACCTGATCGACTCGCACACGATCCATTGGCACGGCTTCGACATCCCGTCGCCGCTCAACGACGGCGTCCCCGAGGTGTCGGTGGCGGTGCCGATCGGCAAGCAGCTCACGTACTTCTACCGCCCGCACCGTGAAGGTACCTACATGTACCACTGCCACTTCGAGGACGTCGAGCACGTCCAGATGGGCATGACCGGCATCGTGTTCGTGCGGCCGACCCAGGACGGCACCGCCAGGACCTTCGGCGGCAAGACCTTCACGACGTTCGCCTACAACGACGGTGACGGCTCGACGGGCTACGACCGGCACTTCGCGATCCTGCTCGACGAGATCGACGAGCGCCAGCACGAC
Organism: Dactylosporangium darangshiense; assembly: GCF_039537565.1. Lineage (NCBI taxonomy): Bacteria > Bacillati > Actinomycetota > Actinomycetes > Micromonosporales > Micromonosporaceae > Dactylosporangium > Dactylosporangium darangshiense. The sequence goes on from NZ_BAABAT010000009.1 coordinate 290,612, forward strand.
GCCGACCGGGACATCCAAGAGTTCATCATGACGGACTACGACCCGCAGTTCTTCACCCTCAACGGCCGCTGCTACCCGCAGACCGTGCTGCCGAACGACGGCAACGGCACCACATCGGGCATCGCCACGGCCAACCCGAACTACGGCGGCAGTCCCGACGTGTCGCAGCCGAACTCGGCGCTCATCCAGGTGAATCCGGGTGACCGCGCCCTGCTGCGGCTGGCCAACCTCGGCTACCAGCAGCACGCCATGCAACTGCCCGGCATCCCGATGCACGTGATCGGCCAGGATGCCTCGCTGCTTCGCAAGGGCGGCGTCGACACCTCGTACTGGACCAACACCCTGTACCTCGGGCCCGGCGAGGCGCGCGACGTGCTCTTCGACGCGCCCGGATACGACGCGGCCCGGCCGTCCGGCGTGGACGCCAGAGGCAACTACAACGTGTACTCCTTCAAGAACCGCGACTACCGGAAGCTGTCGAACCACGGTGCCGCCGGGGCCGGCGGGATGATGACCGAGGTTCGGGTGTACCAGAACGCACTTCCGGCCCAGACCGTGGTGGGGCAGACCTATGCCTGAGCGTGCCAAGATGATGCAGAGCGCCCGGCGGCTGGCGGTCGTCGTTCTGGTGGCCGCCGGCTCGGCCGTGCTCGTGCCGGAAAGCGCCTACGCGCTTCCGCCGGGTGCGCCCAGGGTCGGCATGGTGTGCAACCCGGGCACCGTCTCCGGCACCACCCACACGTTCAACCTGGTGGCGAAGACGGGCTACGTCAGTACGCCGGACGGCAACAGCATCTTCATGTGGAGCTACGCCAACGCCGACGCGCCGGACAACGGCCACTTCCAGAGCCCGGGGCCGGTGCTGTGCGCGACCCAGGGCGAGACCGTCGTCGTCCATCTCACCAACAACCTGGCCGAACCGGCGTCGATCGTCTTCCCGGGCCAGGACGCCCAGGTGACCGCCACCGGCGGCGCGCCCGGGCTGCTGACGACCGAGGCGGCGGCGACGAACGGGACCGTGACGTACACCTTCACGGCCGGCAGCCCCGGCACCTACCTCTACGAGAGCGGCTCCGACATCGGCAAGCAGATCGAGATGGGGCTCTACGGCGCACTCATCGTCCGCCCGAGCGCCGGGCCCAACTACGCCTACGGCACGACGAGCCAGTTCGACGCGTCGCGGGAGTACCTGCTGCTGCTCAGCGAGATCGACCCGGACCTGCACCACGCCGTCGAGACGGGTGGCACGTACGACATCAACAGCCGGCGTGCCCGGTACTTCGCGGTCAACGGCCGGGAGTTCCCCGACACCATCCAGGACAACGGCTCGGCGTTGCTGCCGGAGCAGCCGTACGGGTCGCTCGTGCGGATCCAGCCGAACTCCGCGACGAACCCGCAGCCGGCCCTCATCCGAATGATCAATGCCGGCGCGCTCAACCACCCGTTCCACCCGCACGGCAACCACACGACCCAGATCGCCCAGGACGGCCGGCCACTGCTCGGCCCCGGCGGCGCCGCCGCCTCGACCGAGCACTTCGGGGAGACGATCGCTTCCGGCCAGACCCAGGACTTCCTGCTGCGCTGGGATGACCAGGACAACTGGAACCCGACCACCAAGCAGCTCCCGGTGCCCCCGCCCAACTACCGCAACGTGACCTTCAAGGACAGCAACACGTGGTACGGCGGCAGCCCCTACCTCGGTTACAAGGGCACCCTGCCCACCGGGGTCGTCACGCAGAACATCTGCGGCGAGTGGTACTTCCCGTGGCACAGCCACGCCCTCAACGAGTTCGCCAACTTCGACGCCGGCTTCGGTGGCATGGCCACCCTGCTGCGGGTCGACCCGCCCGGCGGCTGCTTCGCCTCATCGACATCGACGAACCTCGTCGGCGGCGTGCTGAAGGGCGGCGCCGTCGGGGACCTCGGCGGTGACGACACCGCGTACTACATGGTGAACCCGAGGACGACGACCTCGACGGCGGCGACGAGCGCCGGGCAGACGACCGTCACGGTCGCCTCGGCCGCGGGCTTCCCGGCCGCAGGCTCCTACTACGTCCGGATCGACAACGAGGTACTCCAGGTCACGGGCGGGCAAGGCACGACCACCTGGACGGTGGCCCGCGGGACCCTCGGTACGACGGCGGCGACCCACGCGAGCGGCGCGACCGTCACGGCGCTGGCGACCGACTGGTACGCGGGCTTCACGAACCTCCCGGCCGGTGCGCAGAACCTCAAGGTGACATACAAGGGGGAGAACTGCGCCACCACCACGGCCGGCACGTGCACGGCGATGACCGGCAACCTGCCGCAGCAGACGGTCAAGATCTGTGACTGGACGATCGCGGGTGCGGCCGGCTGCTCGACCGCGACCTCGAGCGGGTGGGTGACGTTGCCGCCGCCGCCAGCGCAGCCGCTGAGCGTCGGCTCGACCGACGTGAGCTCGACGTGGACGTTGCCGGGCTCGGCCAACGCCTACATCGGCACCGGGGCGAACACCGGTCAGGTCCGGGTCCTGGTCCACACGCAGCGCTGGACGGGCCCGAACCCGGGGACGTTCTCGACGTGGGGCAACCTGCTGGCGCTCGTCTACGACGCGCCATGAGCAGCGGCGAGGCTAAGGAGAGACTGGCGATGCGTGCACCCGCACTCAACAACGCGACCAGGGCACTGATCGTGCTGGCCCTGGCCGCGGCCGGGCTCGGACTGCCGAGTTCCGGCGCCTCGGCCGCACCGGTGTCCATCAACCTGTGCGCCAAGCCGGGCACGGTGACGGTGCCCGGCCCGGTCACCGTCCCGATCTGGGGATTCGGCGTTCCGTCGACGCCGGGTGACTGTTCGACGGCGACCGCGAGCGCGCCCGGCCCGGTCCTGACCGTGAACGAGGGGGACACCGTGACGATCAGCGTCACGAACGCCCTGCCGGCCGGCCACACGCTGTCGTTCGAGATCCCGGGTGTGGACTTCACCCCCGGTCCCACCGATGCCATCGCCGGCGCGACGGTGACGCGTTCCTTCACCGCGAACAGGCCCGGGACGTATCTGTACCAGAGCGGCGGTGGCGCCGGGCGTCAGGCGGCCATGGGCGTCGCCGGCGCGCTGATCGTCCGGCCGCTGACGGCCAACCAGGCCTACGACACCGCGACCACCGCGTACGACGTCGAGGCTCTGCTCGTCCTGAGCTCGATCGACCCGGGCTTCAATGCCGCACCCGACACGTTCGACATGCATGCCTATCGGGCGACGTTCTGGCTCATCAACGGCAAGGCCTACCCGGAAACGGCGCCGATCACGGCGTCGGCGGGACAGCGGGTGCTGCTGCGGTACCTCAATGCCGGCTATGACAACACCACGATGTTGCTGCTCGGCATGCACGAGCGGGTCGTGGCCCGGGACGCGCGGCTGCTGAACAACCCGTTGGATGCCAACGCCGAAACGATCCCGGCCGGCGCGACGGAGGACGCGATCGCGACCGTGCCGTCGGGTTCGGCGCCGAGCACGCACGGCTTCCCGCTGTACAACCGGCAGCAGCATGTCACCAATGGACCGCAGACCGGGCTGAGCCCGGCCCCGGCGGCGGGCGGCGGCATGCTGACGTTCATCCACCCCTGATGTGAGGCAACCGATGACCGGTCCGGCCGCCCTCAGACCGACCTCGGCGCCCCCGGCGCGGCGGCGTTGGGGACGCCGCCGCGCACGCCTCGTCGGCGGGCTCGCGGGCATCGTCCTGGCGATCGTGGTCGCTGGGCTGGTGCTGTGGCTGTCGCACACGGCCGACGGTGCCGCGGACCGGACGGCGGACAACGTCCCCGTGTCCTGGCAACGACCCGTCGTCACCGCCGACGGCCTGGTCCAGCGAAGCGGCGTGAAGATCACGCAGGTGGCGGTGACCGGCAACGGCGGCCTGGTGGATCTGCGCTTCAAGGTCGTCGACCCGGAGCGGGCGAACACCCTGCACGACCCGGCCACACCACCGGCCGTCGTGGACGAGGAGTCCGGTCTGGTGGTCCACCAGCTGCTCATGGACCACTCGCACACCGACCCGTACAAGACCGGCGTCACGTACTATCTGGTGTTCAACAACCCCGGCAACTGGGTTCACCACGGCAGCAGGGTGAGCGTCATGCTCGGCGACGCCCAGGTCGAGCGCGTGCTGGTGCCGTGAGTCGGCGGGCCGCCCTCAGCAGCTGACCCGCCGACCCCCCCGGCCGTTAATCGTCATGTTCATGTTCATGTTCATGGTCATGGCCACGTTTCGTGAGCCGTACCGTATCGGTGAACGACGGGGAAGCGTTGCAACCGGGCCCGGTCTGGCAGTTCGCGCCGTAATAGACCGTGGCGAGAATCGACGCGTTGCCCTGCCGGAAACTGCCGCTGGTCAGGTAGAGTCCGCTGCTCCACTGATGCGGCCGATTGTCGCATCTTGCCTTACGGTCCCCGGGATTGGGCACCAGTGTGGAATTGAACAACCCGGAACTTGCGCTCTGGGTGATCAGGCCGTCCAGGACCAGAGTGGCGGTGCCGGTGGCGCACCTGAACGTTCCTGAGATCGTTACCGCGCCCGTTTTGGAAATGGTGCCCGTCCGGTCGATGGTGACCTCGGGCAGCGTCTGAGCGTGGGCAGCGGGAGCGAACACTCCTACAGCTAACGCGGTCGCGGGCAACCCGGCGAGCGCGAACATGCCGAGACGTTTGGCGAATCTCATCTGTGCCTCTATCCTGCAATTTCGCGATGCTTGCGCAACCAACGTCGCACGCCGGGCATCCCGGAACGTCGGCTCCGCGTGAAAATAGCCTGGGCGATCGGGTGAAATCCGAGGCAGTGCGTTGTCACCCGAACGGACCGAACCGGCCGTCCCGTATCGCGTCTCACTTCGGCGTTCCGCACATCGCAACCGGCCAGGGTGTATGGCCGTAGGGCGCGGGGTGATGGACGACACCGCCGCCGTCGCAGGACACTGAAGGCATGGCGGTCAACGACAAGACCCGCATCGTGCTCTTGGGTGCCACGAGCGGCATCGGCCTTGCCACCGCCCGCGCCGCCGCCCGCGCCGGAGCGTCCGTCGTGATCGGCTCGCGCAACCCCGCCTCCGTGGAGCGCGCCCTTGCGGAGTTGCCCGAGTCCACCACCGGCCGGGTCGTCGATGCGACCTCCACCGAGTCGCTCGAGGCGTTCTTCGACCAAGCAGGTTCGTTCGACCACTTCGCCTACACAGCCGCTGACCCCCTGGCCGGCACCATGCTCGCCGACTACACCGTCCGGGCCGGTGCGGCGTTCTTTGCATTGCGGCTCGTGCACGCCCTGGACGCGGTCCGTCTTGCCGTCCCGCACCTGACCAAGTTCGGCTCCGTCACCCTCACCAGCGGTACCGCTGCGTTCAAAGGCGGACCTGGCTGGACCCTCGGTGCGGCGGCTTCGGGGGCGATCGTCTCCGTTGTGCGCTCTCTCGCGGTCGAGCTCGCTCCGATCCGGGTCAATGCCGTCGCGCCCGGGGTCGTCCGGTCCCCGCTGTGGTCGGGCATGAGCGAGAAGGACCAGGACGAGATGTATCGGACCACCGCCGCGGGACTTCCGCTGGGCCGGGTCGCGGAAGTCGAGGACGCCGCCAAGGCGTACCTGGCCCTCATGGACCAGGACTACGTCACCGGCACGGTCTCTGTCGTGGACGGCGGCACCCTTGTGGCCTGACGGCGAAGATGCTCACCTTGGCGTAACGCAGGACCTGCGGGGTAGCGCCTGGGAATGGAGACCACGTACGACTACGTCGTGGTCGGCGCCGGGACCGCCGGCTGCGTGCTCGCGACGCGGCTGTCCGAGGACCCCGCCGTCGGCGTCCTGCTGCTGGAGGCCGGCGACCGCTCGCCCGCGGAGGCGCCGCCACCGGTCTGGCCGACGCTGCAGGGGACCTCGGCCGACTGGGCCGGGGTCTCGGTGCCGCAGGCCGCGACCGGCGGCGTGGTGCCGTGGCCGCGCGGCCGCGGCGTCGGCGGATCCTCGGCCATCAACGGCATGGTGTTCACCCGCGGCCACCGCTCGAGCTACGACGCCTGGGCTGCCGCCGGCGCCACCGGGTGGGGCTTCGAGGACCTGCTGCCCTACTTCCGGCGCAGCGAGAACGCCCCTGGGCGCGACCCGGCCACCCGGGGCGTCGACGGGCCACTGACGGTCGCTCCGGCGTCACCGGGTCACCCGGTCGCGCAGGCCCTGCTCGCGGCCGCGCAGCAGACCGGGTACCCGGTCGTACCCGATCTCAACGCCGGCCTGGACGAGGGCTTCGGCTGGTCCGATCTGAACATTGTGGACGGTCGGCGGCAGAGCGCCGCCGACGCGTACCTCGCGCCCGCCCTGCCGCGCCCGAACCTCACCCTCGTCACCGACGCGCTGGCACACCGCCTGCTGACCACGGGCGGGCGCTGCACCGCGGTGCAGTACGGCGTGGGCAGCGAGGTCTTCACCGCGCGCGCCGACCGCGAGATCGTGCTCACCGCCGGGACGGTCGGCTCGGCGCTGCTGCTGATGCTGTCGGGCATCGGGCCGGCCGCGCACCTGCGGCAGCTGGGCATCGAGGTCGTCGCCGACCTGCCCGGAGTGGGCTCCAACCTCCAGGACCACCCGCGCTCCACCGTCATCTACAGCGCGGCCCGCCCGCTGCCGACCGGCCGCACCAACCGCGCCGAGGTCGCCGGCCTGGTCCGCAGCGACCCGTCGGCGGCCGCCCCGGACCTGCAGCTCCAGCTCGTCGACATGCCGTACTACGCCCCCGCGCTGCCTCCGTCGATTCCCGGCACCGGCGAGGGCTGGTCCATCGGCATCTCCGCCATGACCCCACGCAGCCGCGGCACTGTCCGCCTCACTGCCGCCAGCCCGGACGCGCCGCCCCGGCTGGACCCGAACTACTACGGCGATCCGCACGACGTGGCGGTGATGACGGCCGGGCTGCGCATCGCCCGCACGATCGGCACCGCGCCCGCCCTCGACAGCTGGCGGGGCGCCGAAGTGCTGCCCGGACCGGCCGTGCAGGATCCCGCCGAGGTGCGCGACTACCTGTTCCAGAGCCTGCGCACGTACTCCCACCAGGTCGGCACCTGCCGCATCGGCCTCGACGACCGTGCTGTGGTCGACCCGCAGCTACGCGTGCGCGGGATCGACGCGCTGCGGGTGGCCGACGCCTCGGTCATGCCGACGATCGTCTCCGGCAATACCAACGCGACCGTCTGTGGCATCGCCGAACGCGCTGCGGCCCTCATCACCGGGCAGACGGACTGACCTCCGCACCGTCACTCGGCGCGCAGGACCACGGCGGGCAGCGACCTTTGCCACCCGGGTGATCACACGAGTCGGCCTCGCCGCGGCGAGCGGTCCCGTCTGATCAGGATCTCGACCACGATCAGGTTGATGATCCAGCCCAAGGTCTGACCGATCGGGATCATCGAGGGCGCGCGTTCCCCGATCGCTCCCGCCTCGGCTCCGCCGAAGGGGATCTGCACCAGCAGGAGCAGGGGAACGAGGATGCGCGAGGTGACGGCGAGGAAGGTCAGCGCGTAGTTGCGCATCATCCAGGCCCGGTGTGCGGTGAAGTCGCGACGGCGGGCCGCCCGGTACGCGAGACCGCCGGTGATCAGCCACAGGACCCCCGCGGTCGTCAGGCCGATCTGCGTGACGGGGCGGCCGGACCACACCGCGACCGGGATCGTGGCCACCGCCGATGGCAGGACCCCAGCGAGCAGGTAGGTCCGGCCGAGCACGCGGTGGAGCCGCCTACGCGCCCGGACCTTCGGCATGAACTGCAGGGGGCCGAGCACGAGCGCCACGGCGGCCGTGAAGATGTGCGCCACCAGCACGGCGTACTGCAGGCCGTCGCGCACCTCGAGGCGGCTGTCGTCGACGTCGAGGCTCAGGTACGGCAATGTCAGCACCAGCCCGAACCCGACTGCGACGACCAGCAGCAGCTTCCTCATGGCGCGATCATCGGCTGCCCGGCCGGGATCGTCGTCGGCCTGGCGTCGCAGCGGGCGTACGAAAATCTGCGTAGCGGGAAATTCGGTACGCCGGGATCGTCGGACCGCCTACATTCGGCGGCATGGTGCAGGGTTTCGCCCGAGATCGGTACGAGCCGGTGCGAGCGGCGTTCGCGGAGAACCTGGCCAGCGGCGTAGACGCCGGCGCGGCCCTGTGCGTGACGGTCGACGGGGAGACGGTCGTCGACCTGTGGGGCGGTCACGCCGACGCGGAGGGCGCTCGCCCGTGGCAACGCGACACCATCGTCAACGTCTACTCCACCACCAAGACCGTCACCGCGCTCGTGGCCCTGCTGCTCGCCGATCGCGGCGAGCTCGACTTCGCCGCGCCGGTGGCCCGGTACTGGCCCGAGTTCGCGGCCAACGGCAAGCAGGACGTCAAGGTCAGCCACGTCATGAGCCACTCGGCCGGGCTGCCCGCGTGGCGGGAGCCGATGCGCACCGAGGACCTCTACGACTGGGAGAAGGCCACCTCGCTGCTGGCCGCGCAGGCCCTCGAGTGGGAGCCCGGGACCGTGTCCGGGTATCACGCGCTGACCCAGGGCTACCTGATCGGCGAGGTGGTGCGCCGCATCACCGGGCGTTCGCTGGGCACCGTGCTCCGCGAGGAGATCGCCGGCCCACTGGGCGCCGATTTCCACATCGGCCTGCCGGCGTCCGAGGAATTGCGCGTCGCCGAGCTGATCGCGCCGCCGGCCGGGCCGCCGCCCGAGCTCTCCGTGACCGAACTGCAGAAGCGGGTGGGCAACAACCCGGCGCCGGCGGTGGCACAGGTCAACTCCCGCGCCTGGCGGGCCGCGGAGATCCCGGCCGGCGGCGGGACCGGCAACGCCCGTTCGGTCGCCGAGATGCTCGCCGTCCTCGCCAACGACGGGCGGGGGCTCATGTCCGAGGCCGGGTGCCGCCGCGCCCTCGAGCTGCAGGTCGAGGGGCGTGATCTGGTGCTCAACCTGCCGCTGCGGTTCGGCCTGGGCTTCGCCCTCGGCGACCAGATCATGCCCAACCCCAACACGATCTACTGGGGCGGCTACGGCGGTTCGCTGGCCATCGTCGACCTGGACGCCCGCACGACCTTCTGCTACGTGATGAACAAGATGGGCGGCGCGGTCGCCGACCTGCGCGGCTTCGGCCTCGCCATGGCCATGTGGGATGCCGCGGGGATCATGTGACCGCGGTGTAGGCCGGCTGCACGGCGATGTGGGCGGACATGGCGCGCAGGAAGTCGGCGGCGTCGAACATCTCGCCGGCGGAGGCGACGCCGACGGTCCTGGTCTGTCCGGTGAGGATGCGGTGTACCGCCTCTACCGCCAGCGGCGCGGTCACGGCGTAGATGTCCTGGCCCGTGGCCACGGTGCGCCGCTGAACGTCGCCGCGGCGCACGACGACGTCGACGAGGAAGGTCTGCGCGGATCGCCCGTGCTCGTCGACGGCGGCGGGGGCCGGGGTGTCCGGGCCCGCCACGTCCCTGGCCGCTTCGACGGTCATGTAGGTGCGGACCTCGGGTACGGACAGGTGGCTGGGGATGGTGACGACGTCGGCCATGGTGAACTCCCCGATGACGGCCCGGGTGCCCAGCGGCTCGGGGAAGGCCCACTGCACGGTTGCCGGGCTGTCGTGGCGGTAGTCGAGGCGTCCGTCGCGGTAGACGACCCGGGCCCCGTTGCGGCGCTGCCGGGACACGGTGCCGGAGGCGCGGGTCCCGCCCGTGGGGTGCCAGCTGCTCAGCCCGTACGCGACGTGGGCCTCGTCGGCCGAGGTCCAGTCGCCCATCGCCGCGGTGGCCAGCAGGTCGCCCAGGCCGCCGAAGAACGCCATCGCGGGGACGACGACCGCTCCCGCGGCGTGGGCGCGGTCGGCGAAGAGCGCGAAGGTGTCGGCGTTGGCCTCGACCTCGGCGGCCACGTCGACGTACGGGATCCCGGCGCGCAGGGCCGCCTCGACCACGGGGGCGACGGTCGCGGCGAACGGGCCGGCGCAGTTGATCACCGCCGCCGTTCCGGCCAGCGCGCGGTCGAGCGACGCCGGATCGTCGACCGACGCCGGTCGGGCCTCGAGTCCCGACCCGGCGGCCAGCGCGCGCAGCTTGTCGGCGTCCCGGCCGGACAGGACCGGGATGAACCCCCGCTCCCGCAGTTGCGCTACCACGAACCGTCCGGTGTGCCCGTACGCGCCGAACACCGCCACCTGCTGTTTCGCATCCATGCGGAAGATCCTCCCGGGCGGCGAGCGACGCGGCCAGTGTCGGGAACGACATGTCCCATACAATTCCGGACATGAGTCTGGTCGCCCTCGCCGCCACCGACGGGATGCTGCAGTTCGAGCTGTCCCTGGCCAACGAGGTCTTCGGCGCGCCACCCGATGGCGTCACGGTCCCGTGGTACGAGCTCGTCGTCTGCGGGCCGCACGCCGTCCAGGTGGGCCGGTTCCGGCTGGAGCCCGACTTCGGCCTCGACCGGCTCCGCCACGCCGACACCGTGATCGTCCCGGGCTGGGCCGACGTCGACGTGGACCCGCCGGCCGACCTGGTGGACGCGGTGCGCGCGGCCCACGAGGCGGGCGCGCGCGTGGCCTCCCTCTGCACCGGCGTCTTCGTGCTCGCCGCGGCCGGGCTGCTGGACGGCCGGCGCGCGACGACGCACTGGGCACACACCGCGGCGCTGGCCGCCCGCTATCCCCGGGTCCAGGTGGAGCCGGACGTGCTCTACGTGGACAACGGCAGCGTGCTGACCTCCGCCGGCAAGGCCGCCGCGCTGGACCTGTGCCTGCATCTCGTGCGCCTCGACCACGGCTCGTCGGTCGCCAACGCCGTCGCCCGTCGCCTCGTCGTGCCGCCGCACCGGGCCGGCGGCCAGGCGCAGTTCGTCACCGCCCCGGTGCCCGACCAGGACGACCACCCGCTCACCGCGCTGCTGCCCTGGATCATCGAGCGGCTCGACCAGCCGCTGACCGTCGAGGACCTGGCCCGCCAGGCCCGGATGAGCTCACGCCACCTGGGCCGGCACTTCAAGGCGGCGACCGGCACCACACCACTGCAGTGGCTGCTGACCCAGCGCATCCGCCACGCCCAGGAGCTGCTGGAGAAGACCGACGACGGCATCGACGCCATTGCCAACGCCACCGGCATGGGCACCTCGACGACGCTGCGCCGCCACTTCAACCGCGTGGTCGGCGTGCCGCCGGACACCTACCGCCGCACGTTCGGCACCCGGACCCGCTGAGGGTGCTCCGGCCCCCGGGAGGAGGCCGGAGCACCGCAGATCAGCTGAGCGTGATCGCGTCGAGTTCGGCGTAGCCGGTGCCGCCGGCGAAGGACGGGGCGCCCTTCGCCAGGCGGATCGTGTTCCAGCCGGCGTTGAGGTTCACCGTCACGTTGACCGACGAGCCGAACGAGCCCCAGGCCCCCGTGGGCGGATAGGTCACCGTCGACCAGCTGCCGCCGTTGTACGCCAGGCCCTGGGTGGAGTTCGCACCTGTGCCGTTGGCGTAGCGGATGTTCATCGTGTACGCCCGGGTCTGCGGGACGTTGACGATGAAGTCGACGAAGGCGTCGTTGCGGCTGTTGGCCGAGCCGTCGATCTGCCCGACGTAGCCGCCGTTGGACGCCGACGACGACGAGAAGCGGTTCGCGTTGACGACGGCGGCGTTCTCGGCCTCGTACCGCTGCTGCCAGGTCGCGATCCCGGACGTTGGGGTGATGAGCAGCTGGTAGGCGGCCCAGGCGTCCATGCCGGTGACGGGCACGCTGATGCTGCCGCCGGAGACGGTGTACGTGGTGGTGGACACGGTCGTCGGTGCGCTCTGGTTGGTGGTGCGGCCGGTGGTGCCGGTCCGCGAGAGCGTCACGCGGACCTGCGAGCCGAGCGCGCCGAGGCCGGTGACGCGCACGGTGTTGTCGCCGCGCGCCGCCGAGGACGACCGAACCTGCGGGTCGGGTCGTAGGAGGCGACGCCCTCCAGCCACGAGCCGGGCACGGTCTGCACGATGTTGCCGGCCATGTCGCCGTACCACTTGTAGGCCCAATATGACGCCGTCGGTGCGTTGTTGTAGAGCAGCCCGTTGAGGGTGCCGGCCTCGTACCAGTACGCGCGCTCGGCGTCGCGGATGCCGTAGCGCTCGAAGACCGCCATGTAGTGCACGGCGACGCTGGGGATGTCGACCTGGCTCGGCGAGGCGTACTCGTTGATCGAGATCGGCCGGGCCGCGATGCCCAGCGACGACTCGATCGCCCGGTAGTCGGCAACGTGCGCGCCGACGTCACCGTGGCGGCGGTACGACGGGAAGCCAGACCCGCATTGGCCCAGGCTCCCGGTTGGCCCACAGGTGGTACGGGACGGCGTGGACGGTCGCGCCCGCGCGCGGCGGCGGTGCCGCGTCGAACGGCCCGTAGAGCGCGGCGTCCGCCGCGCCGGAGACCCGCGCGGTGGCGGCGAGCGCGACGGGGACGATGGGGTGGTCGCGGACGACGTCGATCGGCGCCGAGGCGTCGAGCATGAGGTCCTCGAAGACGGCACCGGCGAGCTCGCCGGGCAGGCCGGCGTGCTCGAGGCAGTAGACGACCGGGCCGCGGGCGAGGGCGGCGGTGCCTCGCACGGCGTCGACGCGCGGGTGGGCGGCGACGAGCCGCGGCGGCATGGCCAGGGTCAGCTCGACCCGGTCGCCGGCCCGCCAGACGCGACGGATCCGGGCGTAGCCGTCGGCGACGACGGCATCCGGGTCGCTGATGCGCACGTCGGAGCACCAGGCGGGGACGCGCATCGACAGCGTCCACGGCGCGTCGGTCGACTCGGTCACGGTCACCGTCACCGTGCCGTCCCACGGGTACTGCGTCGCCACGTCGACCGCGCGGCCGAAGGCGGCGAACGAGCCCTGGGCGTACAACTGCAGCTGGAGGCCCTCGAGATCGCCGGTGGCCGTGTAGGTGTGCAGGGACGCCATGAGCCGGGCGAGGTTCGGCGGGCAGCAGGCGCAGCGGTACCACGGCAGCCGGGCGCCGGGCGCGTCCTCGTCGGAGCCGTCGTGGCCGGTGCGCAGCTGCAGCGGGTTGGAGTAGAAGAACTCGGTGCCACTGATCGCGGTGCTGGCGGCGATGCCGTTGTACAGCAGGCGCTCCATCTCGTCGGCGTAGCGGGCGCGGCCGGTGGCCAGCAGCAGCCGCCACGCCAGGTGGAAGCCGCCGATCGCCGCGCAGGTCTCGGCGTAGGCGCGGTCCGGCGGCAGCTCGTAGGCGTCGCCGAAGGCCTCGTCGCGGTGCCGGGAGCCCTGCCCGCCGGTGACGTAGGTCTTCGACGCCAGCGCCGAGTCCCACAGCCGCTCGGCGGCGGCGAGCAGTTCGGCGTCGCCGGTCTCGACGGCCACGTCGACGGCGCCGGCGAGGAGGTACATCTGCCGCACCACGTGCCCGGTGGCCTCGGCGGCCTCGCGGACCGGCGTGTGGTCCTGGTAGTAGGCGCGCTGGCCGAAGCGGCTCTCCGGGCCCAGCAGGCCGTGGCCGCGCAGGTCGACGAGGCGCGCGGCGAGGTCGAGGTACGGCCGGTGCCCGGTGGCCCGGAACAGCTCCACCAGCGCCGTCTCGATCTCGGGGTGCCCGTCGACCGCGTCCTCGCCGCCGGCGCCGAAGCGGCGCACGAGCAGGTCCGCGAAGCGGCGGGCCACGTCGACGAGCTGCAGCGCTGTCGCGTCGCCGGACGCGCCGCGAGCGGCGGCGACGGCGGCCTGGATCAGATGCCCGGCGGTGTACATCTCGTGGCTGGACGGCAGCTCGGCCCACTGCCGGTCGCGGTTGGCGGCCAGCTGGAAGTACGACACGAGGTACCCGTCGGGGTCCTGGACCTTCGCGAGCAGCTCGACGGTGTCGGCCACGAACTGCCGCTCGGTGCCGTGCCACAACGCCGCCTCGAGGGTCTTGTACACGTCGGTGTCGGCGAACCAGTAGCCGGCGTATGCGGCGGCCGCGCCGCCGGTGTCCCCGGTGACCCGGCGCAGGTTGTCGAGGTTGCCGTGCGCGTGCAGCTGTTCGATGCAGTGCGGCAGCGTGGCGGCGCGGTTGCGCTCCTGCCATTGGCCGAGCAGGCCGGCGCGGTCGAGGCGGGCGGCGGACGCGGGCAGAGGACGCAGCGCCGAGATGGCACGGTCGGTGGGCACGGCAGGGCCGTGGGAGTCGCGCATGGAGGTGTTCCTTCAGTCTTTGACGGCGCCGGCGGTCACGCCGGCGGCGACGTACCGCTGAGCCACGATGAGCAGCAGCGTCGCGGGGATCGAGGCCACCACGGCGGTGGCCATGATGGCGTTCCACTGCTGGTTGTTGTTGCCGATGTAGTGGTAGATGCCGAGCGTGATCGGCTGCTGGGTGCCGCCGCCGTCGAGGGTGCTGGCGAAGACGAAGTCGGACCACGCCCATAGGAACGCGAAGAGGCTGACGGTGACCACGGCGTTGCGGCTCACCGGCAGGACCACCGACCAGAAGGTGCGCAGCGGGCCGGCGCCGTCGATGCGGGCCGCGTCGGTCAGCTCGGCCGGGATGCCGGACATGAACGCGGTGAAGATGAGCACCCCGAACGGCACGGCGATGGTCGAGTCGGCGAGGATCAGGCCCGCGGTGCTGTTGAGCACGCCGAGGCGCAGGTAGATGGCGTAGAAGCCCATTGCCATGATGATGCTGGGGATCATCTGCGCCACCAGCAGCACGAAGCTGAGCACGCCGCCGCCGGGCGGGCGCAGCCGGGCCAGCGAGTAGCCGGCCGGCGCGGACAGTGCGACCGTGACCAGCACCGTGCCGAGCCCGATGAGGAGGCTGTTGCCGAGGTACGGCAGCTGCTGGTCCAGCACCGCGCTGTACCCCTCGAGCGTCCCGTGCAGCGGGAACAGGTGCGGCGGATCGTCGCGCATGTCGGTGTCCCGGGTCAGGGACACGTTGATCATCCAGTAGATCGGGAACAGCATGATCGCGGTCAGCCCGACGCCCACGGCGGTCTTCAGCCCGCGGCTCATGACAGCGCCCTGCGCTGGGTGCGGATGTAGATCAGGCCGAAGATCATGGCCGCGATGATGAGCAGGTTGCCCACGGCCGCGCCGGGACCGAACGCCGGCAGCAGGTTGCCGAAGCCCAGCCGGTACGACCAGGTGGCGAGGGTCGTGGACGCGTCCGCCGGCCCGCCCTTGGTCATGATCCAGATGATGTCGAAGACCTTCAGCGTGTAGATGAGCCCGAGCAGCAGGGTGATCGCGGAGACCGGGCGCAGCAGCGGGAACGTGATGCGCCAGAACGTGCTCCACGGCCGCGCCCCGTCCAGCGCCGCGGCCTCGTAGATCTCGGCCGGGACGGCCTGCAGGCCGCTGTAGACCACGACGAGGTTGAACGGGATGCCGATCCAGATGTTGGCGATCGTCACCGACGCCAGCGACCAGGCCGGCGACGTCAGCCAGTTGACCGGGTCGACGCCGACGAGGCGCAGCGCCGCGTTGACGATGCCGGAGTCGCTGTTGAGCATCCAGGACCACGTCGAGGCCGACACGATCAGCGGCAGCAGCCACGGCACCAGGAACAGCGCCCGCAGCGTCGCCGAGAGCCGGAAGTTCTGGTGGAAGAACACCGCCAGCGCCATGCCGATGGAGAACTGGAAGGCCAGCGACACGCCCGTGAAGACCGCGGTGTGCCACACGGCCGGCCAGAACGTCGGGTCGTCCACGACCGTGGCGTAGTTCGACAGGCCGGTGAACGGCGCGTCGCCCTGCACGAAGGAGCGCACCGTGTACTGGCGCAGGCTCAGATCGAGGTTGCGGTACAGCGGGTAGGCGTAGAACGCCGTGAGGTACAGCACGACCGGTGCGAGGAAGGCCCACGCGGCCCACTGGGCCCCGCCGCGGTGGCGGGCAGTGGGCCGCGTCGCCCGGGGCATCGTCACTTGGTGGCCGCGGCCGCGGTGGTCTGCGCGGCGGAGAAGGCGTCCTGCGGGGACTTGCCGCCGCTGAGCGCGGCCTGGAAGCCGGTCCACATCGGCTGGGAGATCTTCGGGTACTTCGTGCCGAGGTCGTCGCTGGTGCGGCCCTTGGCGGCCTTGACCGCCTCGACCCAGACCTTCAGCTCGGCGTTGGCCGCCACCTGCTTGGTCTGCACGGCGTCGGTCGCC